>NZ_JBQOIF010000010.1:0-143754 GCF_052665395.1 Stenotrophomonas sp. 3(2025) | reverse complement strand
TCTGCAAGATGGACAATCATCCTTCCTGCAGGCGCCTTCACAAGATACCTGCGCATACTTTCAAAGATCAGGGGAAGCGGCCTCAGCGCCGTTCCCGTGTGCTGCGAAGTTTCCTTCGTAGCGAGCCGCCTATTATGCTCGGACTTTTCGAGTCCGTCAACACCTTTCGTTCGATCATCTCGTTCGTCGGTGGTGGCGTCCCTTGTGTCGCTGAAGACCCTTGTTGGCGACCCCTGCGACGGGGGAGGGAAAGTATGTCCCTATTCGCGGCCTTTGTGAAGGGGGTGTGGCAACTTTTTTCATCGGATGTTGCATCCGTTCATGCAAAGGCGCCGCCGCAGGACCCCGCGAACAGCGGCAGAGCGCCAGCGCCGCTCTGCAGGAGCAGAAGCAGGGGCCGGCTGCGCCGGCCCCTGCCTCCGGTCAGGCAGCGACCAGGCGCACGCGGGCGAAGGTGCGCTTGCCGACCTGCAGCAGCCCCTCGAAGCCGGGCTGCAGTACCTGTTGGCCGTCTTCCACCACTTCACCGTCCACCTTCACCGCACGCTCCTTGAGCTTGCGGTTGGCCTCGGAGTTGCTCGGGGTCAGGCCGGCGGCGGTCAGCAGGGCCGCGATGCGCAGGCCCTCGGCCGGAACGGCCACATCCTGCAGCGGCAGCTGGGTGATGTCGCCCTGCCCGGTAACGGCGGCTTCCCAGCCGGCAATCGCCTGCTCGGCCGCTGCCGCATCGTGGAACCGGGTCGCCAGTTCACGGGCCAGGCGCAGCTTGACCACGCGCGGATTCAGGCCGCCGGCGATCTGCTCGCGCAGGGAGGCCGCTTCGGCCTGGCTGATATCGAAGGACAGCAGCTCGATCCAACGCCACATCAGGGCATCATCGACCTTCATGGTCTTGGTGACGATGTCGATGGCCAGCTCGCTGATGCCGATGTAGTTGCCCAGCGACTTGGACATCTTGTTGACGCCGTCCAGGCCTTCCAGCAGCGGCATGGTCAGCACCACCTGCGGCTTCTGGCCGTGGTGTTCCTGCAGGCCACGGCCCATCAGCAGGTTGAACTTCTGGTCGGTACCGCCCAGCTCGACGTCCGCTTCCAGGGCTACCGAGTCGTAACCCTGCACCAGCGGGTACAGGAATTCGTGGATGGCGATGGACTGCTGGGCGGCATAGCGCTTGGCGAAGTCGTCGCGCTCGAGCATGCGTGCCACGGTGTGCTGGCCGGCCAGGCGGATCATGTCGGCCGCGCTCATCTTGCCGAACCACTCCGAATTGAAGCGGACCTCGGTGCGGCTGCGGTCCAGCACCTTGAACACCTGTTCCTCGTAGGTACGGGCGTTGGCCAGCACGTCGTCGCGGCTGAGCGGCTTGCGGGTCAGGCTCTTGCCGGAGGGGTCGCCGATCATGCCGGTGAAGTCGCCGATCAGGAAAATGACCTGGTGGCCGAGGTCCTGGAACTGACGCATCTTGTTCAGCAGCACCGTGTGGCCCAGGTGCAGGTCAGGCGCGGTGGGGTCGAAGCCGGCCTTGATGCGCAGCGGGCGGCCTTCCTGCAGGCGCGCGCGCAGATCCTCGAGCTTGAGGATCTCGTCGGCACCGCGGCCGATCAGGGCAAGGGCTTCTTCAATCGAGGACACGTGACTACTCCCGGCAACGCCGTTTCTTATGTGGGGTGTTAAAGCGAAGTTAACCCGATCGGCTTCACAAAAGCCAATAGGCACAAGGGTTTGACGCGAATTTGTTAGGTGTCTATGTTACCGGCGTTTGGGCCCGCGTTCCCGGGTCAGCCAGAGACCGACATCTGATGCTCAATTCCGATCAAGGCCGCGCACGCAAGCAGCGCTTCCAGGAACGACTCCACGTCCTGCACGACAACGCCCTGCACCGGAAGCTGAGGCAACACCTTCCCGCTGCGTTCAATGAGCGCTGGACGCGCCGTCACTGGATGCACGCCAGCCTGTTTGTGACCATCGGCGCGCTGGTGGCCACGATCGTGCCAGGCTTCTCGCACACCATCGATGCGCCCTACGCCGACAGCCACACCAGCCTGGCACTGCCGTTGCCGCCGTTGGCAATGGCCCGCCAGCAGCAGATCCCCGGCGACAGCTGGCAGGTGCTGCGGGTGCAGCGCGGGCAGACCCTGAGCGACCTGTTCGACAAGGCCGGCATCTCCGCCACCACCCTGCACCGGGTGCTGGACCATCCGGGTGCGCGCGAATCGCTGACCAAGCTGCGCCCGGGTGCCGAGATCGCCTTCGACATGCCGCTGTCCGGTGACCTGCGCAGCATCCGCTTCGACCGCGATGCCGACAACCGGGTCGAACTGAGCCTGAGCGGCAATGACATCAAGGAAACGGTGACCAAGCGCGAGACATCCACGCGCACGGTGGTCACCAGCGGCGAGATCACCAGTTCGCTGTATGCGGCCGCGCGCCGTGCCGGACTGTCACCGTCGGCGATCGCGACGATGACCGACGACATCTTCAAGTACGACATCGACTTCTCCAAGGACCTGCAGCCGGGCGACCGCTTCAGCGTGGTGATGGATGAGACCTGGCGCGAGGGCGAGAAGGTCGATACCAGCAAGATCCTGGCGGCGACCTTCACCACCGGCGGCAAGACCTACTCCGGCTTCCGCTTCGACCGCAACGGCAAGTCCGAGTACTACGACATCAGCGGCCGTTCGCTGAAGAAGAGCTTCATCCGCATGCCGATCCCGTTCGCCCGGCTGAGTTCGACCTTCGGCGCGCGCAAACACCCGGTGCTGGGCAAGATGCGCATGCACAAGGGCGTGGACTACGCCGCGCGCACCGGTACCCCGATCATGGCCGCCGGCGATGCGCGGGTGCAGTTTGTCGGCGTGCAGCGCGGTTATGGCAACGTGGTGATCCTCGACCACGGCCGTGGCCACACCACTCTGTACGGCCATATGTCGCGCTTTGCCGGGATCAAGAATGGCCAGCGCGTGGCCCAGGGCACGGTGATCGGCTACGTCGGCTCGACCGGCCTGGCGACCGGCCCGCACCTGCACTACGAATTCCGCGTCAATGGCGAGCACCGCAACCCGCTGACGGTGACCATGCCGCCGCCGGAGCCGCTGAAGGGCGCCGAGCTGGTGGCCTTCCGGGCGCAGACCGCGCCGGCGATGGCCCGCATCCAGGGCATGGAGAAGCTGATCTACGCCGACGCCAGCCCCGCGCCGGCCGCCGAAAGCGCGAGCACCGAGGTGGCCAGCGCCAAGGACAAGGCGCCGGCAGGCCGCAAGCGCGGCTGAGCCCTGCGTTGACGAAGGAGGACACGGCAGCACAAGCTTGCCGTGTCCTTTTTTTATGCCCGCCATGAACACCACTGCCGATCCGTCCCTTCCCCTCTACCTGGGCCTGATGTCGGGCACCAGCGCTGACGGCATCGATGCCGCGCTGGTGCAGTTCCCGGCCGATGGGGGGTGCCGCTTCGTGCACGGGCTGACCGCCCGCTGGGAGCCGGTGCTGCGGGCGCGGCTGGTGGCCCTCGGCGAAGGCGGCCCGCTGCAGTCGCTGGAGGAGCTGGGCGAACTGGACGCGCGGATTGCGATCAGCTTCGCCGCCGCCGCCAACCAGCTGCTGGAAGAAGCCGGTGTCGACCGTTCGCAGGTACGAGCCATCGGCTCGCACGGGCAGACGGTGCGCCATCGACCGTTGGCCGACCCGGCCTTCACCGTACAGCTGGGCGACGGCAACCGCATCGCCGAGCTGACCAGCATCACCACCGTGTGCGATTTCCGCCGCCGTGACGTTGCCGCCGGTGGCCATGGAGCGCCGCTGATGCCGGCTTTCCACCAGGACATGCTGGGTGCGGCCGATGAGGACCGTGCGGTGCTGAACCTGGGTGGGATCGCCAACCTGACCCTGATTCCCCGCGAGGGCGTCGTACGTGGCTTCGATACCGGCCCGGCCAACGCGCTGATGGATGCCTGGTGCCAACGCCATACCGGGCGCAGCTTCGATGCTGACGGCGCCTACGCAGCCAGCGGTGCGGTGGATGACAGCCTGCTGGCCGGCTGGCGCGCGGACCCGTGGTTCGCGTTGCCGCCGCCCAAAAGCACTGGGCGCGAGCAGTTCCACCTGCCGTGGGCCGAAGCACACATGGAGGAAGGCCAGTTCGCCGCAGCCGATGTGCAGGCGACACTGCTGGAGCTGACCGCGGCCACGGTGGTTGATGCGCTGCTGGCCCAGCAGCCGCACACCCGGCGGGTGCTGGTGTGCGGCGGTGGCGTGCGCAACGCGCAGTTGATGCGGCGGCTGGCGGCGCGGTTGCCGGGCGTGGTGGTGGAGTCCACGGCGCTGCACGGGCTGGACCCGGAGTATGTGGAGGCGATGGGGTTTGCCTGGCTGGCGCAGCGGACGATGGACGGGCTGCCAGGCAACCTGCCGAGCGTGACCGGGGCGACGGGGCCGCGGATTCTCGGGGCGATCCATCCGGCGTGAGGTGACGCCATCCGCCGGGCATGGCCCGGCGCTACCCGCCGGCGGTGCGCGGTAGCGCCGGGCCATGCCCGGCGACCCGACATCAGATCAATCGAAGCCTTGGCCGGCGGGAAGCGCCTGCAGTGCGGCGATCGCGTCGGAAAGCGCGTCGACTTCGGGATCGCCGAAGCCGGAGCGGACCTCCAGTTCACTGCTGAACAGGCCCTGCTCCAGCAGGACCGCACAGGTCTGTTCGTGGGTCCAGCCCCGGGCCACCGAGACCCGTTTGATGCGTTCCAGCAGCAGCGGGTCCAGGTCCCGCAGCACTACGTCGGCCATGCTCACTTCCCCGTTCGCAAGGCACCGCCCCCTCGGCGCGTCGGGGCGATCATCCCGCACGCCGGGGACGCAGGCAACTGTCAGGCCACGGCACGCCGGCGTTGCTGCAGAATCAGCATCGCGCACAGGATCACCACCGGGATCGCGACAAGGGCAGTACCGATGAAGAACAGTGCGTAGCCTTCCAGCAGCGTGCGTCCCTGAGCCAGGGTCTGCACCGACCAGCCGGAAAAGCCCTTCAGCGCCTTGCCGGGCATCGCGTAGAACGAGCTGAGCAAGGCGTACTGGGTGGCGGTATAGCCGATGCTGGTCAAGCTCGACATGTAGGCGATCAGCGCGGTACCCGCGAAACCGCTGGCGAAATTGTCGACGGCCATTGCGACAGCAAAGTGGGTGGTATCCGGCCCCGAATAGGCCAACCAGGCGAAGGCGAGGTTGGAGGCCGGGCCCAGCACGGCGCCAGCCAACAGCGCCGCCAGCACGCCCCAGCGCACGGACACCAAGCCAGCGGCGGCGATGCCGATGAAGGTGGCCACCAGGCCAACCGACCCACGCACAGCGCCCACGGTGTCCTCGTCCAGCCCGAGATCGACGTAGAACGGATTGGCCATTGGCCCCATGACGAAGTCGGCCATGCGGTAGACGCTGATCGCCACCAGGATCAGGATCGCGCCGCTGCGATGTTCGCGTACGAACGCCACGAACGGGCCGACCACTGCATCGAACAGGCCGCGTGGCGTCCACAACGAGGCGGCCTGCGCCTGCACTGCCTGGATCTCGCGGGCCGGCTCGCGGGCCATGACCACCGCCACCACGCCCAGTGCCATCAGCGCGGCCATCAGCTCATAGGACACCTGCCAGCCGACGCGGGCGGCGATGATCAGGATCAGGGCATCGGTGACCAGCAGCGCTGTGCGATAGCCCAGCGCGGACGATGAAGTCAGCAGGCCAAGCTGTTCACTGTTGTCTGCGCTCTCGATGCGCCAGGCGTCGATCACGATGTCCTGAGTGGCCGAGGCGAAGGCCACCACCACGGCCATCGCGCCGAAGACCACCACATGCTCCCAGGCGATTCCCAGCAGCAGCAACTGGCCGCCCTTGGGCTGGACCAACGCCATGCCGACCAGGCCCACCGCGGCGACGATCTGCGACAGCAGCATCCAGCCACGACGACGCCCCAGCCGACCGAACAGTGGCACGTCGGCCTTGTCGACGATCGGCGCCCACAGGAACTTCATCGTGTAAGCCAGGCCCACCCACGACAGGAAGCCGATGGTGCTCAGTTCGATGCCTTCCTTGCGCATCCAGAAGCCAAGCGTGTTGCCCACCAGGTAGATCGGCAGCCCCGAACTGAAGCCCAGCAGCAGCATCGCCAGCACCTTGCGCTGGCGCAGGTTGGCCAGCACCTGCCGCCAGGATCGGCGCGGCTTGGCAGCCTCGGTCACAGGTCGTAGTCCACGATGAACGGCGCGTGGTCGGAGAAGCGCTGGTCGCGGTAGATCGAGCAGCTGCGCAGGCGCTCACGCAGGCCCGGGGTGATGAACTGGTAGTCGATGCGCCACCCCACGTTGTTGGCGCGGGCGGCGCCACGGTTGCTCCACCAGGTGTAGTCCTCGCCGGTCGGGTTGAGCAGGCGGTAGGCATCGGCCCAGCCGCGACCTGCGCCCACATCGGTTGCCTGGCCATGGTCGGCACACAGGGCATTGAGCCAGTCGCGTTCCTCGGGCAGGCAGCCGGAGTTCTTCTGGTTGGACTTCCAGTTCTTGATGTCCAGCGCCGAGCGGACGATGTTCCAGTCGCCACACAGCACGTAGTCGCGGCCGCTGCGCGCCCATTCCTCGAGGATCGGCCGCAGCCACTCCATCACTTCAAACTTGAAGCCCTGGCGCAGGTCGCCCGAACTGCCGGACGGGATATAGAAGGAGACCACGCTGAGGTTACCGTAGCGCGCCTCGATGTAGCGGCCTTCGTCGTCGAACGGGGCCCAGCCCAGCGAGGTGATGACTTGGTCCGGTTCGCGCTTGCTGTAGATCGCCACGCCGCTGTAGCCCTTCTTGGTGATGGCATCGCGGTAGAAGCAATGGTGGCCGTCCGGGCGGAACATCGGGTCGGTCAGCTGGTCTTCCTGGGCCTTGGTCTCCTGGATGCAGAGGACGTCGGCGTCCTGGCCACGGAACCAGTCGAGGAAGCCCTTGGTGGCGGCCGAGCGGATGCCATTGGCGTTGAAGCTGATGATGCGCATGCAGAAGAACCTACGGCGGGAAACCGGGCAAGCATACCGGTTGCCTGCTGGGCTGAGCAGCCCGCGGGGGCAGCTGCCGATCCCCACGTGAAGGCGCCGGACGAGCGCAGAAAGCCCAGCTGGATTAGGATTTGCGCTCCAAATGAAGATGAATCGAGTTTTGATGAGCGACCACCGTCACCGTTTCCTGCAGCTGGCCCTGACCGCCGATGCCCTGCGCTTCGGCCAGTTCACCCTCAAGTCCGGCCGGCTGAGCCCCTATTTCTTCAACGCCGGCCGTTTCGACTCCGGTTCCCTGCTGTCTCAGCTGGGGGCGTGCTATTCCGACGCCATCGACGCCACCGGGATCAAGTACGACGTGGTGTTCGGCCCGGCCTACAAGGGCATTCCGCTGGCCACCGCAATGGCCTGCGAGCTGGCCCAGCGTGGCCGCGACCTGCCGCTGTCGTTCAACCGCAAGGAAGTGAAGGACCATGGTGAAGGCGGCCAGTTGATCGGCGCCGACATGACCGGCAAGCGCGTGCTGATCGTCGACGACGTGATCACCGCCGGCACCGCCATCCGCGAGGCGCTGGCGATCATCCGCGCTGCGGGCGGTATTCCGGCCGGCATCGTGGTGGCCCTGGACCGCCAGGAGATCGCCTCGGACAGCGACCATCGCTCCGCCGCACAGGCCGTGGCCGAGGAAGCCGGCATCCCGGTGATCGCCGTGGCGACGCTGGCCGACCTGCTTGATTTCGCGTCCGGAAATCCGGAACTTGTAGGTTACCGGCAGCCGCTGGAGGCCTATCGCGCCCAGTACGGCGTCCGTTCCACGCGCTGACCACCAGGGGGAAGGTCGCATGTTCCGAGTTCCTGCCATCGTTGCTGCCAGCCTGCTGCTGGTGATGCCGCAGACGCTGCTGGCACAGTCCAGAGGCAAGGCCGCAGACAAGAAGCTGTACTGCTGGAACGAGGGCAAGGAGCGGATCTGCAGCGATGCGCTGCCGGCCGACGCGGTCAACCACGCCCGCGATGAGTTCAGCGCCAACAGCGGCCTGCGCAACGCGCAGGTGCAGCGCGCGTTGAGCGACGAGGAACGCGCTGCCGCCAGCACGGCGGCGGCGCAGGTCCAACTGGACCAGATGGCCGAGCAGACCCGGCAGCGTACCGAACAGGCGATGCTGACCACCTACGGGGATGAGAATGCGCTGCGGCGCGTGTTCGCCGAGCGCCAGGAGGTGCTCGACAACAACCTCAAGACCGCCCAGTACAACGTGGCCAGCCTGCGCGAATCGCTGGTGGGCCTGCTTGCTGCCGCCGGCGACCGCGAACTGGCCGGCGCCAAGGTGGCCGACAAGCAGGCCCAGGCGATCGGCCAGCGCCATGCGCAGCTGCAGTCGCAGCAACGGCTGCTGGCCAGTTTCGAACAGCAGCAGCAGGCATTGAAGGTCGAAATCGAAAGCAGCCTGCAGCGCTATCGGCAGCTGAAGGGATTGGCGCCGGTGGACGTACCGGCACAGCCCCCGGCGGGTTGAACGGCGCGCTGCTCGCCGGGCATGGCCCGGTGCTACCGCATGCCGGGTTACGGCCTGGCCCCCGAATTTTATGCACTTTTTACGCGTCGGCCCTGTCCGGCGCGTAGTGCGTTTATGGGGGCGGGGACGACGATGGCGGCCTGAGGTGGAGGGGTTCCACCAGGTCTCAATTCCATGTCCCCCTGGCTGTCGTTGCTGTGTGGCGTGCTGGTGCTGGTTGCCGCCGCCTATCTTCTTTATGTCGTGCTGCGGCCCGAGTCGTTCTGAGCGGAGCCTGCCATGACTGAAATTCTTGCCATTCTTGCCGCCAGCCTGCTGCTGGCCTGGCCCCTGGGCCTGTATCTGGCCCGGGTGATGCGCGGCACGCCGATGAAGGTCGACGTGCTGTTCCACTGGATCGAAAAGCCGCTGTACAAGGTGCTCGGCGTTGATCCTTCACGTTCGATGTCCTGGCGCGGCTACGTGCTGGCATTCGTGCTCAGCAACGTGGTGATCGCGGTGCTGACCCAGGCCGTGTTCATGACCCAGGCGTGGTTGCCGTTGAATCCGGACCAGATCCCGAACATGCGCTGGGACACGGCGCTGCACACGATGATCTCGTTCCTGACCAACACCAACCAGCAGCACTATTCCGGCCAGGCCCAGCTGTCCTACTTCTCGCAGATGACCGGTATCACCGGCCTGCAGGTGGTGACGCCGATGATGGGCCTGGCGCTGGCCGTGGCCACGTTGCGTGCATTGTTCTCGCGCGCGCCGAAATCGGTTACCGCGCCCGCCGCGGGCGATGACCGCCAGGTGGCGGTGGGCAATTACTACGCCGACGTCGTGCGCCTGTGCGTGCGCTTCCTGCTGCCGCTGTGCCTGGTATGGGCGCTGCTGCTGACCAGCCAGGGCGTGCCCTCCACGATGGACGGTGGCCCGCAGGCCACGCCGATCGATGCCAGTGCCGGCATGGCGCAGCAGAAGCTGCCGCTGGGCCCGGTTGCGGCGATGGTCGCGGCCAAACAGCTGGGCGCCAACGGCGGCGGCTGGTATGGCCCCAACAGCAGCTTCCCGCTGGAGAATCCGACCCCGGTGTCGAACATGCTGGAGGTGATCGGCATCCTGCTGGTGCCGATGGCGGTGATCTTCATGATCGGCGCGTTCACCGGGCGCCGTCGTTTCGGCGCGCTGGTGTTCAGCTGCATGCTCGGCATGTCGCTGCTGTCCACCGGTGCGATGGTATGGAGCGAGGGCCATAGCGCCAGCGCGACCACGCCGCTGCTGATGGAAGGCAAGGAAGTACGCTTCGGCGCCGATGGCACCGCGCTGTGGGCGGCGGTGACCACCCAGGTCTCCAACGGTTCGGTCAACGGCATGCACGATTCGCTGAGCCCGCTGTCTGGCGGCCTGGCGATGGTCAACATGCTGGTCAGCGCGATCTGGGGCGGCATCGGCTGCGGCCTGCAGCAGTTCATCGTGTACCTGCTGCTGGGTGTGTTCCTGGCCGGGCTGATGACCGGCCGTACACCGGAACTGTTCGGCCGCAAGCTGGAAACGCCGCAGGTGCGCCTGCTGGCACTGCTGGTGCTGCTGCAGCCGATCACCCTGCTGCTGTTCACCGCGATCACGCTGGCCGTGCCCGGTCTGGCGGGCACCTCCAATCCCGGCTTCCATGGCATCAGCCAGGTGTTCTACGAGTACGTCTCGGCCTACGCCAACAACGGCTCGGGCTTCGAGGGCCTGGGTGACGCCACGCCCTGGTGGAACCTGAGCTGCTCGCTGGTGCTGCTGCTGGGCCGCTTCCCGCTGCTGATCATCCCGCTGGTGGTGGCCGCGCAGCTGGCCGCCAAGCGGCAGGCCCCTGAATCGGCCGGCAGCCTGCAGATCGAAACCCCGACGTTCGCCCTGACCCTGGTCTCGGTGATCGTCATCCTGACCGTGCTGCAGTTCATGCCGGCGCTGGTACTCGGCCCGATCGCCGACCACCTGAGCCTGGGACTGCACTGAGGACACCCCATGAGTAGTCACGCAACCGCAAACCGTTCCTCTTCCGTGGCTTCCCGCCCGGCCCTGCTCGATGCCGCCGGCCTGCGCCGCGCGCTCATCGAGGCCGTACGCAAGCTGTCGCCGATGCATCTGGTACACAGCCCGGTGATGGCGGTGGTGATGGCCGGTACGATCGTCGCCGCGATCATCACCCTGACCGGCAATGCGCCACTGGGCTTCGGCCTGGCGGTGACCGCGATCCTGCTGGTCACCGTGCTGTTCGGCAATTTCGCCGAGGCCGTGGCCGAAGCACGTGGCCGTGGCCAGGCCGCCTCGCTGCGCCGCGCTCGCCAGGACCTGGTGGCGCGCCGTCTTGCATCGGCGCAGGCCGGTGCCAGCGAGACCCAGGTGCCCGCCGCGGAACTGCGCCCCGGTGACCATGTGATCGTCAGTGCCGGCGAGCTGGTGCCGGCCGACGGCGAGATCGTGCAGGGCCTGGCCACCATCAACGAAGCGGCGGTGACCGGCGAGTCGGCACCGGTGCTGCGCGAGGCGGGTACTGATCGCTCCGGCGTGATCGGCGGCACCAAGGTGCTGTCCGACCAGATCGTCGTACGCATCACTGCCGAGCCGGGACACAGCTTCCTGGACCGCATGATCGCGCTGGTGGAAGGCGCCAACCGTCAGAAGACCCCGAATGAAATCGCGCTGACCCTGCTGCTGGCAGCGATGACGCTGACCTTCCTGGTGGTGGTGGCAACGCTGCCGGCGATCGGTGCGTCGGTGGGCGTCAAGGTGGATCCGCTGCTGCTGATCGCGCTGCTGGTGTGCCTGATCCCGACCACCATCGGTGGCCTGCTGCCGGCCATCGGCATCGCCGGCATGAACCGCGCGCTGGCGGCCAACGTGCTGGCCAAGTCGGGCAAGGCGGTGGAAGTGGCCGGTGACGTCGACGTGCTGCTGCTCGACAAGACCGGCACCATCACCTACGGCGACCGCCAGGCCAGCCACTTCCACGCACTGGCCGGAATCGACGCCGACCAGCTGCGTGAGGCGGCGCTGCTGTCATCGCTGGCCGACCCGACCCCGGAAGGCAAGTCGATCGTGCGCCTGGCCCGCGAACAGGGCTGCAGCACCGCCGAGCCGGACCAGGCCGACTACCTGGCCTTCAGCGCGCAGACCCGCATGTCCGGTGTCGACCTGATGCACGGCCGGCAGATCCGCAAGGGCGCTGCCGATGCGATCCGTGCCCATGTGCAGGCGCTCGGCGGCACCGTACCGGCCGAACTGGCCGGGCGCGTGGACCAGGTCGCGCGCAACGGTGCCACGCCGCTGGTGGTGGCCGAGGGTCGCCATGTGCTGGGCGTGATCGAGCTGTCGGACGTGGTCAAGCACGGCATGCGCGAGAAGTTCGCACAGCTGCGGGCGATGGGCATCCGTACGGTGATGATCACCGGCGACAACCCGCTGACGGCTGCTGCGATCGCCGCCGAAGCCGGTGTGGATGACTACATCGCCGAGGCACGGCCCGAGGACAAGCTGGCCCGCATCCGTGCCGAGCAGGCCGGTGGCCGCCTGGTGGCGATGGTCGGCGACGGTACCAACGATGCGCCGGCGCTGGCCCAGGCCGACATCGGCCTGGCGATGAATTCGGGCACGCAGGCGGCCAAGGAAGCCGGCAACATGGTCGATCTGGATTCGGATCCGGCCAAGCTGCTGGCGGTGGTGGAGGTGGGCAAGCAGCAGCTGATCACCCGCGGCGCGCTGACCACGTTCTCGCTGGCCAACGATGTGTCCAAGTACTTCGCGATCCTGCCGGCGTTGTTTGCCGCCACCGTGCCTGCGATGGCCGCGCTGAACGTGATGCAGCTGTCGAGCCCGCGCAACGCGGTGCTGGCGGCGCTGATCTTCAATGCCCTGGTGATTCCCGCCCTGATCCCGCTGGCGTTGCGCGGTGTGCGCTTCCGCCCGGCCACCGCAACGGCGCTGCTGCGCCGGAACATGCTGGTGTACGGCCTGGGTGGCGTGCTGCTGCCGTTCGCGGCGATCAAGTTGATCGACCTCCTTCTTGTCCTGGTATTCGGCGCATGAACCGTTCTGACTCCCCTTCCCTTTCCCGCGAGCTGAAGCGCGAGGCGCGCGTGGCCACGCTGCAGGATGGCGCCAGCTGGCGCCCGGCCATTGGCCTGGGCGTGGCCACCCTGCTGCTGGCCGGTGCGGTCTACGCCGGCATCGCCACCGGTTTTGCCGGCCTGTCCTTCCCGGCGCAAGCCGAAGGCAGCCTGCTGCGCGATGGCAGCGGCCAGGTGCGTGCGTCGGCATGGCTGTCGCAGCCGTTCACCGGCGATGGCTACTTCCAGGCGCGACCGTCGGCCGCCAACTACGACCCGATGGCGGCGGCCGGCTCCAACCTGGCCCGCAGCAACCCGGCGCTGGCCGAGCGTGTGGCGGCGAGCACCGCAGCCGTGGCCGCGCGCGAAGGCGTAACGCCCGCGCAGGTGCCTGCCGATCTGGTCACCCAGTCCGGCGGCGGCCTGGATCCGCAGTTGTCGCCGGCGGCAGCGCAGCTGCAGGTGGCCCGGGTGGCACGTGCACGCGGCCTGCCCGTCGAGCAGGTGCAGGCACTGGTGAAGGCCAACACGCAGGGCCGGCAATGGGGCGTATTCGGCCAGCCACGGGTGAACGTGGTGACGCTGAACTTCGCACTGGACCACGCGGCACGCGCGCCGTGATGCAGGGCTGCACGCGTTGCGCGCACAATGGCGGCCATGACAGCGGCTCCCATGACTGATCTGCGGACCCGCCAGGCCAACGCCCTGGTGGAAGGACTGCAACGCGAGGCCGGTGGCAAGCTCACCGTGTTCCTGGGCGCTGCGCCCGGCGTCGGCAAGACCTACGCCATGCTGACCCGCGCGCAGGAACAGCTGCGCCGTGGCGTGGACCTGGTGGTCGGGCTGGTGGAGACCCATGGCCGTGCCGATACCCAGGCCCTGCTGGAAGGCCTGCCGCGGCTGCCGCTGAAGGACGTGGCCTACCATGGCCACGACCTGCAGGAGATGGATCTGGACGCCGTGCTGGCGAGGAAACCCGCGCTGGTGCTGGTGGACGAGCTGGCCCATCGCAATGCGCCGGGCAGCCGCCACGAACGGCGCTGGCAGGACGTGATGGAACTGCTGGACGCCGGCATCGACGTCTGGACCACGGTCAACATCCAGCATCTTGAAAGCCTCAACGATGTGGTGATGCGCATCACCGGCGTGCGTGTCAGCGAGACCGTGCCCGATGGCGTGCTCGACCGCCTGCATGACATCGTGCTGGTCGACCTGCCGCCGCGCGAACTGATCGCACGCCTGCAGCAGGGCAAGGTGTACGTGCCCGAGCAGGCCGCGCAGGCCCTGCAGGCGTTCTTCTCGCCGGCCAACCTGACGGCATTGCGCGAGCTGGCGATGCAGGAGGCCGCCGACCGTGTCGACAGCAGCCTGCGCGAAGCCCGCGCCGCGCGCGGCGAGAGCAATCTGCCGCTGCGACGTGGCGTGCTGGTGGCGATCGACGGCGGTGGCCAGAGCGAATACCTGGTGCGGGTGGCACGGCGCATCGCCGAACGCCGCGATGCACCGTGGACGGTGGTGACGGTGCAGGGGCGCCGCCAGGACGAAGCGACCCGGCGCGAGATCGATGCTGCGTTCGCGCTGGCCCGCCGCCTGGGCGGCGAAGCCGAGCTGCTGCATGGTTCAAGCATCGCCGATGCATTGCTCGACCACGCCGCGCACAACGGCGTATCGACGCTGGTGCTGGGGCGTACCCGCGAACGGCCGCTGGCGCGGATGTTCAACCGCACCCTGACCCAACAGCTGATCCAGCGCGGCGCGCACTACGAGATCACCATCATCAGCACGCCGCAGGCGCGTGCGCGTTCCCGTCGAGAGGGGCTGCTGCCACCGATGCGCGGGGTCAGCCACGAGCCGTTGCAGGCCCTGATCGCCACTGCCCTCGCCTGCGCGGTGGCATGGCTGGTCGAACGCTGGGTGGGCATGGCTGATCTGTCGATGGTGTTCATCGTGGCGGTAGTGCTGGTGGCTGCGCGTACCCGCGCCAGTGTCGCGGTGATGGCGGCGATCCTGTGTTTCCTCGCCTACAACTTCCTGTTCATCGCGCCGCGCTTCACCTTCGCCATCGGCGCGCGGCAGGGCGTGATCACCGTGTTCCTGTTCCTGGCGGCGGCGCTGGTGGCCGGACGCCTGGCGTCGCGCCTGCGCATGCAGGTGATCGCACTGCGCGCGGCCAACCGCCACGCACGCGCACGCCAGCAGCTGGGCCGGCAGCTGGCCAGCGCGGCCGGCAACGGCGAAGTGGCACAGGCCGGCCGGCATGCGCTGGAACAGGCAATGGACGTACCGGCCTGGCTGCGGATTGGCGCCGATACCGCGTCCGGTGGCCGCAGCCTGCCCGGTGATACCGATATGGCGGCGGCCGACTGGGCCCTGCGCCATGGCCAGCCCAGTGGCCGCTTCACCGATACCCTGGCCGGCGCGCAATGGTGGTTCCTGCCGCTGCTGGACGGCGAAGACCGCGCGATCGGCGTCGCTGGCCTGTACCTGCCGGGTGCGCAGGCGCGGCTGCTGCCCGAACAACGCCAGCTGGCCGAAGCGATGGTCGACGACATCGCCCAGGCCGCGTTGCGCACGCGCCTGGTGGCCGAGCTGGAACAGGCGCATGTAAGCAACGAGACCGAGCGGCTGCGCTCTGCCCTGCTTTCCTCGGTTTCGCACGACCTGCGTTCGCCGCTGGCAGCGATGATCGGCTCGGCCGACAGCCTGGCCAGCTACGGCGCGGCGATGGATCTGGCCGACCGCCGCGCGTTGCTGGATACCATCCTGATCGAAGGCGAGCGCCTGGACCGCTACATCCAGAACCTGCTGGACATGACCCGGTTGGGCCACGAGGGCCTGAAGATCAACCGCGACTGGATAGGCGTGGACGAGCTGATCGGTTCGGCGGCCCGTCGCCTGCAGCGCTACCAGCCGAAGGTACGGCTGGAGCTGGATATTCCGGCGACGCTGGCACCGATCTGGGTGCATCCGGCACTGGTGGAACAGGCAGTGTTCAACGTGATGGAGAACGCTGCCAAGTTCTCGCCTGCCGATGCCGCCGTGCAGGTGCAGGCGCGGGAGCTGGACGGTCAGCTGCGCATCGACGTGATCGATGCCGGCCCCGGCATTCCCGACGACGAGCGCGCCCGCATCTTCGACATGTTCTACAGCGTCGAACGCGGCGACCGCGGCCGGCACGGCACCGGCCTGGGCCTGACCATCTGCCAGGGGATGATCGGCGCACACGGCGGCAGCGTGCAGGCGCTGCCCGGGCGCGACGGTCGCGGTACCCTGATCCGCATCACCCTGCCCCTGCTCAAGCCAGCCTCCCACGATGAGTCCGACCCCGACTGATGCCAGCGCGCCGGCCCCGCGCGTGCTGGTGATCGACGATGAAACCCAGATCCGCCGGTTCCTGGACATCAGCCTGCGCGCACAGGGCTACCAGGTGCGCCAGGCCGCGACCGGCCAGGAAGGCCTGCAGATGGCCGCCAGCGAGGACATGGACCTGGTGATCCTGGACATCGGCCTGCCGGACATGGAAGGCCACGAGGTACTGGAGCAGCTGCGGCAGTGGAGCCAGGTGCCGGTGATCATGCTGACCGTGCGTGCCGGCGAAACCGAAAAGGTGCGTGCGCTGGACAACGGCGCCAACGACTATGTGACCAAGCCCTTCGGCACCCAGGAGCTGATGGCGCGGGTACGGGCGCTGCTGCGCACACGCAGCGTGCCGACCGATGGCACGCCGCCGGTGTTCGACGATGGCCACCTGCACGTGGATCTGGTGCGCCGTGAAGTGGCGATCGATGGCGAGCTGGTGGCATTGACCCGCAAGGAGTACGCATTGCTGTCGCTGCTGCTGCGCAATGCCGGGCGGGTGGTCACCCAGCCACAGATCCTGCAGGAAATCTGGGGACCCACCCACCAGCACGACACCCACTACCTGCGCATCCTGGTCGGCAAGCTGCGGCACAAGCTGGGCGACTCGGCGCTGGATTCACGCTACCTGTTCACCGAACCGGGCGTGGGGTTGCGGTTCAAGGGGTGAGGCGTGCCGACCAACGGTCGGCACCCACCAGACAAGTAGATCCACGCCATGCGTGGATGGACATCCATCGAAGAGCATCCACGCATGGCGTGGATCTACTGTGTCGAGCAAGGTCGACACCCACCAACAGCACCGGGAAATTGTCAGAGGTGGGGCGGTGTCGGAGTGCGGGGTGTCAGCCGCATGGATGCGGCTGCCAAGCCTACAAGGACGTACTTGCGGCGTCCCCGCACTCCGACACCGCTCCACCAACCCATGGAGTGCCCGCTGTTGCTGTTGAGGTTGCCGGCCAGCGGCCGGCACTACCGCGGGTGCCGGGCGCAGCCCGGCGCCACCTCAGAACCCCAGCGGGGTATCGCCCAGCACCGGCTGCAGCTGGCTGCGGAACAGTGCCTGGATACGCTCCAGCGCCGCCTCGTCGTTGCCTTCGAAACGCAGCACCAGCACCGGCGTGGTGTTGGAGGCGCGAACCAGGCCCCAGCCGTCGGCGAAGTCCACCCGCAGGCCGTCGATGGTCGACAGGCGACCGCCGACATACGGGTTGTCCTGCGACTGCGCAGCGGCCACCAGCATCGCCACCAACGCATGCGGGGTGCCCTCGGCCACCGGCACCTTCAGCTCCGGCGTCGCCACCATTTCCGGCAGTTCGGCCAGTACTTCGTCCGGCGTTTCCTCGCGCTGGGCCAGGATCTCCAGCAGGCGCGCAGCGGCGTACAGGCCATCGTCAAAGCCGAACCAGCGTTCCTTGAAGAAGAAGTGGCCGCTCATCTCGCCCGCCAGTTCGGCGTCGGTCTCGCGCATCTTCGCCTTCATCAGCGAGTGCCCGGTCTTCCACATCAATGGGCTGCCGCCGTTGCGCAGCACGTGATCGGACAACCTGCCGGTGCACTTCACGTCGTAGATCACCATCGCGCCCGGGTTGCGCATCAGCACGTCGGCGGCGAACAGCATCAGCAGACGGTCGGCGTAGATGATCCTGCCTTCACTGGTGACCACGCCAAGGCGATCGCCATCACCATCGAACGCCACGCCGAGGTCGGCGCCAAAGCGCTTGACCGTCTGCACCAGGTCTTCCAGGTTGGCCGGCTCGCTGGGATCGGGGTGATGGTTGGGGAAGGTGCCGTCGACATCGCAGTACAACGGGATGACTTCTGCGCCGATCGCTTCCAGCAGCTGCGGGGCGAAGGCACCGGCCACGCCGTTGCCCGCGTCGGCCACCACTTTCAGTGGGCGGTCCAGCTGCACGTCATCGGCAATACGCTGGATGTAATCGGCGGCGACCTCGCGCTGCTGGTAATCACCCGGCTCCGCAGCCTGCACCAGACGGCCTTCGACAATGCGCTGGTAAAGGTCGGTGATCGCATCGCCGGACAGGGTCTCACCACCGATGACGATCTTGAAACCGTTGTAGTCCGGCGGATTGTGGCTGCCGGTGACCGCTACACAGGTACCGGTGCGCAGGTGGAAGGCGGCGAAATACACCACCGGGGTCGGCGCCAGGCCGATATCGATGACCGCACAGCCGGCACGCCGCAGGCCTTCGGCAAGGCCGGCCGACAGTTCGGGACCGGACAGGCGCCCATCGCGACCGATCACCACCTCGCGCAGGCCCTGCTCAAGGGCGACGGTGCCGATGGCCTGGCCGATCAGCGCGGCGGTACGCGCGGTCAGCTCGCTGCCGACGACGCCGCGGATGTCGTAGGCGCGGAAGATGCCTGCAGCCAGCTCCTCGGCCGGAACCGGTGGCGGCGGAGGTGGCGCAGCCTCGGCCACGGCCTCGCCGGGCACCGCCGGCGGGACCATCTGCAGGCTTTCACGCAGGGTCGGGCCGTGATCGGCGTCGGCCACCGCGCTGCGCCGGCTGGGCAGCGGCAACGACTTCGGCAGCCGGCCACGGCCTACCACCAGCAGTGCCGCGATGAAGGCCAGCAGCAGCGCGACAATCGCGCTGGCCAGGGCTCCCAGCCCCAGCGGGCCAGGTTCCACATTCGGCACCCCGGCGGCCAGCCGCAAAGGCGTTCCCGCCACCGGGCGCGCCATTGCTTCGGCGCTCTCGGACAGGCCGGTATCACCCTGTACTACGATGTTGTGCGTCCCCTGGCGCAGCGCCAGGAAGCCATTGCCGGGGGCCTGTACCTGGTCCAGCGGCGCAGTCAACCGCAGCAGCGGCTGGCGGACATAGACCACCGCCGGTCCGACACCGGCCAGCTGCACCGGTGCGGCCAGACCCAGGCGGTTGCCGCCGCCATCGCGGACCACGCGCAGGCTTGCCTTGCCGTCGGCAAGCGCCGATTCCAGCAGGGCCAGGCGTGCGTATCCAAAGGTGGCCGCATCGGCATAGCCTGCGGCCAGGTCAGCGCCCAGCACCTCCACCTGTTCGACGCCGGTCCAGCTTTCCCGCAGCGCCAACGCGGCGCCGGCGGCATCACCGGCCTGCAGCGCCTGCTGCACGCGGTCGCCCTTCAACTGCTGCTGCAGCTGCTGCAACTGGCCGGAGGCAGCCTGCTGCAGCCCCTGCACAGCCTGGTCGCGCGCCTGTTCCAGCGCGTCCCCGCTGGCGGCCTGCCGCCACTGCTGCACCGCGCTCCAGCCGAACCAGGCGGCCAGCAGTACCAGCAGCACGCCCAGCAATGGCGCGCTGCGTCCCAACGTCTTTCCCCGCTGTGCTTCCCCGATGCCGCTCATCGATGTCCCCTGTCAACGCACCCCGGTATGGCCGAATCCACCCGTTCCCCGCACGCTGTCGGTGAAAGTATCCACCACCTGCAGGCTGACGCGGGCAATCGGCACGACCACCAGCTGGGCGATGCGATCGCCCGGCTCGATGGTGAAGGCCTCGCGGCCACGGTTCCAGACACTGATCAGCAGCGGCCCCTGGTAGTCGGCATCGATCAGGCCGGTGCCGTTGCCGAGCACGATGCCATGGCGGTGGCCGAGGCCCGAACGCGGCAGGATCACTGCGCACAGATGAGGATCGGCGATATGGATGGCCAGGCCGCTGGGGACCAGTGCGGTATCGCCCGGCTGCAGGGTCAGCGCGGTTTCCAGCGCCGCGCGCAGGTCCATGCCTGCGCTGGCTTCGGTGGCATAGGCCGGCAGCGGCCAGCTGTCGCCGAAGCGCGGGTCGAGCAGCTTGACCTGCAATGGCTGCGGGGAAATCCCCTGGGGGGTGCTTGCCTGGGTCATGCCTGAAGCCTCCGCGCGATCAGCGCCAGCAGTTGTTCGGCCAGCTCACGCTTGGAAGTAGCCGGGAATACCTGTTCGCCATCCTGCCAGAAGGCCGTGGCGGCATTGTTGTCGCTCTCGAAACCACCGCCGCTGATGCCCACCTGGTTGGCGATCACCAGGTCCAGGCGCTTGTCGACCAGCTTGCCGCGCGCATATTTCTCCACGTCGTGGGTCTCGGCGGCAAAGCCGACCACCAGCTTCAACGACTGCGTCTGCGCGGCAACCTCGGCCAGGATGTCCGGGGTGCGCACCAGCTCGATCACCAGCGACTGGCTGTCGGCGGTCTTCTTCAGCTTCTGCGCGGCAACCTGGCGTGGGGTGTAATCGGAAACGGCGGCAGCACCGATGTAGATGTCGGCCGGCAGCGCAGCCAGTACCGCCTCGCGCATCTGCGCGGCAGAGCGCACATCGATGCGCTGTACGCCGGGCGGCGTCGGCAGCTGCACCGGGCCGCTGACCAGGACCACCTGGGCACCGAGCCCGGCGGCAGCGGCGGCCAGCGCGTAGCCCATCTTGCCGCTGCTGCGGTTGCCCACGTAACGCACCGGATCGATGTCTTCATAGGTCGGGCCGGCGCTGATAAGCAGGCGCAGGCCCTGCAGGGCGCGCGTTTCCGGCGCGGCGGCAGCGGCAGTACCGTTGGCGGCCAGGGCGGCGGCGATGTCGGCCGGCTCGGCCAAACGACCGGGGCCGGATTCGCCTTCGGCCAGCGGCCCATCGACCGGACCGATCACCTGCGCACCGCGCTGGCGCAGCAGGGCAATATTGGCCTGGGTGGCCGGATGCAGCCACATCCGATGGTTCATGGCCGGGCACACCGTCAGCGGTGCGGTGCTGGCCAGGCACAAGGTGCTGACCAGGTCGTCGGCGTGGCCCTGGGCCAGGCGGGCCAGCAGGTCGGCGGTACCCGGCGCGATCACGATGCGATCGGCCCAGCGTGCCAGTTCAATGTGGCCCATGGCCTGTTCGGCGGCGCTGTCCCACAACGTGGTGCGGGTCGGCTGGCCGGAAAGGGCCTGGAAGCTGAGTGGAGTGACGAACTGCTGGGCGCCGGCCGTCATCACCACCTGCACCAGCGCACCGGCATCACGCAGGCGTCGAACCAGTTCCAGGGCCTTGTAGGCCGCGATCCCGCCACCGACACACAAGAGCAGTTTCTGGCCTTCCAGCGCGCGGATCCGCGTCGGGGAAGCGTTGGGAGAATCAGCCACCTGGAATTCCTGTGCAAACGAGGGCGTTAGCTTACCCGAAGGCCAGCAACCTCCCGGTGCACGCGGCACATAGCGGGCGGCTATCAGCACATGGGCGGGGGCCCAGGGCGTTTTCCGGGTTTGCTGCACGCCGATTCGGAACTTTCCTATACCTCTTCGCGTCACCGCTTTGCAGAATCGTCGCTGGCCACCCGGGTGCGCCGTTCGATTTCCGAGGAGTTTCCCGTGCAACCGCGCATCATCATTGCCGACGACCATCCGGTCGTCCTGCACGGCATCCGAATCGTGCTTGAGCGTCACCAGATGGATGTGGCCGGTGCCGCTGCCGACGGTGCCGGACTGCTGCAGTTGCTGGTCCAGCAGCCCTGCCACGCCGTACTCACCGACCTGTCCATGCCCGGCCCTGGCCCGGACGGGCCCGAACTGCTGGCCGAGCTGCGCCAACGCCATCCCGACCTTCCCGTGGTGGTGCTGACCGGGGCCAGGCACCCGGGGTTGCTCGATGGCCTGCTGCGCAATGGCGTACACGGTCTGGTCGACAAGAGCGCCGACTTCGCCGAACTACCGCAGGCCCTGCATGCCGCCATGGCCGGGCAGGTGTTCGTTTCCGACCAGCTGCGGCGCCACCTGCAGGCCCGCGATCTGCTGTTTCCCCACCCACCGGCCGCTTTGTCGACACGCGAACTGGAAGTGCTGCAGCTGCTGACCGACGGCCTGAACATCAACGCCATCGCCGACCGCAGCGGACGCAGCCCGAAGACGATCAGCCGGCAGAAGGCCGAAGCCATGCGCAAGCTGGGCCTGCAGACCAACCAGGAACTCTACGACTACCTGCAGACCCGGCGCGGCTGAGGGCTTGGCCGACCCGCAGGTGCGGCAAGGGCTTATGGGAGCGGTCGGCGATGATCGCCATGATGGGTGCCATGCCCATCCATGATTGGCCCGAAGAAGAGCGCCCCCGCGAGAAGCTGCAGGCCCGCGGCCCCGCCTCACTGTCCGATGCCGAACTGCTGGCGCTGTTCCTGGGTTCCGGCATTGGCGGCCGGGACGCGGTACAGACCGCGCGCGACCTGTTGCTCGCCCACGGCCCATTGCGGGTGCTGCTGGACCGCTCCGCCCGCGAACTATCGAAACTCCCTGGGTTGGGGCCGGCTCGCAGCTGCACGCTGGCCGCAGGGCTGGAACTGGCCCACCGCTACCTGGCCGCTGAACTGCAACAGGGCGAAGCGGTAGGCAACAACCCGGGCGCCGTCGGCCGCTACCTGCAGCACCGCCTGCGCGGGCAGGCCCGGGAACTGTTCGTGGTCCTGTTCCTGGACAACCGCCACCGCCTGATCGCCTGCGAGGAACTGTTCGCCGGCACCATCAATGCGGCCCCGGTCTACCCCCGCGAAGTGGTGCGCAGAGCCCTGCTGCACAACGCCGCTGCGGTCATCCTCAGCCATAACCATCCCTCTGGCGACCCGGAACCCTCGGCCGCCGACGCGCAGATCACCGAGGAACTGCAACGGGCCCTGGCACTGGTCGACATCCGCCTGCTGGACCACTTCGTGGTCGGCGAAGGGCGGCCCGTTTCATTTGCTGAACGGGGTCTTCTGCCACCGCTGCAGGCCCGCCTGGTCGGATGAGCCCCGCAGCAGCACGCCGCGACGCGTGCCCTGGCAGGCAGGCCCCGGTCAGCGTTGAGGCCGGCATCTGCGCTAAAATGGGCGATTCCGCCGCTCATTCTCACAGCAGGCCTCGTGAAAAATCTCCTCCGCGCCCTGATCAGCCAAGGCATCGAAGCCTTGCGCGCCAATGGCACCCTGCCCGTCGACTCCCTGCCGCCGGACTTCGTGGTCGAGCGCCCGAAGACCCGCGACCATGGCGACTTCGCCACCAACGCCGCGATGCTGCTGGCCAAGGCCGCGCGCAGCAATCCGCGCGCACTGGCACAGGCGCTGGTCGAGGCACTGCCGCGCAGCGAAGACGTCAGCAAGGTCGAGATCGCCGGCCCCGGCTTCATCAATTTCCACCTGGCGCCGGCCGCGTACCAGCGTGAAGCCGTCACCGTCATCAAGGAAGGCGCCGATTACGGCCGCAACCTGTCCGGCAATGGCCGCACGGTAGGCGTGGAGTATGTGTCGGCCAACCCGACCGGCCCGCTGCATGTCGGCCACGGCCGCGCCGCGGCCATCGGCGACTGCGTGGCACGCGTGCTCGATGCCAACGGCTGGAACGCCAAGCGCGAGTTCTACTACAACGATGCCGGCGTGCAGATCGAGAACCTGGCGCTGTCGACCCAGGCCCGCGTGAAGGGCATTGCCCCTGACCAGGAAGGCTGGCCGGAAGGCGGCTACCGTGGCGACTACATCGCCGACGTGGCCCGTGCCTACATGTCCGGCGCCAGCGTCGACCTGGAAGGCACCCTGGTGGTCGGCGCCAAGGACCCGGACGACCTGCAGGCGATCCGCCGCTTCGCCGTGGCCTACCTGCGCAACGAGCAGAACCTGGACCTGGCCGCGTTCGGCGTGGATTTCGACATCTACTTCCTGGAAAGTTCGCTGTACGCCGACGGCAAGGTCGCCGAGGCGGTGGCCAAGCTGCAGGCGTCGGGCCATACCTATGAGGAAGGCGGCGCGCTGTGGCTGCGCAGCACCGACTTCGGTGACGACAAGGACCGCGTGATGCGCAAGTCCGACGGCACCTTCACCTACTTCGTGCCGGACGTGGCCTACCACCTGTCGAAGTGGCAGCGCGGCTACGAGCGGGCGATCACCGAACTGGGCGCGGACCACCACGGTTCACTGGCGCGCGTGCGTGCCGGCCTGCAGGCCATGGAAGTGGGCATCCCGCAGGGCTGGCCGGAATACGTGCTGCACCAGATGGTCACCGTCATGCGCGGCGGCGAGGAAGTGAAGCTGTCCAAGCGTGCCGGCAGCTACTTCACCCTGCGCGACCTCATCGAAGAAGCCGGCCGCGACGCGACCCGCTGGTTCCTGATCGCGCGCAAGCCCGATTCGCAGCTGACCTTCGACATCGACCTGGCCCGTCAGCAGAGCAACGACAACCCGGTGTTCTACGTGCAGTACGCGCATGCCCGCGTCTGCAGCCTGCTGCGCCAGGCGCAGGAGAAGGGGCTGATCTACGAACAGGGCACCGGCCTGTCCAATCTGGGCCGCCTGGCCGATGACGCATCGCTGGCCCTGATGAACGAGATCTCGCGTTATCCGGAAGTGGTGGAAGCGGCCGGCGTGGCGCTGGAACCGCATCTGGTCGCGCAGTACCTGCGCGAATTGGCGCACGCCTTCCACACGTGGTATCACGGGACGCCGGTGCTGGTGGACGACGCGACCGATCGCAATGCCAAGTTGACCCTGGCCTGCGCGGCGCGCCAGGTACTGGCCAACGGCCTCGACCTCCTGGGCGTTTCCGCCCCGGAAAAAATGTAAGCCTCAGGAGACGCAGTAGACATGGCAGCACGACGCGGCAAGACACAGGCTCGGCGCAACAGCAGCCAAGGCACGCCCGGATGGGTGTGGCTGGTTGCCGGCGTGGCGATCGCCGCCGTGGTGTTCCTGGCGGCGCCGAACCTGTTCAAGGGCGAGGGTGATGGCTTCCTGCGCGCCGGTCCGCAGCCGAACCCGAACGCGCAGCCGGCGCCGGTCGCCGATGGCGAAAACGATGTCGGCAGCCAGCCGGCCGCACAGCCGGCCACGCCGAAGCCGGCTGAGCCGGAAAAGCCGGCGGCCACCCAGTACGACTTCTACACCCTGCTGCCTGGCAAGGAAGTGGAGATGTCCGACGCCGAACTGGCCGCCAGCGCGCGCGCCGAGGAACAGCGCCGGAGCAAGGCCGAAGCGCAGCGCGCGCAGGCGGCACTGGAAGGCAAGCCCGTGCCGGCGGCGGTTGCGGCCGCAGCCCCTGCGGCGACGGCGAGCGTTGCCAGCACCGCGCCGGTGACCGCCACCAGCCGTCCGCTGCCGACGCCGGTGAGTGAACGCCCGACGACCGCCGCGCCAGCGGCCACCACCGCGCCGGCCAGCGCCAGCACCGTTGCCGCCGCTCCTGCGGCACGCAGCGAAACCGCGCCGGCCGCCGCCAGCACTGCAGCAGCCCCGGCACCGGCCGACAACGCCCGTTACATCCTGCAGGCCGGTGCGTTCGGCGCGTCCGGCGATGCCGAAGCGACCAAGGCCAAGCTGGCGATGATGGGCCTGGCCGCACGCGTGGAGTCGGCGCAGATCAACGGCAAGACCGTGTACCGCGTACGCATGGGGCCCTATGGCACCGCCGGTGAGCTTTCCGAAGCCAAGCAGAAGCTGGATGGCACCGGCCTGCAGGCGATGGCGATCAAGGCGCAGTAAGCGTGCGGGCATAATGAAGAAAGCCGGGCATTGCCCGGCTTTTTTTTGCCCGTGCAACGCCGGGCTCGACGCTGCAGACAGCGGATCAGCTCTCGCGGGCAACCTGGAAACCGGCGAACGACTGGCTGACCGGCATCAGTTCCAGGCGATTGATGTTCAGGTGCGGGGGCAGGCTCGCCACCCAGAAGATCTGCTCGGCGATGTCTTCGGCGGTCATCGGGTTGGCGCCGGTGTACAGCTTGTCCGACGCAACCTGGTCGCCATGGGTGCGGACCACGGTGAACTCGGTTTCGGCCATGCCCGGTTCGATGGTGGTCACGCGTACACCGGTACCGTGCAGGTCCGAACGCAGGCCCAGCGAGAACTGGCTGACGAACGCCTTGGTGCCGCCATAGGCGTTGCCGCCCGGATACGGATAGACACCGGCCACCGACGAAATGTTGATGATGGCGCCCTTGCGCTCCACCAGCTGCGGCAACAGGCGATGGGTCAGGGTGACCAGCGCGGTGATGTTGGTGTCGATCATCGTCGTCCAGTCCTTCAGGCTGGCGCTCTGCGCCGGCGCGGTGCCCTGGGCGAGACCGGCATTGTTGACCAGCAGATCGATGTCACCGAAGGCCGGCGGCAGCGCCAGCAGTGCCGCTTCCATCGCGACCGGATCACGCACGTCGAACACGGCCGCGTGCACCACCTCCTTGCCGTAGCGCTCCACCAGCGGCTGCAGGCGTTCGCTGCGACGGCCGGTGGCGATCACTTTCCAGCCCGCCTGGGCGAAGCGGTGTACGGCAGCGGCGCCGAAGCCGGACGTGGCGCCGGTAATCAGGACGGTTCGGGTCATCAGACAACTCCGTGGGAAACCAGACCGCCATTCTGGCACCGTCGGCCCACGGCTGCGTTGCCTGATCGGCCCGCTGCGGTGCACGCGGTCAGCGCAGGCGGAACACGCGTGCCTTCGGCAGATCTTCGTCGACCTGCAGGAACCAGCGCCCGGCGATACCCGGAATCACCTCGATCTGCGGTGCCTGCAGGGTCTTGCGCAGCTTCATCTGGCCCTTCATCACCTGCCACTGCTGACCGTTGTCGAGGGTGAACACCGTGCCCGGCTGCCAACCCGCAACGTCGCCGACCACGCGGGCGCTGACCGGCCCCTCTTCCAGGCCCAGGTGCATCGCCGCCGGGGCGGGAACGTTGGCCGGCAACGGCGCGCCGGTGTTGGCTGTAACCGCCGCCCGCGTGGGTACGGGCGTAGATGCCTCTGCCTCGCGCAGCACGCGGTTCAGGGTCTGCAGCTGGGCAGCGTCCAGGCCCACTTCGGCCAGCTGGGCCGCGCTGAGACGCTGCTCCACGGGCACGAAACGGTCCTGGGCGGTGGCGGCGAAGCTGCTGGCGACCAGCAGAACGGAAAGGAGGTACCGGCGCATCGGAGAGGGTCTCTGCAGAACAGCGCTCACGATGCTGCAATCCGGTGACAGTCCGGTTACAGCCGCAGGCCCGGTACAATGGGCCATGATCAATAATGATGTACTGCGCAGCGTGCGCTATTCCCTGGACCTCGGCGACCACCACGTGGTGACCCTGTGCCAGATGGCCGATCCGGCGTTCGAAGTGGATGTCGACCAGGCCAAGGCCTGGCTGCTGCGTGAAGACGAGCCGGGTTTCCAGCCGATGAGTGACAGTGCGCTGGCGCACTTCCTCGATGGCCTGATCCTGCACCTGCGCGGTCACGATGAGGGCCAGGCGCCGCGCGCGGTGGAAACCCGCATCGACAACAACCTGGTGTTGAAGAAGCTGCGCGTGGCCTTCCAGCTGCGCGATGTCGACATGATGGAGATCTTCACCAGCATCGGCTTCAACGTCTCCAAATCCGAACTCGGCGCGCTGTTCCGCCAGCCCGGCCACAAGAACTACCGGCGCTGCCTGGACCAGATGCTGCGCAACTTCCTCAAGGGCCTGAGCCTGCGCCTGCGCGGCTGAGCACGGCGTCGACGAAGGCGCGTGCGGCCGGCGTCGGCAGGCGCTGCCAGACCAGATGTACGCGCCGGGTCGGGGTCGGTTGCAGCGGCACCTGCACCACCCCTTCGAAACCGTCGGCGATCCGCACCGGCACGATGCCCACCGCCAGGCCGTGGCGGACGAAGCGCTCGACCAGTTCCATCAGGTTGACCTCGAAACGCACCTGATGCGGCAGGCCCGCTGCGGCGAACGCATCATCGGTCTGCCGGCGCGCGCCGGTCCCCCGCGGGAAATCGACCAGGGCCTCATCCTGCAGCGCCGCCAACGGCAACCGCTGGCGCGTGGCCAGCCGATGCTGCGGCGCCAGCACGGCCACCAGATCCTCTTCCTGCAGCATCTGGTGGCAGACGCCCTCCAGATGGGCCGACGGCGCCAGCCCTACCAGCGCCACGTCCAGTGCGCGCGACTGCACCTGCTGCAGCAGGGTCTCGCTCTTGTCCACCCGCAACTGGAACTCCACCTGCGGGTGCTGCTGCTGGAAGGCAGCCAGCATGGCCACCACGTCGACGCCGGTCAGCGACGAGATCTGCCCGATCGCCAGCAGCCCGCGCACGTCACCACTGACGGCAGCGACGTCGGCACGCAGGTGGCGCAGGCTGGCCAGCACCTGCCGGGCGTGCACCAGCAACGCCTCTCCCGCCGCGGTGGCGCGCACCTGGCGCGGCAACCGCTCGAACAACATCGTGCCCAGCTCCTGCTCCAGATGGGCAATCTGATGGCTCAGGGCCGACTGCACGACGTGGCAGCGCGCGGCCGCACGGGTGAAGTTGCCCTCTTCAGCCAGGGCCACGGCGAACTCGAGCTGCTTGAGGTTCACACCCGTATCTCAATTCCAGATGACAGCGATGATGATGATTCATTTCCATCATGATCGCAGCAGGCGGACACTGTGCTGCCCTGCTTCACGGAACATCGCGTGTCCCCTTCCCTTCCTCCCCTGCAGCGCTGGCAGATCCTGTTGATGTCGGTTGCCACCGGTGTCGCGGTGGCCAGCAATTACTATGCGCAGCCGTTGCTGCATACCATCGCCGATGCCTTCGGCGTGCCTTTCGGCCAGGTCGGCATGGTGGTGACCGCTGCGCAGTTGAGCTACGCCGCTGGCCTGATCCTGCTGGTGCCGTTGGGTGACCTGTTCGAGCGCCGCCGGCTGATCGTGGTGATGACGTTGTTGTCGGCCAGCGGACTGGTGATCAGCGCGTGCGCGCCGTCGTTGCCATGGCTGCTGGCCGGTACCGCGATCACCGGGTTGTTCTCGGTGGTGGCGCAGGTGCTGGTGCCGTTCGCCGCCACCCTGGCCGCACCGGAGCAACGCGGCCGCGTGGTCGGCACGCTGATGAGCGGGCTGCTGCTGGGCATCCTGCTGGCACGCACCGTGGCCGGGCTGCTGTCGAGCCTGGGCGACTGGCGCCTGGTCTATGCGATCGCTGCAGGTACGCTGGTGCTCACCGCGCTGGCCCTGCAGCGCGGCCTGCCGCGTTTCCACCACAGCGCTGGGCTGAGCTACTTCGCGCTGCTGCGCTCGATCGGCACGCTGTTCGTGCAGGAACCGGTGCTGCGCCAGCGCACGCTGCTCGGCGCGTGCAGCTTTGCGATGTTCGCGATCTTCTGGACGCCACTGGCCTTCCTGCTGGCGCAGCCGCCGTATGCCTACAGCGACGCCACCATCGGCCTGTTCGGGCTGGTCGGTGCCGCCGGTACGCTGGCTGCCGGCCTTGCCGGGCGCATGTCGGATCGTGGCCAGACCGGCCGGGCCACGGCCATTGCGCTGGTGCTGTTGCTGCTGTCCTGGCTGCCCCTGGGGCTCTCGGCGCACTCGCTGCTGGCGCTGCTGGTCGGCGTGGTGGTGCTGGACCTGGCCGCGCAGCTGCTGCATGTCAGCAACCAGAACCTGATCTACGCACTGCAGCCGGAGGCACGCAACCGCCTCAATGCCGGTTACATGACCGGCTATTTCATCGGGGGTTCGCTGGGCTCGCTGCTGTCGGCACAGGTCTACCAGCGTTTCGGCTGGAGCGGCGTGTGCGTGGCCGGTACCGCGGTGGCGGTACTGGCCCTGCTGGTGTGGCTGCCCAGTGCCTGGCGCGCACGCCAAGCCGCGTCGGCCGACTAGAAGCTGCCCTGCAGCGCCAGTTCCCAGCGTCCACCGGCATTGCCCGGGAACAGACGCTTGGCGGCGCTGTCGGTGTCATGCACGGTGGCGCGCAGTTCCCAGGCCGGCGTCAACGTGGCAATGGCACTGAGCTGGCCATGCAGGTAGTCCGGCCCCTGCGCGGTGGCCAGCCAGTACTGCCCCACCGCCGCTTCCAACCGCACGCGCTCGTTCAACGGCACCCGCACGCCCAGCTGTGCGTAGGTGCCGCGACGGCCGCCGGCCAGGGCATCGTTGGAGTGGGCAACCTGCAGCCAGGCGCGTTGCTTCCAGGTGGCGGTGACATTGAGTTCGGTCCAGTCCAGTGCGCGGCCAGTGCCCGGATAGACATACCGGGTGAGGTTCGCATCCAGGCTCCAGTCCGGCGACAGCGCGCCGGACCAGCCGGCGACGAGATCGAACTCGCTGCGTGCCCCGCTGTCCGGCGTGAAAGAGACATTCGATCCCCATGCGCTGGCATACCAGCCCGAACCCACCGTGACCTTTGCCCCCACCTGCGCGGCCGGATCGCCCTCGCTCTGCGAACTGCCGCGCCAGACATAGTCGCTGGTCAATGCCGCCGTGCCACTCACCTGCACCTGCGCCTGCACGCTGCCGGCGCACAGCAGCCCCGCCAGTACGGCCGCGCTGGCCACGATCATCCCCTTGCTCTTCACTGCACTCACTTCCTCGTCGAAGGCGGTCTGTCCGCCGGGACGGCAGTGTCGATGGCAGGGCCGTAACGGTTCGATGGCGATGCTGCCGTGCCAGCGCAAATTCAGCGTAAATCCGCGCTGCGGTGGGCGCGGTATCATGCGGGCCTATTTCCAGGAACCAACCACGTGGACGCCATCCTGACCCCGGTATCGATCGGCGAGCTGATCGACAAGATCACCATTCTCGAGATCAAGGCCGAGCGCATCGACGATGCGACCAAGCTGGCCAACGTGCGCACCGAGCTTGACGGCCTGCTGCCGCTGCTGCAGCAGCAGCTTGACGCGCAGCCGGCACTGGCCGCGCTGAAGACGCAGTTGAAGGCCATCAACGAGCGCATGTGGGAGATCCAGGACCAGCTGCGCGACAAGGAAGCGGCGCAGGTATTCGACGAGGCGTTCATCCAGCTGGCGCGCGGCGTGTACGGCACCAACGGCGAACGCGTACAGGTGAAGAACGAGATCAACCGTGTTGCCGGTTCGGCGCTGGTCGAGGAAAAGCAGTACCAGGGCGAGTAAGCGCGCCCGTCAGCCGCACTCCAGCAGGTGGCGGATGCGGAACAGTTCGACATCACTGCGGATGCCGAGCTTCTGGTAGGCCGCTTTCTTCTGCGTGCTGATGGTGCTGGCCGAGCGCTGGAAGCGCCGGGCCACTTCGCCGGTGCTGCACCCCTGCAGCACCAGCCGCAGCACTTCGCGTTCACGCCGGCTCAGAGGCGTCAGGCTGGGCGCCGACATGCGCCGCGCGCGTGATCGATTCAGCTGCGTGCGCAACTCCGGGGGCACGAACCGCCCACCGCGGGCCACCACGTCCACCGCGCGCAGCAGCATTTCCGGCGTGGTCGCCTTGGACAGGAAGCCGCGTGCGCCGGCCTGCATCGTCGTGGCCACGGTGCTGGCATTGCAGTGCGCCGACAGCACCAGTATCGGCATGCACGGCCAGCGCAGGGACAGTGCGCGCAGCAACTGCAACCCGTCGCCAAGATCCCCCAGCGGCAGCGCATCGATCAACAGCAGGTCAACGCAGCCCGGTTCGCTTTCCAGCAGCGCCACCAGCTCACCTTCGTCGGCGTAGCTGCCGCGCACGTGCACGCCGCTGTGCTGGCGCAGCAGCACTTCCACCCCCAGCCTCAGCACCGGATGCGGATCCAGCAAGGCCAGGCGGCGTGGCCGATCAGGGAGCAGCGGTGGGAGTACGGGCGGCATCGCGGTGTATCCGGCAGCACGGGATATCCACCGTAGGCCGCCACTGGCAGTGGCGGAATCCAATTCATTGCAATGCAACATAAGGCCGCGCATCGCAGTCAGACTCTGTTCTGATTCCCCACAACGCAACAGGCCCGGCAATGCCGGGCCTGTTGCAGCACGAACAGCGCGCAGACGCGCCGTAGACGCAATTACCAGCTGAAGCGCGGGCCGACGGTGTATTCCTTGTCGCCGTGGCGGTTCATCTTCAGCTCGCCGTTCAGGCCCCAGTTCTGGTTCAGCTTGACCTGACCACCCAGGCGGCCGTACCACTGGCTGTCGATGTCAACGCCGTGCTTCTTCGAATAGTCTTCGTAACCGACCAGGCCGTAGACCTCAGCGTGGGCACCGAACGCGGTACGGATACCGGCTTCAGCGCTGTAGCCGTTGAAATCCAGGCCGTGCTTCTGGTCGAACTTCTGGTAGGCGACGCGGGCAACGAAGTCGGTCGACGGAGCGATTTCGACGTTGTAGCCGGCACCGACCTTCCACTGGTCAACCTTGATGTTGGTGTGGTCGACTTCCTGACGGTTGTATTCGCCGAAAGCGTGGAAGTTCGGCAGGAAGCCGTAGGAACCCTTCACGCCCCAGCCATCAGCCTTGATGCCGTCAACGTCGGTCTTGGCGTAGTCGGCCTCGGCGTAGTTGTAGGACAGGTTCTCGGCGGCCGAAGCGGTGAACGGCAGGGCAGCGGCCAGAGCCAGAGCAATCAGCGAATTCTTCATGGGGGTACACCTTTACTTTCTTATGGTGTGCAGCAGCGCCAGGGCGCCATCGCATCGGGAATGTAAATTCTCCGTTATTCGCCACAACGCTCCCTGAAAACAGCGGTCTTCGCATTGCTGAATTTTTTGCATTGATTCAGCAAGGCTCAGGCATACGCGCGCGGTACGCGCACGCGCTTCGATTCAATGGCGCGGCACTCGATGTCGATTTGCCGCACCGTGAAGCGTCGACTCAATGAAGGTCGTGCAGCTGGCACGGTCCATTCCGGAGGCAAGCGATGAGCTACATCGATGGTTTCGTACTGGCGGTGCCCACCGCCAACAAGGAGAAGTTCCTCGCCCACGCGCGCAGCGGCGACGTGGTGTTCCTTGAACACGGCGCGCTGCGCGTGGTCGAGTGCTGGGGCGATGACGTGCCGCACGGCAAGACCACCGACTTCTTCGGCGCGGTCAAAGCCACGGCGGAGGAGACCGTGGTGTTTTCCTGGATCGAGTGGCCGGACAAGGCCACCCGCGATGCAGGCATGCAGAAAATGATGGAAGACCCGCGGTTGGACCCGTCGAAGAATCCCATGCCGTTCGACGGTGCACGGATGATCTACGGCGGATTCGAGCCGATCTGCGAACTCAAGCGCTGACCCGGGCGGGCGTCCTCAGCGGGCGCCCGCTTCATCCTCACCGGCCACATGGCCGGCACCCAGCGCAGCACCGGCACCAACACCCAGCCCGCCCATTCCGGCACCCATGCCGCCACCGCCGCCACCTCCACCGGTGCGACCGCCCTTGGCTTCGCCCTCGTTGCGGCCCTTGCCACTTCCGCCGCCGCCGGCCGCAGGGCGGGTAGGCCCCTGGCGCGGGATCTCCAGGTCGGCCGGTACCGGCGCAAGGTCCAGCGCCTCGCGGACGAAGTCACGCAGCGAGATCACCAGTTCGTGAGTGTGTACCGCGCGCCCCTGTGCCAGTTCACTGGCAGCGCGGGCGGCCAGCCGTACCTGTTCGTCGGTGCCCAGCAGCAGGATGTCCGACAAGGCCGCTTCGACCGCATCGCGGATGCGCCGGGCCCGGTCCGAGCCCGGCTCGGCGATGCCCTCTTCGTGAGCCCGCTGCCGCAGGTCGCGCAGGTGGGCCGGATCGACCCCCAGCTCACCGGTGAAGGAGCCGCCCAGCGTCTTGTAGGCCGCCATCAAGGTACGCAGCCGCTCATTGATCTGCCGGTTCTCTCGTTCGCGGCGCTGCTGCAGGGTCTGCATCACCAGCAGGCGGATGCCCACGCCGAGCAGGGTGATCAGGACCAACCCGGCCAGAGTGGACAGCACACCCTGCCAGGAACTGAAATCGATGCCGCGCATGGTCAGGGCTCCTGCGGAAGACCTTCATCTTGCCCCAGGCTGCTGCCGCAGATCCACGTCACGCACCGATCAGCCCGCCCCGAAAACGCAGAAGGCCCTCCCGCCCGATGAGCGGAAGGGCCTTCAAACCACGCGCGATTACTTGCGCTTGGCAGCCTTGCGTACGGCCTTCTTGGCCGGAGCCTTCTTGGCCACGGCCTTCTTCAGCGGTGCAGTCTTCTTGGCGACCGTCTTGCGGGTAGCGGCGACCTTCTTGCCGGCAACCTTCTTGGCGACGGCGGTCTTCTTGCCGACAACCTTCTTGGCAGTGGCGGCCTTCTTGCCGACAACCTTCCTGGCAGTGGCGGCCTTCTTGCCGACGACCTTCCTGGCAGCGGCGGTCTTCTTGCCGACGACCTTCTTGGCAGCGACAGTCTTCTTGCCGACGACCTTCTTGGTAGCGACGGTCTTCTTGGCCGCAGCCTTCTTGGCGGTAGCGACCTTCTTGCCGACGACCTTCTTGGCGGCCACGGTCTTCTTGGCCACCGCCTTCTTGGCGGTAGCGACCTTCTTGCCGACAACCTTCTTGGCAGCAGCGGTCTTCTTGGCCACAGCCTTCTTGGCGGTCGCAACCTTCTTGGTGGCGGCCTTCTTCACGGTAGCGACCTTCTTGCCGGCAGCCTTGGTGGTCTTCTTGGCAGCAGCAGCCTTCTTGGTCACGGCCTTGCCGGCAGCCGCCTTCTTCTTGGCCACTTCTTTCTTCAGGGCAGCCGCTTCGGCCTTGGCGTTCTTCTTGGCCGCTTCCAGCTTCTTCTTGGCGTTGGCAACGGTCTTGCCGACCGACTTGGCAGCCTTCTCGGCCTTCTTGGCAACGGTCTTCTCGACCTTGGCCACGACCTTCTTGGCCTTGGCGACGCGGGTGGTGGCAGCCTTGCTGGCGCGCTTGACGGTCTTCTTGACCGACTTCACTGCGTCTTCGGCGGCGTGGGCGATGGTCTCGCCGACATTGGTGGCGGTTTCTTTCACGTTCTCGACGGCGTCGGTCACGACCGACACACCATTACCGTTGCTCATGTTGCCCTCCTGGGGGCCTGGATTGTCAAAACGGGGCGATGCTATACCGACAATGGCTATCGTGGAACGGGCACGACCGGTCAATCGCATCCGGTGCGACGCAACTGATGTAAGCGATGGCGGCAGCTGACGCGCCCCGCAGTCAGGAAACCCCTTTTTTTAAGCAGTGTGCTGCACAGCCTGCCTGACGTTGGCATGCCGATGCAGGCACTGGCAGCAGCCACACATCCGCACAGCACTGGGCGTCATCGCAAGGTCGGGATGCGCGGAACTGCGCAAGTGTCACGGTGTATCAGGGCGCTGCCGGCATGCCTTGCGGCGCTCGCTCGCGGCTGTCGCGAACAGCGTTGTGGTGCGCGCGTCAGCTTTCCGGCGCCTGCGGCAAGGGTCGGATTTTCATGGGCCATTTATCCAGATCGCGACACACTCATTCAGCTTGTTCTACCGTATGCGTCAACGGCCCCAACCTCAGCCTGCGAACCGACTCCCATGCGACCGCTTCCCACCCTGCTTACGCTCGCAATCGCCGCTGCCTTCGGCGGCTTCGTTGCCACCGGCCTCAATGCGCACCTGGACAACCGTGCCGATGCCGCTCCGCTGCCGGCGGTACTGCCCACCTCCGCAGCGCTGCCGGCCGCGGTTGCCGGGCAGGCGGTGCCTTCGCTTGCACCGATGCTGGAAAAGGCGATGCCGGCGGTGGTCAGCGTCAACACCAAGCAGGTGGTGCGGGTACGCAACCCGTTCTTCAATGACCCGTTCTTCCGCCGCCTGTTCCCGGACATCCCGCAGGAGCGGATCAACGAGTCACTCGGTTCGGGCGTCATCATCGATGCCACCGAAGGCCTGGTGCTGACCAACCACCACGTCATCGACAACGCTGATGACGTGCAGGTGACATTGGCCGATGGGCGCACGGTGAAGGCCGAGTTCCTCGGCTCGGACCGCGACACCGACATCGCGCTCATCCGCATTCCGGCGCAGAACCTGACCGACATCAAGCTGGGCAACAGCGACCAGCTGCGGGTGGGCGACTTCGTGGTTGCCATCGGCAATCCGTTCGGTTTCAGCCAGACGGTCACCTCGGGCATCGTCTCGGCGGTGGGCCGCAGTGGCATCCGCGGGTTGGGCTACCAGAACTTCATCCAGACCGATGCATCGATCAACCCCGGCAATTCCGGTGGCGCGCTGGTCAACCTGCAGGGCCAGCTGGTGGGCATCAACACCGCCAGCTTCAACCCGCAGGGCAGCATGGCCGGCAACATCGGCCTGGGCCTGGCGATTCCGTCGAACCTGGCCCGCAGCGTGGTTGACCAGCTGGTCAAGCATGGCGTGGTGGTGCGCGGCACGCTGGGCATCGAAAGCCAGAACCTGAGCGCGCAGATCGCGCAGGGCCTGGGCCTGGGCGAAACCCGTGGCGCTCTGGTGACCCGCGTGCTGGCCGGTTCGGCCGGTGCCGCCGCAGGACTGAAGCCGGGCGATGTGGTGGTTTCGGCCAACGGCCAGCGTGTGGACAGTGCCGAAGCACTGCACAACGTGGAAGGCCTGGCGGCGGTGGGCAGCGTGCTGACCCTGGACGTTCGCCGCGAAGGCAAGCCACTGCAGATCAAGGCAACGCTGAAGGAACAGGCGCGCGTGGTCAGCGGCGAGAGCCTGGACCCGCGCCTGACCGGTGCCAGCTTCGTCGACCTGCCCGAATCGCTGCGTCAGTCCGGGGTGGGCGGCGTGCTGGTCAGCGAGGTCAAGCGCGGCAGCCGCGCCGCCGGCAACGGCCTGCAGCAGGGCGACATCATCACCGACGCCACGGTGGGCGAGTTCGCCGACCTGGCCAGCTGGCGCGCCAATTTCCAGCAGCGCCCGCCCACGCTGGTGCTGCGCGTGCTGCGCAACAATGGCCAGCAGCAGGGCCAGTTGGTGATGCGCTGATCGCCTGGCCGTAACGCCCCCTATACCCACGTGATGCTATTGCTGTACATCCAGGTCGGCCAAGCGCCGATCGCCCGTTCCCCCATCGCAACAGGAGTGATTCGATGAGCCCCACCAATACCGAGAACCTGAAGGACCACCTGGGTGAAGCCGGTTCCCACCTGAAGCAGGCCGCCAGTGCTGCCGGCGGTGCGATCAAGGGCGCCACCGGCGCCGCGACCGACGAACTGCGCATCGGCAAGGCCAACGTCAAGGCTGAACTTTCCGACAGCGCGCTGTCGGGCCTGGCGGCTGCCGAGTTCGGTGGTGCCGCCGCCAAGGAACAGGTCGATGCGCTGATGGACAAGGGCAAGGACCTGATCGACAGCGCTGCTGAGCTGATCCGCGAACGTCCGCTGGCCTCGTTCGGCGTGGCCTTCGCTACCGGCTGGATCATCGCCAAGCTGGCCCGCGGCAGCGACAAGTAAGCTGCGGCGTGAGCGAAGACACCACGCAACGTCCTGATCCGGCGGCCACGCCGCCGTTGGACGAAAGCATCCGCCAGGTCGGCGCAGCCGGCCGGGCGACTGCCGATTCGGCCAAGCATTCACTGCGTTCGTTGCGCCGGTTGGCGTCGGCGGACTTCGCGCTGGCCCGCAGCGCGTTCGGCCGCGCATTGGCCTGGGCCGGCGTCGCCATCGTGTTCGGTGCGTCGGCCTGGCTGTTGATGGCCGCCACCCTCATCGCCCTGCTGCAGAGCTTCGGCCTGAGCTGGCTGCAGGCCCTGCTGATCACCTCGCTGCTGAGCCTGGCCGTCACCGGCTATGCGATCTGGCGCGTTTCCTACTTCTTCCACCACACCGGCATGCACGCCACCCGGCGTCAGTTGTCCCGGTTGGGCCTGTTCGATGAGCCCACCGATGATGATCCCGATGCCGGCGTGCAGATTCCGGAGGGCAAGCCATGAAGTTCGGTGCACTGCAGCGGCGTGTGAAACGTTGCGAACAGGTGATGGCCGTGCGCCTCGGCGAGACCCAGGACCACTGGAACGTGCTCAGCCAGGTCTGGCGACAGGGCTGGTCGCCACTGCGCATCGTGGTGGTGGGTCTGGCCGGCGGGTTCATCGCCGGCAAGCTGGAGGTTCCGGGCAAGGTCAACGGAGCGCGTTGGCTGCAGATGGTCGGTTCGGTGTCCAGCCTGTTCGCCAGCGCCCAGGCCGCGTTTGCTTCGGTGGTGGCGGCGCAGGCGGCGGAAACCGCAGACGATGCTGCCGACCAGGTGGATGAAGCGGCCGGGCCGCCACCCGCCGCCGCCGCACGACCGGCAGCGCGCCCCCCGGTGGCCGAGGCCGAGCCGCATGAGCCCCGTCCGGCCGAAGCGGCGACCGAGTTGTCCGAACGTTGACGAACCTTACCCGCCGCGTTGATCGCGGCGGGCCGATAATGGGCTTCTCTTTCTGGTCGGTGCGTCGATGAGCGAGCCCCTGTTGTCCCCGTCGTCGCCTGCGCCGGACGAGTCCGCACCCCTGCCGCCGCCCTCGCGCCCACGTGGCCCGATGTCGCTGGTGATCCTGGCGACCCTGGCCGTGGCGTTCACCCTGTGGGCGGCGCAGGACATCATCCTGCCGGTCCTGCTGGCGATGTTCTTCGCCCTGGTCGGCAACCCCATCCTGCGCCTGCTGCAGAAGCTGTGGATTCCGCGCGCGCTCGCCGCCCTGCTGGTGCTGGGCGCCGGCCTGGGCGTGACCGGTGCGCTGGCGGTACAGCTGATCGGCCCGGCGATGGATTGGGCACAGGAAGCACCGCAGCAGCTGCGCAAGGTTGCGCGCCAGGTGCAGGATCTGACCAAGCCGGTGCAGCAGGCCAACCAGGCCGCAGAGAATTTCGCGCGCGTGGCCGGCGGCGACGGCAACCGCAAGGTGCAGGTGATCCGCACCCAGCTGGACGACCCCTACCGCATGCTCACCCGTGCGCCGCGGCTGGCCGCCTCGGTGCTGGCCGTCGTGCTGCTGACGCTGTTCTTCATGATCTACGGACAGAGCCTGCAGCGTGCAGCGATCGCCCTGTTCCCGAACCGGCAGCAGCAGCGCTTCACCAGTGACATCCTGCGCTCGATCGAGCATGAGGTGTCGCGCTACGTATTGACCATCAGCGTGATCAACACGGTTGTCGGCCTGCTGTTGGCCGCGGTGCTGATGCTGCTGGGCATCGGCCTGCAGGAGGCGCTGCTGTGGGGCACCGTGGCGGCCCTGCTGAACTTCGCCCCCTATGTCGGCCCGCTGCTCGGCGTCGGGTTGATGCTGCTGATGGGCTTTGTCGAGTTCCGCGACCCGCTGCAGGCACTGCTGCCTGCGGCCGCCTACCTGATCCTGCATACCCTGGAAGGGCAGCTGGTGACACCGATCGTGCTTGGCCGGCAGATGAAACTGTCACCGCTGGTGCTGATCCTGGCGCTGATGGTGTTCGGCTGGGCCTGGGGCATGATCGGCCTGCTGCTGGCGGTACCGCTGCTGGTCTGCATCAAGCTGGTGCTGGCGCGGCTGGACGGCATGCACGGCTGGGCGCGGCTGCTGGAGTGAGGCGCGCTCCATCGACGGGCGTTACAGCTGCAGCGCCTGCCCGCCTCGCGCATGAAAGCCCGCGCGGGCAGGCGTAGAATGGCGGGGTGAAATTCCCTGTCCTTGCCATCACCCTCGACCTCGACGATACGCTGTGGCCGTTCGCTCCGATCGGCGCCCGCATCGACCAGGTCCTGTTCGACTGGATGCGCGAACACAGCCCCGCCACTGCCGCGATGTATCCGGTGGCGGCCATGCGCGAACTGCGCGAGCGCTCGTTCCGCGACAACCCCCACCTGCATTTCGACCTGAGCGCGCTGCGCCGGCTGACGATCCAGGAGGCGCTGGAAAACAGTGGCGCCAGCCTGGATCTTCTGGAACCGGCGTATGAAGTGTTCTACGCCGCGCGCAACCAGGTGGAGTGCTACCCCGATGCGCTCGACGCACTGGCGCGTATCGCCGCGCGGGTGCCGGTGGCCGCGTTGAGCAACGGCAACGCCGATCTGGAACGGATCGGCCTGGCCCATCACTTCAGCTTCCAGCTGGGCGCCCGCGAGCATGGCGCAGCCAAGCCGGAAGCGAGCATTTTCCACGCTGCCTGCGACCGCCTGGGCGTCGCCCCGGCGCAGGTGCTGCACGTGGGCGACCACGTCGAGATGGACGTGGCCGGCGCGATGGCTGCCGGCCTGCGCGGCTGCTGGATCAACCGCGAAGCGGCCACCTGGAACCATCCGCAGCTGCAGCCTGACCTGCAGTTCGACACCCTCACCGGCCTGGCCGATTGGCTCGATGCCAACCTCGACGCCGCCGACGCTGACGCATCCCGGAGTACCTGACGCATGAGCGAGATCACTGGCTTCACCGCCGACACCACCGCCGCACTGCCGCTGCACGTGCTGGACCGCAGCCAGTTCGAGGCGTGGAAGAACAGCCAATCGGCTGCCACCCAGGCGTGGTTGAAGTCGCAGGGCTTCACTGCGGGCGCGCATTCGGTTGCGCTGCTGCCCGGCGCCGATGGCCTGGCTGGCGCGGTGATCGGCGTCGGCGATCGTGCCGATGCCTACAGCTACGCCCATGCACCGCATGCCCTGCCGGAAGGCAGCGTGTGGCAGCTGGCCAGCGAACTGCCGGCCGCCGAACAGGCACTGCTGCAGCTGGGCTGGGGCCTGGGCAGCTACCGCTTCGACCGCTACCGCAAGCGCAACCGCGCGCCAGCCCAGCTGGTGGCTGCACCGACCGGCGAAGTGGCCGACCTGATCGCCGCCAGCCTGCGCGTGCGTGACTGGGTCAACACGCCGACCGAAGACATGGGCCCGCAGCAGCTGGAAGACACCGCGCGTGCCCTGGCTGAAGCGCATGGCGCGCAGGTGGAAGCCATCACCGGCGACGAACTGCTGGCGCAGAACTTCCCGGCCATCCATGCGGTGGGCCGTGCCTCGCACCGTGCGCCGCGGCTGATCGTGCTGCGCTGGGGCAAGGAGACCGACCCGGCGCTGGCACTGGTCGGCAAGGGCGTGTGCTTCGATACCGGCGGCCTGGACATCAAGCCGGCCGATGGCATGCGCAACATGAAGAAGGACATGGGCGGCGCCGCACACGCGCTGGCGCTGGCCGGGCTGGTGATGGCCCAGCAGCTGCCGGTGCACCTGACCCTGCTGGTACCGGCGGTGGAAAATGCGATCGGCCCGGATGCCTTCCGCCCGGGCGAAGTGATCGCCACCCGCAAGGGCCTGAGCGTGGAGATCGATAACACCGATGCCGAAGGCCGGGTGATCCTGTGCGACGCGCTGACGTTCGCCGGTGAGCAGAAGCCGGACCTGGTGCTGGACTTCGCCACGCTGACCGGCGCGGCACGCATCGCGCTGGGCCCGGACCTGCCGGCGCTGTTCAGCAACGATGACACGGTTGCCCAGCAGTGGCTGCAGGCTGGCGACGCCACCCGCGATCCGGTGTGGCGCATGCCGTTGTGGCGTCCGTACCTGCGTTACCTGAGCAGCGGCATCGCCGACCTGGCCAACGCCGGTTCGCGCATGGCCGGCTCGGTCACCGCCGCGTTGTACCTGGAACGCTTCCTGGAAGACGGACAGCGCTGGGCACATCTGGACGTGTATGCCTGGAACGATGGCGAGCGCCCGGGCCGCCCGGCCGGTGGCGAAGCCCTGGCCCTGCGTTCGGCCTGGACGATGCTGAAGGCACGCTACGGCTGATGGAGCCGCCGGGCATGGCCCGGCGCTACCCATGCCGGTGGGTGCCGACCTTGGTCGGCACTGCATGACCCTGCAAATCTGACGAAAAATTGAATTTCGGCCCCGGCCGGGTTCTGCGAGGATGGTGTGGTCGCCCACCCACACATCCGTGAAGGCAGGACTCCGACCATGTCGCTCTTCCGCTACACCCGCGCCGGCCAGGAGCCGGGCGCGCCGCGCCGGCATTCGCCCTTGCCCTGGATCGCGCTGATCGCACTGATCCTGGGCATCGTTGCCCTCGCCTTCGCCTGGCTGGCCGGTTGGATCGGCCGCGACCGGCTGACCGCACAGCGCTTCACCGACACCATCGAGGCCACCGGCCCTGCGCATCCCGGCTTCCGCCGCGCGCATAGCAAAGGCGTGTGCGTGAGTGGCTGGTTCGAACCCAGCGCACAGGCGCCCACGCTGTCCAGCGCGCGGGTGTTCTCGCAGGCGAAGGTTCCGGTGCTGGGCCGGCTATCGATCGGCGGTGGCGATCCGCACGGCGCCGATGGCAGCGCGCGCGTGCGCAGCATCGCCGTACAGCTGGTGGGCGATGACGGGCAGGAATGGCGGATGGCGATGAACAGCTTCCCGTTCTTCGCCGTGCCCACCGCCGAGGCGTTCTACGAGCAGACCCGCGCGCAGATTCCGGATCCGGCCACCGGCAAGCCCGACCCGCAGAAGATGGCGGCCGTGCTGGCCAGGTACCCCAGCGCACAGGCCTTCCAGCAGTGGGCCAAGAGCGCACCGTGGACCAGCAGCTGGGCCAACACCACCTTCAACAGCGTCAACAGTTTCTGGTTCACCAACGCGCAGGGGCAGAAACGCGCGGTGCGCTGGCGCTGGCAGCCGCAGGCGCCGCTGGTGGAGATGGATGCAGAGGCACGCAAGCAGGCCAATGTCGATTTCCTCAGCCAGGAACTGCAGCAGCGCCTGGCCACCGGCCCGGTGCGCTGGAATCTGGTGGTCAGCTTGGCCGCGCCGGGCGATGCCATCGATGATCCCTCGGTGCCGTGGCCGGAATCGCGCGAACAGGTGGTGGCGGGCGTGCTCAGCCTCGACCGCATGCAGTCGCAGGAAGAAGGCGTCTGCGGCCAGCTCAACTTCGATCCGCTGATCGTGCCCAGCGGCGTGCGCGGCAGCGACGACCCGATCCTGGCTGCGCGCTCGGCGGTGTATTCGCAGTCGTTCAACCGCCGCGAGCGCGAGCGCGCCAGCGGTGCGGCGGCACAGACGAAGGGGGACGCACGATGAGTACCGGCAACGGCCACTTCAACCTGCTCGCCCGGGTACTGCACTGGTCCATGGCGCTGATGATCATCGCCATGCTGTTCATCGGCGTGACCATGGTCGCCTCGCTGCACCTGCGCCCCATGCTGATCGACCTGCACCGGCCGCTGGGTATCGCCATCCTGCTGCTGGCGGTGCTGCGCCTGTACAACCGCCTGCGCCATCGCCCACCGCCGCTGCCAGCGGATCTTCCCGCGTGGCAGGTGCTGGCGGCGAAGGCTTCGCACTGGATGCTGTACACGTTGATGCTGGCGATGCCGCTGATCGGCTGGGCGATGCTGTCGGCCGGCGGCTACCCGATCGTGCTGGGCGGTGGCCTGCACCTGCCGCCGATCGTGCCGCACACGCCAGCGCTGTACGCCGCGCTGCGCAATGCGCACAGCCTGCTGGCCTACGTGCTGTTCGCCACGGTGCTGATGCACGTGGGTGCGGCGCTGTTCCACCTGTGGGTGCGCCGCGATGGCGTGTTCCAGGCGATGGCACGCGGGAAGGAGTGAATGGGTTCGCCGGGGGTTCCCGGCTGCCCTTTTCCGCGACTGCGGAGGGGTGTCACTTTTCTTTTCGCGCGAAAAGAAAAGTAACCAAAAGAAACGCGCCGCCAGCCGCGAGCCGGCGTGCTTCGCACGCCGGTGCCCTGTGCTCCTCGGTCCGTCGAGGGACGGCGCGGGAACTCGCTGCGCTCAGACACCCGCGCCTCTTCGCCCTCGCCGGACCTGCGGTGCTCGGCTCGCTTGAAGGCGGACCCAACGTCAAAAGCCGCAGCTGCACCCAGTAGATCCACGCCATGCGTGGATGCCTTTGCCGTTGATCGTGACCTTCCATTCCGCCTTGAGCGAGCCGAGCACCACAGGTCCGGCGAGGGCGAAGAGGCGCCGATGTCCTGTAGAGCCGACTGTTAGTCGGCTGACTTCTGCGCGCCGTCCCTCGACGGACCGAGAAGCGCAGGGTACCGGTGCGCAGCACCGGCTCGCGGCCGGCGGCGCGTTTCTTTTGGTTACTTTCTTTGATGGCGCACATCCATGTGCGCCACCCTACGGGCCGGCTACGCCGTTCCGCGCTGCTCCTGCAGCGCGGTGCACGCGAAAAGAAAAGTGACACCCCCTACAACCACCCCTTCTGCCGCGCCAGCCGGTACGCCTCGATCCGGTTGGCCACACCCAGCTTGCCAATGCATTCGGACAGGTAGTTGCGCACTGTGCCGTGCGACAGCCCCAGCTGCTCGGCGATCTCGCTGGCGGTGCGGCCCTCGCCTGCCAGGCGCAGTACGCGGCGCTCACGGTCGGTCAGCGGGTCGGCCTGCGACCACGCATCCAGCGCCAGCTGCGGATCGATCGCACGGATACCCTGTTTCACCTTGCGCAGTGCTTCGGCCAGGTTCTCGGCCGGTGCATCCTTCAACAGATAGCCCAGTACGCCCGCTTCCAGCGCGCGGCGCAGGAAACCGGCACGGGCGAAGGTGGTCACGATCACCACCTTGATCGGCAGTTCATGGCGGGCGATGCGCTGGGCCAGTTCCAGCCCGCTCAGCCCCGGCATCTCAATGTCGGTGACCAGGATGTCCGGCTGCAGCTGCTGCAGCATGCGCCAGGCGGCTTCGCCGTCGGCAGCACTGCCCAGTACCTCGATATCCGGTTCCAGACCCAGCAGCGCCGACAGCGCGCCGCGCACCATCGCCTGATCCTCGGCCAGCAGGATGCGGATCATGCCGCGCCTCCCTGTGCCAGCGATGCCGGCGACAGCGGTGTAGTCGCGGCCACCAGGGGCACGCGCACGGTCAGCAGCGTGCCTTCCCCGCGCGGCGACTGCAGCGTCAACTGGCCACCCAGCGCCGCTGCGCGCTCACGCATGCCACACAATCCGTTGCCCTCGGCCTGCACACCACCACGGCCGTCATCGCGTATCTGCATCACCAACTGTCGGTCCTCAAGCATGAAATCCACCTGCACCCGGGTCGCCTGCGCGTGGCGCACGATGTTGGTCGCCGCCTCGCGCAGCACCAGTGCCAGCCCACGCTCTACCTCCACTGGCATCGGTGGCGGCGGCATGTACTGCAGGTGTACCTGTTGGCATTCCAGCAGCAGGCGTGCCGAGGCCAGTTCGCCGGCCAGGTCGCTGGCGCGGATGCCGGTGACCGCACTGCGTACCTGCGCCAGCGCCTCGCGGGCAATGTCCTCGGCCTCGCCGATTTCCTGCCGGGCACGCGCGTCATCGCGGTCGTACAGCTTGCGCGCCAGTTCCAGCTTCAGCGTGATCAATGACAGCGTATGCCCCAGCAGGTCATGCAGATCACGGCCGATGCGCTCGCGCTCGGCGGTGGTCGCCAGGCGCCGCACCTCGTCCTGGGACAGCTGCAGGGCAACGTCGCGCTGATGGCTCAAGGCCTCCACGTTGACCACCAGCCCGACAATGAACGACACCGCCGGCATCCACACCATGGCCTGCCACGGATAACCGAAGTAGAGCGCGGTGCTGCAGAACAGGAGATTCAGGCCGGTGAGCTGCAACAGGTACACCCACCAGCCGCCGCGGCTGCTCATGCGGATCATCACGCAGCCGAACACGAAGTAGCTCAGTCCCGACGGATACCACGGCAGCAGCGCCAGGGCCATCGCAATCATGCCCAGCGCGTAGCGCCAGGCGTGGTGCCGTGGCGCCAGCATCACCCTGGCATAGAACAGCAGGAACAACGGATAGCTGGCCAGCGTCAGCAACAACCAGCGCAGCGTGAAGCCATTCCCGAGCACCGGGGTGAGGAAGATCCAGACCGACCACAGCAGGTGGATCGCACCACTCCAGGGCGACTTGCCACGCCGCAGCAGTTCGGCCACCGCCGAATCCGGCGCGGGGCGCAGCAGGGACGCAAGCCAGCTCGGTGGCATGGGAGATTCCAGGCGGGGACGATCGCTGCCGATCATGCCAGTTCAGCCGACCCGGCGCAGGCGGCGGCGCGCCTGCGCCACCAGTTCATCCACCTGCAGCATCGGCGGCAGGCTGGTGCTCTGCAGCATCACGCCGAGGCTGATACGACTGGCGCGCTGCTGCGGATCACCGCCCAGCAGCTCGACCTGGCCGCAGTCGGCACGGCGCAGGCCCAACAGCACGCTGATCGCGGTACTCTTGCCGGCACCGTTGCGGCCCAGCAGGGCCAGTACCTGGCCACCGCGCACCTGCAGGTCGATGCCGTGCAGGGCGGTATGGTCGCGGTAACGCACCTGCACCTGCTGCAGGCGGGCCAGCGACGGGGCGATCGTATCCATGGCGGTACCGGTAGCGGGGACGTTGCCATCCTGTGCCGCCGTGGTCACATTTCGCAGTTGCCGCCGTCAATGACATCGGATGACAGCTGTCACTGCCATCGCCGATGCACCTGCCTTCATGCTGTGCCGCACGCTCCACCGCCGGAACCGCCGCTGCCTGCCCTTCCGGTCACACCCGCCCGAACGCCTGTGATGGAACGAATGAACGCTTCTGCCGAGCTGTTGAAGGAACTCCGTATCGACCGCAAGTCGCCGCCGCCCGCCTCCAGTGGCGGCAGTGGTGGCCGTCGCTGGCTGTGGATCGCCGTGGCCGTGATCATCGTGCTGCTGGCCGGTGGTGCATTCGCACTGTTCGGCCGCGCGCCCACCGTGGAAGTGGACACCGCGCCGGCGGTGGCCATCCAGCAGGGCAGCGCCAGCAGCTCGGTGCTCGACGCCAGCGGCTACGTGGTCGCCCGGCGCATGGCCACGGTGTCGGCCAAGATCACCGGCAAGGTGCGCGAGGTGATGATCGAAGAAGGCATGCGGGTGGAACAGGGGCAGATCATGGCCACCCTGGACCCGATCGATGCCGACGCGCAGCGCAACCTGTACGCCTCGCAGCTGCAGGCCGCACGCAGCCAGGTGGTCGGCCTGGAAGCCCAGCAGAAGCAGGCCGCCGCTGAAGCCAGCCGCCTGCAGGCACTGATCGGCCAGCAGCTGGTCTCGCGTTCGCAGTACGACCAGGCCGTGGCCCAGCGTGACAGCCTGCGTGCGCAGCTGGAAACCGCACGACGCAACGTCAAGGTTGCCAACGACCAGCTGTCCATCGCCGACCTTGGCGTGGACAACAACATCGTGCGCGCGCCGTTCTCCGGCGTGGTCACCGCCAAGGCCGCGCAGCCCGGCGAAATCGTCTCGCCGCTGTCGGCCGGTGGTGGCTTCACCCGTACCGGCATCGGCACCATCGTCGACATGGAATCGCTGGAGATCGAAGTCGAGGTCGGCGAAGCGTTCATCGGCCGCGTGCAGCCGAAGATGCCGGTGGAAGCCACGCTCAACGCCTACCCGGACTGGAAGATCCCGGCCGAGGTGATCGCCATCGTCCCCACTGCCGACCGCGGCAAGGCCACGGTGAAGGTGCGGGTGGCACTGAAAGTGAAGGACCCGCGCATCGTGCCGGAAATGGGCGTGCGGGTCAGCTTCCTGGAACAGGCCAAGCCGCAGACCGAAGCCAAGCCACAGGGCGTGCGCGTTCCGGCCACTGCGGTGGTCGAACGTGAGGGTGCGTCGGTGGCCTTCGCGCTGGGCGATGACAACCGTGTGCAGCAGCGCACGGTCGAGGCGGGCCAGGCGATGGGCAAGGACCGCCAGATCCTCAAGGGCGTGAGCGCAGGAGAGTCGGTGGTGGTCAACCCGCCGGACACCCTGCGCGACGGCACCAGGGTCAAGCAGAAACAAGCGCAGTAACGGCCCGGCGCCTGCATGGCGCCACCGGCAGTACCGCTGGATAGCACCACTGTTCGACGCGCGCCGGCCGTTGGCCGGGACGCTTTCCCGTTTCCCGCCTTTCGTGGAGAACCACCCATGTCGACCCTGGTTTCACTGCGCAACATCACCAAGACCTACCAGCGTGGCCCCGAAAAGGTGCAGGTGCTGCACGGCATCGACCTGGATATCGCCAGCGGCGATTTCGTCGCACTGATGGGCCCGTCCGGTTCCGGCAAGACCACCCTGCTCAACCTGATCGGCGGTCTGGACAACCCCACCGGCGGCGAGATCAGCATCGAAGGCGAGCGCATCGACCAGATGAGTGGCGGCCAGCTGTCGACGTGGCGCAGCCACCATGTCGGCTTCGTGTTCCAGTTCTACAACCTGATGCCGATGCTGACCGCGCAGAAGAACGTGGAGCTGCCGTTGCTGCTGACCCACCTCAGCGCGGCGCAGCGCAAGCGCAATGCCGAGATCGCGCTGACCCTGGTCGGCCTGGCCGACCGCCGCAGCCATCGCCCCAACGAACTGTCCGGCGGCCAGCAGCAGCGCGTGGCGATCGCCCGCGCGATCGTCTCCGACCCGACCTTCCTGATCTGCGACGAACCTACCGGCGATCTTGACCGCCAGTCCGCCGAAGAGATCCTGGGCCTGCTGCAGCAGCTCAACCGCGAACACGGCAAGACCATCATCATGGTCACCCATGACCCGAAGGCCGCCGAGTACGCCACCCACACGGTGCACCTGGACAAGGGCGAGCTGGCCGACGCGCCGCTGGCCCACTGACGGAGGCCACTGCGATGAAATACTTCTCGTTGGTCTGGGCGCAGCTGTTCCGCAGCCGCACCCGCACCCTGTTGACCCTGCTGTCGGTAGTGGCCGCGTTCCTGCTGTTCGGCATGCTCGACTCGGTGCGCGTGGCGTTCTCGTCCGGTGGCAGCGTGGAAGGTGCCAACCGGTTGGTGGTGGCTTCGCGCCTGTCGATCACCCAGTCGCTGCCGATCCGCCTGGAAACGCAGATCCGCCAGGTCAGTGGCGTGCGCGATGTCACCTACGGCATGTGGTTCGGCGGCATCTACCAGGACCCGAAGAACTTCTTCCCCAACTTCTCGGTAGCGCCCAACTACTTCGATGTCTACCGCGAGCTGCAGATCGACCCGGCGCAGCTGCAGGACTGGCAGCAGACCCGTACCGGCGCGATCGTCGGCGAGACGCTGGCCAAGCAGTTCGGCTGGAAGATCGGCGACACCATCCCGCTGCAGGCCACCATCTTCCCGCGTGGCGGCAGCAACGACTGGCCGCTGGAACTGAAGGGCATCTACCGCTCGAAGGATCGCGCACTGGCGGCCAATGAGGAACGCCAGTTGATGATGAACTGGAAGTACTTCGATGAGTCCAACGACTACATCAAGAACCAGGTGAGCTGGTACACGGTGACGCTGGACAACCCCGACCAGTCCTCGCGGGTGGCGCAGGCCATCGATGCGATCTCGGCCAATTCCGACCACGAAACCAAGACCCAGACCGAATCGGCGTTCCAGCAGGCGTTCGTGAAACAGTTCGCCGACATCGGCATGATCGTCACCTCGATCATGGGCGCGGTGTTCTTCACCCTGCTGCTGTTGACCGGCAACACCATGGCCCAGGCGGTGCGCGAGCGCGTTCCGGAACTGGCCACGCTGAAGACGCTGGGCTTCAAGGACAGCACGGTGCTGACCCTGGTGATGGTCGAATCGGTGCTGCTGATCGGCCTCGGTGGACTGATCGGCATGGGCCTGGCGGCGCTGATCCTGCCGGCCATCAGTCCCAAGAGCATGGGCATGCTGCCGCCGCACGTACCGACGCCGACCTGGCTGGTGGGCATCGTCCTGATCGTGGTGATCGGCATCGTGGTCGGGCTGCTGCCCGCACTGCGCGCCAAGCGCCTGAAGATCGTCGACGCGCTCGCCGGCCGCTGAAGAGGACACCGACATGAACAAGCTCAAGAAGTGGCTGGGGAACGCGGTGACCGTACTGCTGCTGGTCGTCGGCCTGGTGGTGTGGATCAGCCTGCCGTGGATCGGCGTCGCCGCCATCGCGGTGCTGCTGGGGCTGTGGCTGGCGCTCACCCGCAGTGGCCGGCTGGCCCTGGCCGCCACCCGCATCGGCATCGCCAGCCTGCCGCAGCGCTGGGGTGCCTCCTCGGTGATCGTGGTCGGTATCGCCGGCGTGGTCGGCGTGCTGGTGGCGATGCTGGCGATGGGCGAAGGCTTCCAGGCCACGCTCAACAACACCGGCGATGACACCACCGCGATCGTGCTGCGCGGCGGTTCGCAGGCCGAGACCAACTCGGTCATCACCCGCGAGCAGGTCCCGACGCTGTCCACCCTGCCCGGCATCACCCGCGATGCGCAGGGGCGGCCGCTGCTGTCGCCGGAACTCTCGCAGGTGGTCAACCTGGTGTCCAAGGCCGATGGCACCGACGTCAATGCGCAGTTCCGCGGTGTCGGCCCGCAGGCGTGGGCCGTGCATGACAAGGTCAGGATCGTCGAAGGCCGCCGGTTCGCCGCCGGCCTGCGCGAGATCGTGGTCGGCCAGGGCGCCAGGAGCCAGTTCCGCGACATGGATGTTGGCAAAACGCTCACCCTGGGCAACCAGACCTGGACGGTCGTGGGCGTGTTCGCTACCGGCGATGCGCATGACTCGGAACTGTGGACCGACGCCGACACGCTGGCCACCACCTACCAGCGCAGTGCCTGGCAGTCGATCAGCGTGCGTACCGACGGCAAGGCCGGCTTCGAGCAGTTCAAGGCCGCCGTGGCCGCCGATCCGCGCCTGAAGCTGGACGTGGAAACCACCCGCGTCTACTACAGCAAGCAGGGTGGTGGATTGACCAAGCTGATCGACATCCTCGGCAAGGTGATCGGCACCATCATGGCCGTAGGCGCTGTGTTTGGTGCGCTCAACACCATGTATGCCGCCGTGGCCACGCGCGCACGCGAGATCGCCACGATGCGTGCGATCGGCTTCCGTGGCCTGCCGGTGGTGACTGCGGTGATGCTGGAGACCATGCTGCTGGCCCTGCTCGGCGGACTGCTTGGCTGCGCGGTGGCGTGGCTGCTGTTCAACGGCTACAGCGTGTCCACCATCGGCAGCAACTTCAGCGCGGTGGTGTTCAAGTTCCATGTATCGCCGGAACTGCTGTGGAGCGGGCTGAAGTGGGCGCTGGGCATCGGCCTGGTGGGCGGATTGTTCCCGGCGCTGCGCGCGGCACGCCTGCCGATCACCACGGCGCTGCGCGAGACCTGAGCATCACGCATTGATTGAATGAACGTTGCGCAGGGGACGGAGCGAAGGCTTCGTCCCTTTTTTCTGCGCGTCATCCACGCATGGCGTGGATCTACTGGCCCATCCACGCATGGCGTGGATCTACTGGCCCATCCACGCATGGCGTGGATCTACTGGTCCATCCACGCATGGCGTGGATCTACTGGCCCATCCGCATGGTGTGGACGCCGACGTTGTTGCAGTAGATCCACGCCATGCGTGGATGGATGCGTGTACGCACGCAACAACGATTACAGATTGCGCAGACACCGCCGCTATCGGTGCCTCTGCCCATCGCAAACGCAGCGCGCGTGACGTTGCGCACAGTGCACCTGTGGATTGTTGGTTGCGATTCATTTTCGCGGCGTTACAGCGCGCGCGGACAAACAGTTGCCGATGAAAACACTCTAGAATCCGGCCCCCACGTTGGTTTGCAGCACCCCACGCGTCCATAGAACGGACGCATGTTTTTTCTGAAACACGAGATTTCACGGATGTCCCTGAAGACCACCCCGCTGCGCAACGCGATCGTCATCGCGCTGGCCGCCAGCTGCACCACGCCCGCTTTCGCACAGGAAGCCGGTGATACCCCCACCAACCTCGACCGCATCGAGATCACCGGCTCGCGCATCCGCCAGGCCAGTGTCGAGACCGCGCAGCCGGTGGTGGCACTCAACCGCGCCGACATCGAGAAGAAGGGCTACGTCAACGTTGCCGACATCCTGCAGGACGTCACGGCAGCCGGCGCACCGAGCCTGAGCCGTTCGTCCTCGCTGAGCTCCTCGCGCGATTTCGGCGGCATGTATGTCAGCCTGCGCAACCTCGGCCCGGAACGCAGCCTGGTGCTGATCGACGGCCGCCGCATGGGCGTCAGCGCCGGCGGTTACTCCGACCTGGCCTCGATTCCGTCGGCGATCGTCGAACGCGTGGAAGTGCTGACCGATGGCGCTTCGGCGCTGTACGGCTCGGATGCCATCGCCGGCGTGGTCAACATCATCACCCGCAAGAACTTCGACGGTGGCGAAGCCAGCGTCTATGTCGGCCAGTACGGTGAAGGCGACGGCCAGAAGCGCTCCTACAGCGCCACCTTCGGCAAGACCTTCGACCGCGGCTGGTTCAGCGTCGGCGCCGAGCGCACCAAGGAAGACGAGATCCTCGGCGATGCGCGCGCGTTCAGCCGCTACCCGGGTGGGCCGCGCCATGCCGACGACGTCGACGCGCTGAGCCCGACCACCCAGTGGGGCACGGTCACCGTCGGTGGCAAGCCGCTGACCGTGGGCCCGGGCGGCGACCCGAGCAGCGCCGGCAACTTCCACACGCCGGATCCGGCTGACGGCGCCAACGCCAAGACCAACATGAGCCTGCTGAGCGGCCTGGAGCGCACCTCGGTGTTCGCCAACGGCGGCTTCTCGATCACCGACAACCTGCGCATCGTCGCCGATGCGCTGTACAGCAAGCGCGAGTCGACCAAGCACCTGGCCGGCTACCCGTACTCGGTCTCGGCTGCGCAGTCGCGCAACGGCACGCGCGCTGCGCTGTCCAAGGACAGCACCTTCAACAAGTGGGGCCAGGACGTGCTGTTCTCGCACCGCACCGAAGAGCTGCCGCGCGGTACCGAGAACACGCTGGAAACCAAGCGTGCCAGCCTCGGCCTGGAAGGCAGCTTCGAAACCGGTTCGCGCTACTGGGACTGGAACGTCAGCTACATGTACAACCGCAATGAAGGCGAGCGCGTTGGCACCGGCAGCATGTACCAGCCGAACGTCAACCTGGCCGTCGGCCCGTCCTTCATGGACGGCGATGTGGCCCGCTGCGGTACGCCGGGTGCGGTGATCGCCGGCTGCGTGCCGTGGAATCCGGCTGCGCCGATGGGTTACACCGGCCCGGGCTCGCTGGGCAACCAGGACGTGCAGGACTACCTGTTCACCCGCTTCGTCGACAAGATGCGCAGCACCACCAAGGTCGCCAGCGCCAACATCTCCGGCTCGCTGTTCACCCTGCCGGCCGGCGACATCATGGGCGCGATGGGCGTTGAGCACCGCAGCGAAGAAGCCAGCTACACCCCGGACCTGATGGTGCAGAAGGGCCAGATCGCCGGCACCACCGGCCAGCCGACCCGTGGCGACTACTCGCTCAACGAGGTCTACCTGGAAATGCAGGTGCCGCTGCTGGCCGACATGGCCTTCGCCCGCGAGCTGTCGCTGGACCTGGCCGGTCGCTACACCGACTACAACACCTTCGGTTCGACCACCAACAGCAAGTTCGGCCTGAAGTGGAAGCCGATCGACAGCCTGCTGGTGCGCGCCACCTACGGCACCGGCTTCCGTGCACCGACCGTGGACGATCTCTACGGTGGCGCGGTTTCCAGCCGCGATTCGTTCACCGATCCGTGCGATACGAAGTTCGGCATCGCCGCCAGCAGCCCGACCGTGGCAGCACGCTGCCAGGCGCTGAACGTGCCTGCCAACTTCCGTCAGCAGACCGGTTCGGACGGCAACCTTGCCAACCGCCCGGGCCAGCAGGCCACCTCCGATTTCAACTCCGGTTCCAACCCGGAACTGAAGCCGGAAACCGCCAAGACCTGGACCGTCGGCCTGGTCTACAGCCCGGAATTCGTGCAGGGCCTGGACGTCAGCCTGGACTGGTGGAAGATCCGCATCGACAACGCCATCGTGGGCGAGTCGGCTACCGACATCCTCAACCAGTGCTACGTGCAGGGCGTGGATTCGGCATGCGGTCGCTTCACCCGTTCCACCGCTGCGGCCACCCGCGGCCAGGTTTCGGCGCTGGATCGTTCGCTGGTCAACGCCGGCTACCGCGAAACCGCCGGCTATGACATCGGTGTGCGTTACCGCCTGCCGGAAACCGCCTACGGCAAGTTCGCCATCAACTGGAACACCACCTACACCGACTACCTGGAGCAGCGCAACGACAGCGCCGCCACCACCCCGGTGGAGCAGCGCGTGGGCTGGGCCGGTGACTTCCGCGTACGTTCGACCTTCAACCTGGATTGGCAGTACGGCAACCTCGGCATCGGCTGGACCGCCCGTTACTACTCGGGCATGAAGGAAGCCTGCTCGTACGATCTGGGCGGTGGCCCGGACTGCAACATGGCCGACTTCGTTTCGCCGTATACCGATGCACAGCCGAGCCGCAAGGTGGGTTCCAACACCTTCCACGACCTGCAGGTGCGTTACAGCCTGCCGTGGGATGGCACCGTGTCGCTGGGCCTGAACAACGTGTTCGACCACCAGGGTCCGATCATGTACAGCCAGCCCAACAGCAGCTTCACCTACTACGGTGGCTTCGACATCGGTCGTTTCATGTACATGAAGTACCAGCAGCGCTTCTAAGCCTGCAACCGCGTTCCCGCCCCGGCCAACTCTCTCCTGGCCGTGGATGGAAGCAGAACGGCGCCCCTCGGGGCGCCGTTCTTTTTTGTGGGGGTCGGCCCCTTTTCATCGCGAAGGCTCTGCCCCCCCGAGGCGCTACCGTTTCGCGCCGCGCATCGCCCGTACGTTGTCACCGACGTACAGGACCAGGCCGGCCCAGATCGCGGCAAAGCCGATCGCCTTGGCCGTGTCGAACGCCTCGTGGAAGAAGAACACGCCCAGCAGCAGCTGCAGGCTCGGTGCGATGTACTGCAGGATGCCGACCAGCGACAGCGGGATGCGCTTGACCCCGTAGGCGAAGCCGATCAGCGGCACCGCCGTGATCACCCCGCCGAAAATCAGCATCAGGTCGTTGGCCCAGCCCCAGCCACCGAAGAAGCCACCGCCATGGCCGTTTTCCGACCACAGCGCGAAGCCCAGCGCGGGCAGGAACAGGTACAGGCTTTCCACGCCCAGCCCGGCCACCGGATCGACCGACACCAGCTTGCGCAGCAGGCCGTACAGGCCGAACGAGCACGCCAGGCCCAGCGCGATCCACGGCGGCGTGCCCGCATCGAGGGTCAGCCAGGCCACGCCCACCGCGGCGATGGCCACCGCCAGCCACTGCACGCGGCGCAGGCGCTCCTTCAGCACCAGCACGCCCAGCAGCACGTTCACCAGCGGGTTGATGAAGTAGCCCAGGCTGGTTTCGATCACATGCCCTGCGTTGATCGCCCAGATGTACAGGCCCCAGTTGAAGGCGATGGTCAGGCTCGATACCGCCAGGATCGGCAGCGCACGCGGCTGCGCGGCGATCTTCTTCCACCAGCCCAGCCGCGAGGCGATCAGCAGCCAGGCCACCACCAGCACGGCGCTCCAGATGATGCGATGGGCGATGATCTGGAACGAGGGCACTTCGTTGAGCAGATGCCAGTACACCGGCACCAGCCCCCACAGCACGAAGGTGGAGGCAGTGATCAACAGGCCCCGTCGCTGTTCTTTCTCGTCCATGCTCATCGCTTGCGTGTCCTTGCCATCGTCAGTACCACCACACCCAGAAGTATCACCGTCATGGCCAGGAAATCGCGCCAACCAAAGCATTCACCATTCAATGCAGCCCCCAACAGGACAGCAATCACCGGATTGACGTAGGCGTAGCTGCCGGCCAGCGCCGGGCGCACGTTCTGCAGCAGCCAGACGTAAGCGGTGAACGCCACGATCGAACCGAACACGCACAGGTAGGCCATCGCCAGCAGGCCACCGCTGTCGGGCAGGGTGGTGGGGCGCTCGCCGACGACCAGGCCGATCAGCACCAGCAGCACGCCACCGCAGATCATCTGCCCGGCGGCCGTCATGAACGGCCCCGGCAGATCCTGCCCGCGTGCCCACACCGAGCCGAACGCCCAGCCGACCGGCGCGATCAGCAGCAGCACCAGCCCGGTGGGCGATGCGGTCAGGCTGCTGCCGGCGTTGAGCCAGACCACGCCGACGAAGCCAACGGCGATGCCCAGCCATTCGCCCTTGCTGGCATGCTGCCCGCGCAGGGCCGAGAACAGCGCCATCCACAACGGCACCGAGGCCACCGCGGTAGCGGCCAGGCCGGATGACACCTCGCGTTCGGCCAGCACCACCATGCCGTTGCCCAGCACCAGCATGGTCACGCCCATGATGACCAGGTTGCGCCACTGCCGCAGGGTGGGTCCGGGCATCTTCCAGAACAGGCGCAGCGCCAGGTACATCAGGCCGCCGGCAATGATGAACCGGCTGCCGGAGACCATCGTCAATGGCAGCGCGCCGCCATGCAGGGCCTTGGCGATGCCCAGGTAGGTCGAACCCCAGACCACATAGACCAGCAGCAGTGCCAGCACGACAAGGCCACCCCGGGGGGCAGCCGCAGACGGAACGGGGGGAGCCGACATGACACACCAGGGAGCCGGGGGAAGACGGATTTTAGGACGTTCGGCTGACGGATATCACCCCAGTTTTCGACAAGCTGATTTTCGCCTACGGCAGGCTCGGAGTTTTCCCGGCCCGCACTCAGTCTGCGGCTGATGACCTCCGGCCGAGGAGACACCTTTTCCGCGCGGCGGCTGACACGAATCAACCGGGGACGCGGAATTGGGAGTTGCGTCAAGGAATCACGGCGTTTGATGCACGACAACGAACCTGCCTGCACAGATCTGCGGGCCATCAGAACCTCACATGGAGAGAATCAAGTGCACACCTCGTTACCCCCTTTGGCCATACCGGTAGGGATGACTGGAACATCCCTGCTCTGCTCTCCCATCGAGCCGGTCTTGATTGCCGTCGCAATCGTAATTGCCGTTCTGCCTACCTGAGGAAATGACAATGAAATCCTCCGATCTGCCAGGGCAGAAGAGATCCGTAGGCATGTACGGATCCTGTGTTCTTATCGAAACCACTGGCCCAGGTTGCGCCGCAGTTGGCATTGTCGTCGGAATATTCATCAACCGGGGTATCCACCCAACCCCGCAGTGAATCGGATGCCAAGGTGGACCGGATTCCCGGTCCACCAACTCTTGGGAGGCACCATGGAGAATCCTCAAAGGATGTCCGATCTGGCTGACGAACCTGCGGAGCTGCGCAGTTTGAAAGCCATCTACGGCAGCAAGAACACGCTTTTCGATGTCTTGAGAGAATCTGGCTGCGCAGCGCGGGTTCGTCAGCTCAGCATGGATATCAATGGCCGCGGCGACGTACATCTGAACGAGCGCCTGATGATATCGATCTGCCGTCAGTTTGACCCGATCATTCTGGCAGACCATTTCCTGCACGAATGCAAAAAACATCTCAAAAGCCCGCTCTACGTCACCCCAGAGCGTTTTTTCGCCAAGTCACCGCTGAATGGTCTGGTCATCTACAAGGATTCTGCAGTACAGGTTCACTACATGCAGAGCCTGCCGACCAAGCTCAATCTCTCAACGCGATCAACTGCCGACACCGGGATTTCAATCTCCGGCTCAGACTCATTGATACTTTTCGCCCGTGGGCAGGATGTGGAGTACCGGACATTCAACGTCGAGTCTGGCGATGCCGACTGCGAAGCCCGTCTTTCCACACCACAGATCAAGCGAGCTTGCGCTGACGACCACGTCTTCCTTGAAGGCGGAAAACAGGGCATGCATCTCTGCAACGGAATGCGCCCGGTAGGCATGCTGATCTGCATCTCACGTCAACCGCGCCTGAGCACGACACAGCACTTCGCTGTAGGCAGCGGCACACTCTTTGGTCATACGGCAGCCAATGTAGAGGAGTCACGACTTCACCTCCTCGCCAGCGTTCTCGCCGAGATTCCGGGCCAACGGAATGTGCAGATGCTGTTGCACATCTCAACGCATCCGACACCATTCATACGCTGGCATGCGATTCGATCGCTCCACCGGTTGGATCCGGAGGCGGCACGTCGGAGGCTCCACGAAATGTCGAGGTCGGATTCCGACGACGAGATCCGGATGCTTGCCGCGCAATGTACGAACAATGGATGAAATCAACCATGCCCGTTCATATTCAATATGAATCACCTGAAGTCATCGAACTTTCCGACTTGGTCGAACACCTGCGACAGTCTTCGCTCGACCCCCGAGATCATGACTCAATGATCTCTGTCGCCCCTGCACTCAAGCAGCTGGCGAACAATCGCGACTTCCTTTCGGAGATGATCTGTGGGGAGCTCAAAGACAATCAAGACATTCAGGCCGACAATGACTATACGCCTCAGGTGTTCATGCTCCATGCGCCTCAGGTGGCTGGCCAGAGTTATTTCCTGCGGGCCTGCTTCTGGCCGGGGGAGAACGATGAAATCCTGCTCTCCAGCGGAAAGGGAGCCTTCTTCTATGGCGTCCCTCACGATCACAACTTCAATTTCCTCACCGTTGGCTATCAGGGCCCTGGATACAGCAGCGACTACTTTGAGTACGACTACGCCAAAGTGCCTGGCGTTCCTGGCGAGCAGGTCGACCTGAAGTTCATCGAGAGATCCGCTTTGTCAGAGGGAAAGATCCTGCTGTACAGAGCTTTCACGGACATCCATCGACAGATCGCACCAGAGCGATTCTCCGTAAGCATCAACATCATGGAACACTCTCTGCGCAGCGTCACAATGGACCAATACGAATTTCATCCAGAGAACTGGACGATCTCGAATGTGATCAACAGATCCAGCGCACTCCCGATGTTCATGATTGCCGCAGGGTCCGGAAATGGCGAGGCGCAACATGTTCTTCGCGACATCTTCCGCAGCCACGCCGTGGAACGGGTCAGAATGGCTGCACTGGAAGCATTGGTTGCAAGCAGTCCGACACCCGACGCCGCACTTGAGTTGGTCAGGCTTGTCCATTCCAGACACAGCCGTTTCATGAGGGGAAGGGCACTCCAGCTCGCGGCCCGGATCGAGCAGGGGGCCGGTCATGCTGACAATTGATCGCATCTGCAAGCGCTTTGGTGAGAAGGCTGTTCTGCACGAACTCGACCTCGAGGTCTGCGCTGGCGAAATTGTGGGTCTCATTGGCGCGAACGGCGCAGGAAAGACGACGCTCTTCCGCATCATCTGCAATCTCATTCCCGCCGATTCTGGTCATGTAAGTCACTGGGATGGGATGCACTCGTCTCCGCTTTCGCATACAGAAATCGGCTACCTCCCCGAATCCAGGAGTCTCTTTGGAGAAGTTACGGTGGGACGGTCGCTTGAATTCTGGGCTCAGCTCAGAGGCATGAGTGGAGCGCGGACCAAACAGGCGCGACAACACTGGCTTCAGGAAGTGGGTCTCCTCGACCGGGAATCACACCGGGTTTCCAGCCTTTCCAAGGGAAATCTGCAAAAACTGCAGCTGGCATCGTGCATGCTCCATCACCCTAAAGTCCTGATACTGGATGAACCATTTTCCGGCCTTGATCCCCTCAATCAGGTCGCAGCTGCAACTCTCATCACCCGGGCAGCCCAGCAGGGGGCAGCCGTCCTTCTCTCGGCCCATCACCTCGAACTGCTGCAGCGTCTTGCAACGCGGGTACTGGTACTGAAGGAGCGTCGCTTGGTTCCCGCAACAGCGTTTGATCTTTGCCCTGTAACCATGAAGGGGACCAGCGGTGACGGCGCTTCGACCATTCCGGGTTGTCCCTATGGAAAATGAAAGCATGCGGATGAGAAGATTCGCTGTCATATGCGGGTTTGAGTTCCGAAGGCATCTGGATATGAAAGGGGAACTCCTGGGGATGCTTCTGCTAATCGTGATCGCCTTGGTGAAGCTCGCCGGCGATGCCGTTGTCACCCGCGAAGCCGCTTCTGTCGTGTATCTACACGCTGCTGATACGCCAGTGGCGGGTCTGACGCACGATCGCTTCCGGTTTCTGGACACAGGAGAGATCACTGCAAGCGACAGCTATCCCATTCTGAAATCCCGCGAAGACGGCTACTCACTTGAGATCGCACGCTCTCCCAGCTGGGCGGGTGATCTTCAGCAGAGCCTCAACGTGCTGCAACGTCGCCATATTCTGTCTTCCCTTGACGTATCCACTGAGGAACTGCAGAAAGCCGATACCCCGGTCCTGCTGCAGGTCATGGATCAGAACGGCGTGATGATTAGGGGTCAAGCGCCACTGGCTGCCGTCTCCATCGCGATGGTCGTGCTGACAATGCTGTCAATCCTGGGCTGTCTTGGAATGTTGTTCCATGGATTGTTGGCAGAGCGGTTTGCTTCGGCCACTGAGATGATCCTGAGCGCGACGCCGCCAGGCTTCTGGCTTGACTGCAAGGTGAGCGCTGCAATCCTCCATGGCCTCAAGACGGTCACGGTGTATGGCACCTATGCACTGGTTGGATGGGTACTTGTTTCCGGTAGCACGATGGGGCCCATCCACCTTCCAGACAATTCCTGGGCAATCGCATCAAGTCTTTTGGCCTTCTGCCTGTTCGGGCTGCTGCTCTGGAACTGGTTCTTCGCCGCTTGCGCCACAATGATCCGCTCCCCCCATTCAGCATTCCGGAACAGTCTGGCTGCCTTTCCGGTGACCATGATCATGATCGGCTTCGGCGGATTGCGCGCCCCGGATGGCACGTTCATCCAGCTGCTCTCCTGGTTTCCATTTACCTCGATGGCCGCCATGCCGGTGCGCCTGCTGTATGTCGACGTCCCTGCGTGGGAAGTTGCAGCGTCGCTAATGCTTCTGGCCGCCACCGCCGCACTTTGTCGCATTTGGGCCCGAAACAGCTTCAGAACCGCCATTGTGTCCCCGGTCGAAACTTCGCGTCCCCACAAGTCCTGAAGATGTCGCCAGACGCGCGGCTCAGGCATCCGGCCTAGCACGTATTGGTTATGGCCTGACCTTCCGCCCGCTGGCACGCTATAGGGTCACATCCCCCGCCCGCCCGTTCGGCACCCGGCGTTGACGTGGGATGCAGTACCAAGGAGGCTGGCCGGCAGCGCACCGCGCGCCTGGCAGCGCAATTTCCCGCATGGACGCACCGCATCGAGGATCCCCACCCGGATGAGCACCACGTCCCAATCCGCTGTCCCCAGCACCGACGGCGCCGCCCTGCGGCGTTCCATCTCCAACACCCTCAAAGGCTCCGCCGGCAACCTGGTGGAGTGGTACGACGTCTACGTGTACTCGGTGTTTGCCGTGTACTTCGAATCGCAGTTCTTCTCACCGGATGACAAGAACTCCACGATGTATGTGTGGGCGATCTTCGCGGCGACCTTCCTGATGCGCCCGATCGGCGCCTGGTTCTTCGGCCGCTTCGCCGACCGCCATGGCCGTCGGCTGGCGCTGACCGTGTCGGTCACGCTGATGGCGCTCTGCTCGTTCCTCATCGCCATCACCCCCACCGCCGCCAGCATCGGCATCTGGGCGGCGGTCATCCTGCTGCTGGCGCGCCTGCTGCAGGGCTTTGCCACCGGTGGTGAATACGGTGCCAGCGCCACCTACATGTCCGAAGCCGCCATCCCCGGTCGCCGCGGCTTCCTGTCCTCCTTCCATTACGTCACCCTGGTCGGTGGCCACGTGCTGGCGCAGCTGACCCTGCTGCTGATGCTGACCTTCTGGGGCAAGCCGGAAATCTCCGAATGGGGCTGGCGCATCGCGTTCGGCATCGGTGGCATTGCCGCCGTGGTCGTGTTCTGGCTGCGCCGTGGCATGGACGAGTCGCTGTCGGAGTCGTCGATCGAAGCGGCCCGCGAGGGCAAGGACAGGAAGTCCGGCTCGATGTACGAACTGTTCGTGCACCAGTGGCGTCCGCTGCTGCTGTGCTTCCTGATCACCGCCGGTGGCACCGTGGCCTTCTACACATACTCGGTGAACGGCCCGAAGATGATCCAGAGCGCCTTCGCCGGTAACGACCCGATGACTGGCACGCTGATCAATCTGGGCGTGCTGGCGTTCCTGATGGTGCTGCAGCCGGTCGGCGGCTGGCTGTCGGACATCATCGGCCGCAAGACCCTGCTGGTGTTCTTCGGCGTGGGCGGCGTGCTCTACAGCTGGTACCTGATCACCGCATTGCCGCACCAGCATGATGCGACGCTGGCGTTCCTGACCTTGGCACTGGGCTTTGTCATCCTCACCGGCTACACCTCGATCAACGCTGTGGTGAAGGCCGAACTGTTCCCAACCCACGTGCGTGCACTGGGCGTGGGCCTGGGTTATGCATTGGCCAATTCGCTGTTCGGCGGCACCGCACCGCTGCTGTACCAGGGCGCATTGAAGACCGGCCACGTGGACTGGTTCGCCATCTACGTCACCGCAACGATCGCGGTATCGTTGGTGGTCTATGTGTTCTTCCTCACCAACAAGGGCCCCAACTGGCTCGACGGCACCCGCAAGTAAGCGCGCCGTAGCGATCGCGGCCACCGGTGCAGTGCCGGTGGCCGCCGCATCTCCTGCCACGCCGCTGGTGTGGATCGCACTGGGTCTGGGCGCGGCAACCCTGCTGGCATGGCTGATCCTCAGGCCCGGCGCCCAGGCGAGTTGGCCACGCATCGGCTTCGGTATTGCCCTGCTGGCGTTCTGCGCGGCCCTGGTGCTGCAGCTGGCAGCGGATCTGGGCAGCGGTGCCAGCACCCTGCATCTGCGTCTGAGCCGGGGCATCAACCCCGCACCGGTGGCCAGCCTGCGTACGATGGTGGCCTGCTACCTGGCCGCGCTCGCCGCCGCCGGTTGGGGCGCTTGGAAGCTGCTGCGGCCACGCGGCCGAGAAGGGTAGTGCCGGCCGCTGGCCGGCAACTGCACATCCTTTCGGAAGGTTCATGAGGTTGCCGGCCAGCGGCCGGCACTACCATGCGTTTGGAGGTTGCCGGCCAGCGGCCGGCATTGCCGTGCGTTTACCGGCGGGCGGCTTCGCTCTTCTCGCGGGCGCCGTGGAATTCCGATTCCTTCTCCCACTGCGGCCAGCGACGGCTGTTGGCCAGTTCGGCGCCCAGGTCGTAGACCAGCAGGGTGTCGGCCGCGTGGCCCGCCGGATCCCAGCTCGGCGTCCATGCATCGCAGGCCTGGTGGTAGCAGTCGGCGAAGTACTTCTCGCGCAGCGCGCGGCCGGCCTGGACGCCGCCCTCAAGCTTGTCCAGCCCCGGGCCGATGGTGATCGCCGGCACGCCCAGGCGGGCGAAGGCGAAGTGGTCGGCACGGTAGAAGAAGCCGGCTTCCAGGTTCGGATCCGGGCTGTAGCTGCGTCCACGGGCCTTGGCCACGCGTTCCAGGTCGCCTTCCAGCGACACCCGGCCCTTGCCCCACGAGGCGATGTCACGGGTGGCACCATCGGGGCTGAACATCTCGATGTTCAGCACCGCAGCCGTCTTGTCCAGCGGCGCCAGCGGGTGCGCGGCGTAGTAGCTGGCGCCCAGCAGGCCCTTCTCTTCGGCGGTCAGGGCGACGAAGTACAGGGTGCGCTGCGGCTGCGGGCCGGCGGCGAACACCCGGCCCAGTTCCAGCACGGTGGCCACGCCGGTGGCGTTGTCGATCGCACCACGGCGGATGCGATCACCCTTGGCGTCGGCCTGGCCGATGCCGAAGGCATCCCAGTGCGCCGAGAAGATCACCGCCTCATCAGCGTGCTCGCCACCGGGCAGCTTGGCCACCACGTTGCGGGTCACCACCTGCTCGCGCTTGAGTGCGAAATCGACGCTCAGCTTCGCGTTGTCCAGCGCAACCGGGCGGAAGTCCGCACTCATCGCCTTGCGCTTCTCGGTGTCGAAATCCAGGCCGGCGTCGGCGAAGATCTGTTCGGCCAGCTCACGCTGCATCCAGCCACGCAGCGGCGTGTGCTGGGCCATCGCCTCGGCCTGGCCGCGCTCGATGTCGAACAGCGGCGAGGTGCCCGAACTCTTCACCGTGGCCCAGCCATAGGCGGCCGGTGCGGTCTCGTGCACGATCAGCACGCCTTCGGCACCCCGGCGCGCGGCTTCCTCGAACTTGTAGGTCCAGCGGCCGTAGTAGGTCACCGCCTTGCCATCGAACGCACCTGGCGCGTCGGCTTCAAAATCGGCATCGTTGATCAATACCACGGCGATCTTGCCGTGCAGGTCCACGTCCTTATAGTCATTCCAGTGGCGCTCGGGCGCGTCGATGCCGTAGCCGACGAACACCAGCGGCGCCTCCTTGATCTGCACGCGCTTGCGCGGCTGCAGGCTCTGCAGGGTCACGTCCACGCCATTGGCCAGCGCGCGCTTGCCGCCCTTCAGGGCAAGACTGGCCTTGGCCTGGCCGTCCAGCTGCGCGCGCACCAGCGGTACCGGCTGTACCCAGCTGCCGTCCACGCCACCCGGCTGCAGGCCGTAGCTGCGGAACTGCTCGATCAGGTACTGCACGGTGCGTTCTTCGCCTTCGGTGGCCGGTGCACGGCCTTCGAATTCGTCCGAGGCGAGCACACGCACATGACGCGACAGCGCCTGCGGATCGATGCCGCCGCCGGGCAGGTCATTGGCCGCATGGGCCAGGCCACCGACGAACAGGCAGGACGACAGCAGCAATACGCGCATCGGGTTCACGGCAACACCACGGCTAGCTTGAAAGTCACCAGAGTGTAACGTGGTCGTGACATCGCGGCGCGGCCCGGGACCGTGTCATCCACGCATGGCGTGGATCTACCAGAGGCGCAGCGGATCTCCGCCGCCAGGGCGTGCGCAGGTCAGCGCGATACACGGTCCAGCCAGCAGGCCAGGCCCTGCGCGTTGAGTTCGATATCCATCGCCAGTACTTCGCTCACTGCAGCCTGGTCCAGCGCGCAGCCATGCTGCTGTGCACGCTCCAGGTACAGCGCCTGCAACGCGGCCAGCAGGCAGCGATGACGATCGGGGCGACCGTCGCACTGGCGGCCGATTGCCGCCATCGCATCAATCTGTTCGAACAGATCCCCAGCCAGCTTTTCGACCTGTTCCACACGACCGTAATGGGTCAGGTACATCGCCTGCGGTGCGTAACCGAGCATGCGCTGGATCGACGCCTTCATCGCTTCCGGGTCGAACTGCACCGGCGACGAGGTGGGGAAGATGAAAGCGCCCTGCGCGCTGTCCAACTCGCGGTAGGAGATACCGAAGGTATCGCCGGTGAACCAGCTGCGGCTGCGCGCATCCCACACGCAGTAGTGGTGCAGCGCGTGGCCCGGGGTATGCAGCAGTACCAGCTCGCGGCCGGCGAGGTCGATGCGCTGGCCGTCGTCAGCCACCACCACGCGCTGCTCGGGAATCGCTTCGATGCGGCCATAGCTGCGGGCGATTTCCTCAGCGCCATAAACAGCCGTGGCACCGGCGATCAACCGGGTCGGATCGATCATGTGCGGCGCGCCGCGCGGGTGCAGCACCGCACGCGCGTTGGGCAGTTGCTGCATCAGCAGGCCAGCGCCACCGGCATGATCCAGGTGCACATGGGTCAGCAGCAGCCAGTCCACCGCCTCCACGCCCAGCCCGTTGTTGGCCAGGGCCTGCAGCATCGCTGGCACCGACAGGCCGGTACCGCAGTCGACGAACGCGGCGCGACCGTTTTCGATGATCAGGTAGGCGGCATCGAAATCAGGCCGTTGGAAACCGGTATCGATGGTGTGGATGCTGGGATCGGCGGTCATCGACGCGCACCTGGCAGGATCGGGAACAGACACCCATGGTAGGCGCGCCGGCATGGCGTGATCGATGCGGCTTTGGTCGGATGGTGCCGGCCGCTGGCCGGCAATCCCGGGTTGGCCAGTTGAATGCAGTTGCCGGCCAGTGGCCGGCACTACCAATCAGCTGCAGCGCAATGCAAACCGCGGCCTCAGCAGCAGCGCCAGTACCAGCACCGCCAGGAACGCGCCATAGGCATACAGCACCGCCAGCACCTGCGGCCAGATCGGCCCGGCGCCCGGCTGTACCAGACCGATGTGGTGACCCCACAGCATCGCCACGATGCTCAGCGACAGCGCCAGTGCCAGCGTGGCGCCATCGAACAGGCGTCGCCGCGCGGTACGCGGCTGGCGCGGAAACAGCCAGTACAGGCTGCCCAGCAGAATGAACCAGGGCAGGAACAGCAGCAGCGACAACCAGGCCATTGCAGACTCCATGTCATCGCGCCGAAGGCGCGCGCACATCATGCCATGGGTGCAATGCCGTGGTAGTGCCGGCCGCTGGCCGGCATCCACCATCCAACAGCGCCGACCAAGGTCGGCACTACCGATCAGTTGGCTCGCAACACGGCCAACGCCGCCAGCACCGCATCCACCTCGGCTTCCAGCTTGAACAGATCGCTCTGTAGCTGGTCACCCTGCTCGGCCTGCTTCAGCACGGCGATCAGCTGTCCGGCATCGCGCGGCGAGTCGAAGCCTTCGCTCTGGATCAGCAGCGTGCCGTCACCGGCGGTGAGCTTGAAGTAGAAACGGCCGTCCTTCTCGCGGTACTGCTTGAACAGCGGCGGAGCGGCGCGGGCTTCACCGGCATCTTCACTGGCGATGTCGCCGGCATCGGACAGATCACGCAGGCCCACCGCGTGGCGCAGTTCTTCCAGCAGCGGTGCTGCCAGCTGCTCACGCAACTGCTGGCCACGGCGCTTGAGCAGTGCTTCGATCTTCTCCGGCTCGGCCATCAGCGCGTTGTAGCGCTCGCGCAGCGGCGACAGTTCGCTGTCGATGCGCTCGAACAGCTGCTGCTTGGCATCGCCCCAGCTGATGCCATCGGCGAAGGCCTTGGCGAAGGCTGCGGTCTGCTCCGGGGTGGCGAACGCCTGGTACATCTGGAACAGCGCCGAACCTTCGGTGTCCTTCGGCTCACCCGGGGCACGCGAGTCGGTCAGGATCGAGAACACCAGCTTCTTCAGCTCCTCGCGCGGCACGAACAGCGGAATGGTGTTGTGGTAGCTCTTGCTCATCTTGCGGCCATCCAGGCCCGCCAGGGTTGCCACCTGCTCGTCGATCACCACGTCCGGCAGCGGGAAATATTCCTTGCCGTACACATGGTTGAAGCGCTGGGCGAAGTCGCGCGCCATCTCGATGTGCTGGATCTGGTCACGGCCCACCGGTACCTGGTTGGCCTTGAAGATCAGGATGTCGGCCGCCATCAGCACCGGGTACATGAACAGGCCGGCGCTGACACCTGCGTCCTCGTCCTGGCCTTCCTCCCGGTTCTTGTCCACCGCCGCCTTGTAGGCATGGGCGCGGTTGAGGATGCCCTTGCTGGCGATGGCGGTCAGGAACCACATCAGCTCGGTGGTCTCGCGGATGTCACTCTGGCGATAGAACCACACGTGTTCCGGGTCCAGGCCACAGGCCAGCCAGCTGGCAGCGATCTCCAGGGTCGCGCGCTGGGTGCGCTGCGGGTCCTGCGACTTGATCAGGCTGTGCAGATCGGCCAGGAAGAAGAAGCTCTCGATGTCCGGCGCGCGGCTGGCCGCAATGGCCGGGCGGATGGCGCCAACGTAGTTGCCCAGGTGGGGCGTGCCGGAGGGGGTGATGCCGGTAAGGACTCGGGTCGTCATGACTGCGTGCGGAAACCTTCTATGAACGCGGCCAGTTTACCGTGCACACGGTCAACCCCGTCAGGGCCTCCGGCGCGTTCATTCACCCAACCCCGCTGGAGACGCCCGATGAAACGCCTGCTGCCCCTGCTGCTGATTCTGCCCCTGGCCGGTTTCCGCCCGGCTCCGCTGCCCCCGCCGATGCCGCAGGACGGCCCGGTGCGCGTGGCCCTGGTCGACCGCGACCGCGGCACCGAGCTGCGCAGCTACCCGGCCGACGGCCAGGGCTGGGTGGCCGGTGAGCGCGGCCACCGCTATGCCGTGCGCCTGTACAACGACAGCCCGCGACGGGTGCTGGTGGTGCTGTCGGTGGACGGGGTCAACGCCATCTCCGGCGAAGACGCCGATCCCTCGCAGACCGGTTACGTGCTCAACCCTGGCCAGCGCGCCGACATCACCGGCTGGCGCAAGACCCAGGACGAAGTGGCCCAGTTCGTCTTCAGCAGCCCCAGCGGCAGCTATGCCAGCCGCACCGGCCGCCCGGACAACGTCGGCGTGGTCGGCGTGGCGGTGTTCGAGGAAGCACGTCGCTGGTATCCGCGTCCGCAGCCGATCCTGCGCGGTCGCGCCGGGCCGGCACCGGCGGCGGCCGAAGCCTCGGCGGCGGCCGACGCCAGCGCCAGCCGCATCGAAGGTTATTCGGCCAAGTCGCAGGCACCTGCGCTGGGCACCGGGCACGGTGCGCGCGAAAGTTCTTCGGTGCGCGATACCGATTTCGAACGCGCCACCCGCAGCCCGGCACAGGTGCTGCAGCTGCGCTACGACAGCGCCCGCAACCTGCGTGCACGCGGCATCCTGATCGATTCGCCCTCGCGCCTGGATCGCCAGCCACAGGCCTTCCCCAACCGCTACGTGCCCGACCCGCCGGTGCGCTGATCTGGCAAACAGCACAACGCCCGCACCTTCCGGCGCGGGCGTTGTCGGTGGGGGCATAACGCGGGCGTTCGACGCCCGGTTACTTGTAGTCCGGGTAATCCTTGTGCATCGCTTTCTCGAAGTCGCGCACTTCGGTTTCTGCGCGGTCCTTTGCCCAGCCATAGCGCTCCTGCAGGCGGCCCGCCAGATATTCGGCATTGCCCTCGGCCACATCGAAATCGTCATTGGTCAGATCGCCCCACTTCGCCTGGGCCTTGCCCTTGAGCTGGGACCACTTGCCGGAAATGATGTCTTTGTTCATTGCTGAGGCTTCCTTGGTATGCAACGGCGTTGTTACCGTGGCTGCAGCATCGCGCAGTGCACGTTGAAGCACGGTCAACCGGCCATGAAAGCCCTGCTCACCTGCTTGAATGGTTCACTACCGGTCGACACGCGGCGTCCACACGCAGCGAGCGCGCATGAAAAAGGCCGGGAAGATCCCGGCCTTTCCGTAGTGCGCACCACCTCAGGCTCAGTTGCCCTTGGCGGCATCCTCAACCTTCTCACCAGCCTTCTGCACGTCCTTGCCGGCACCGGCAACGGTGTTGCAACCGGCCAGCAGGGCCACCGAGAACATCGACAACAGCATCAGGGCAACTACGCGCTTCATGGGCTTCTCCTTGGGTTTGCCGCTACACCGCTCAATCACGGGGTTCGGTTGTATTGATCGGGGCGGCAGGCTGGCTAGAAGCAAACACTGCCGCGTGAGGTGCAATCTGGCGGCAGGGGCGTGGAGCGCGTGTGAACGGTTCGTCCAACCGTTCAGGCTGGATCCTCTCAGTCGCGCATCAGGGTCGATTTCCCGAACAGGCTTTCGACCAGGTCCACGGCCAGTTCGGCGGTGCTGTTGTGGTTGTCCAGCAGCGGATTGAGTTCGACGATATCCAGTGAGCCCATGCGGCCACTGTCGGCGATCATCTCCATCACCAGCTGCGCTTCGCGGTAATTCACCCCGCCCGGCACGGTGGTGCCCACGCCCGGGGCAATGCTCGGGTCGAGGAAATCGACGTCGAAGCTGACGTGCAGGTGGGTGTTCTCGTCGATGCCGGCCAGCGCCGCTTCCACGGTGCGCTTCATGCCGTTCTCGTCGATGTAGCGCATGTCGTAGACATCGACCTTGTGGGTCTTGATCAGGCGCTTTTCTTCCGGGTCCACCGAACGGATGCCGATCTGGTGAATCTGCGAAGGCTTGATGGCCGGCGAGGTGCCACCCAGCCTGGTCAGCGCATCCGGGCCGAGGCCGCACAGGCAGGCCACCGGCATACCGTGGATGTTGCCCGACGGGGTCACTTCACTGGTGTTGAAATCCGAATGCGCATCCAGCCACAGCACGCGCAGGTCCTTGCCCTGCTCGCGGCACCAACGCGCGACGGCAGTAATCGAACCGATGCCCAGGCAGTGGTCGCCGCCCAGCATGATCGGCATGCGGCCGGCCTGCAGTTCGGCGTAGCTGGCTTCCATCAGCGCGTGGTTCCACGCCACCACCTCGTCCAGGTGACGGTAGCCCTGCACCGGCGCGGTCCACGGGTTGCGCGGGCCGTCCAGGTTGCCGAGGTCGCGCACGTCCACGCCACGCGCTTCCAGTGCTTCAGGCAGGCCGGCCACGCGCAGCGCTTCCGGCCCCAGCCGGGCGCCGCGATGGCCCGCCCCGATGTCGGTGGGGACGCCGATCAGGGTAACGGCGGGATGATGGGCCATGGGTGCCTCCTGCGAACGAAAAAGAAGCACAGTCTAGCCAGACGCATGTGACACCACTCGCGGCGGTGCAGCAGGGCCATGGCATGGCATGATGCCGCGCGGACCCGACCGCCCCTCATGGAAGATTGCGATGTCGCCCTTCATCAACACCGCCTGGCCGCGCTTTTTCATCGGGGCGCTGCCCATCGCCGTTTTTGCGATTCTGCTGAGCAGCTCGATGGATGCGTCGCCGAATGGCTGGCTGATGCAGGCGACGCTCCTGCTGGTGCCGTTCTCGACCCTGGTATTCCTCGGGTTGGGTTGGCAGCGTCTGCGCAAGGCACACGCCGAATATCCGATCCTGAAGAGCGAGCCGCAGCGGATGCTGGCAGCGTTGATCGGCAACGTGAAGGTGGCGGCGCTGTGGTTTGGCCTGACGTTCGCCGGCATGTTCGCCCTGATGCTGGCGTGGGTAGTGCTGTACAACGCCGCCGGCTGACGGCACTTCGGGCCGTGCTCAGAGAATCGCCGACGACCACGCTTCGGTGCGGAACAGGCGCTTCTTCAGCAGGTCGATCCGCCACTGCCCAGCCACGCGCTTGAGCACGAACAGGCGCTCGTAACGCAGCGCGCGGGATTTCTGTGCATGGTCACGTACCAGGACTTCGGCCTTGGAGGCCGTCGGCTGACCGACCGCGGCCAGCAGGTCCTCCGGCACGTGCACCGGCGGATTGCCCACCGACATGCCCGTGGAATACACCCGCTTCCGGTCGGTACACCAGGCCGCGAGGATGTCCGAGCGCTCCTGTTGGAATGCTGCACTACCGAGCAGGACTCCACCGACCTTGGCATCACGGTAACCACGCGTTTCCCACTCATTGCAGGCCAGCATATAGCCACGCACCACTGATGCCGGTTCCCCCTCTGCGGCCGGTTCAGGCCACGCAAGCGGCGGCGCCTCCTCCAACATCGGTGGCATCTGCGCGCCCGCTGCCTGCAGGCACTGCACCACAGCCGCATGCCCGCGCGCTTCGGCCAGCGACAGCGCATTACGTCCTTCGAAATCCACGCGTGCGACATCAGCACCGCCAGCCAGCAGCAGCTCGACCATCGGCAGATGACCGCCCTGCGCCGCCACCATCAGCGGTGTGCGATGCAGTTCTGGGGAGGCCGCGTCCAGCGAGGCGCCGCGTGCGATCAGCAGGCGTCCGATGTCTGCGTCGTTGCGCTCGGCCGCCCATCCCATTGCGGTAAAGCCCACCGCCGTGCAGGCGTGCTGGATGTTGGCGCCACGGTCCAAAAGCCGCAACACCGAGTCAGTCTTTCCGGCGATCACAGCCGAAAGCAGCGGAGTACGTCCGGTGCCCTTGTGCTGCCACTCGATATCGGCACCCGCATCCAGCAATGCGTCGATTCGGTCAAGATCCTGTTTCTCGGCTGCCTTGGCCAGAAGATGGGACATGGTGGTGCCGCCAGACGGGTGTAAGGGTGGTCACCTTAGGGCTGCAGGCACGATGAGCTCAACCCCCGCGGCGGCGAATCGGCGTCACGCTCTGCACCCGGCCGTCGTTGCGCATCATGCACAGGAAACGGCCATCGGGATAATCGATGATCAGTTCCTGGTAATCGGTGCCGACCGGCACCTGGGTCACCAGCGTGCCCTGTGCGCCTTTGCTTGCGTTGCACGAACCGAGCGCGGTATCGCCCGCTGGCGCGTTGGCTGCAGCCTTGGACATGTTGCGGAACGTCGCGCGGCAGCCGCCGTTGACCCAGACCGAATGCCGCGACAGGCCCCAGTTGCTGCCCTGCTCGCAACGGGTACGGCTGAGCTGGCGCACGATCTCCACATTGCCACGCGTGTCCATGTCACAGGACACCTGGCGCTGGTCGGTGGATTCGCAGGTCACCTCGCGTGGCAGTGCTGCATCGTCATCGCGCTCCTGATCACGATGGTGCCTGCCACCTTCCACGGCAGCCGCCGGCGTGCCGTTGTTGCTGACCTGGCAGATGCCGTTGGCACCGCCGCGTCCGGTGTAGCTGACCTGCGGCGTACCGTCGTCACCGGTGCTGATTGAAAGCGTGGTGCCGCTGTTGGCATCGCGCGCTTCGAAATAGCGATCGTTGAAGCGCTTGAGGGTGGTCTCGCGGCCCTGCACATAGACCGGCCCGCCCTCGTCTGCATGGACATCCAGCCCACCGGGGCAGCTGGCATTGAAGAACGGCACGGCGGCCATCGCCGGTGCGGTGAAGGCGCTGGCGAGCAGCGCGACGGTCAAGGGCAAGCGGTGGCGGCGCATGGTCGGCTTCCTCGTGAGGATTGAGTGGAGGGCGCCAGTATGGGGGCTGCCGGAGTTGCTCGACCGTGAGGAATATCAAGCAACCGATCACGGGCCGCAGACCACCGCCATCAGGCCAGCGCTATCATCGGGCGCATCACACGGACGTCCGGTATGCACACATGACAGCTCCTCCCATCGACCACGCGCAGCAGCAACTGCTGGCGCTGCAGCAACGCATCCATGCCTTCAATCTGGACAGTGCCGCCGAGCATGAGCTGGATATCCAGGACCCGGCCGGCCCGCTGTGGGCAGCGCTGCAGGAACGGGTGACCGTGGCGCCGTTGTAGGGCGGCCTGCACGTGGAGTTCTTCGGCAACCCATGGGAAGAGCCATTCGCACGGACGCTGGCCTGCCTGTCCGATCAGCGCGTGGGCGATGCAGTCATGTCGCTGTCGTTCACTGGCCCGGACGAAGGGGCCAATGGCACGCGTGAGTGGGAGTGGGTGTGGTGAATGAGGAGTTCCCGGAAGTGATCCGGAGCATGGACTATGCAGAGTGGGATACCCGGCAACGCCTTGGATTCCTGCCCCAGCTTGGTCGTCTCAAACTCATCACTGGTCGAGGCCCGTCCATGGCACCCGTCATCAACAATGGTGACGTGGTGATGGTCGATACCGCCGTCGATTACTTCGATGGTGACGCCATCTACGTGATCAACATTGGCGGCGAAACGCAGATCAAGGGCCTGCAGCGCCGGTCCGATGGGGTCTACATCGTCAGCGCCGACCTGCTGTTCCCGCCATATGCTGCCCCCGATGACCTGTTCATTGCCGGCAAGGCTGTTGTTCAGTACAGCGCCCGCCAGATCGCGTAAGGCGTCTGGCTTCAATTCCGCACAAATTGCTTGCGTTAGGCGCCGCCGACGTGCAACTGCCGGCGGCGCGTTTTACCTCAGCGCAGCAGAAGCTGCGCCTTGGCCATTTCAATGGTCTGGACGGTCACACCGATCGCGCAAGGTCCTGGTCCTGGGGCCATTCGGAATGTTGCCAGTGCACCTCCAATGGTGGTGCCGACCAGCGAATTGGCCCGCGGGTCATGCGGAACCTGAAGAACCAGTAGATTGGGATACTGCGACAGAAGAGTTCGCGTCGAAATGCAGCCTCCGCGAAGGTCGAATGAAAGCTCTTCCAGCTTTCCCGCAGGATCGAGCTGTAGCGCAACATTTGTGCCAGTGAGTCGATCACCAATAGCCAGATCAGATACTTCTCCGCCAGGCAGACGGCCGCGCTCCAGCGCTAAAGCACGCTTGACGCTGTCCGCACCGGCCACGGCGGCAAATGAGAGTTGTTCCACCCTCTTCCACAGAGCTTTTTGGTCTTCACGAGAAGCTGGCTCTGAGGCTTTCGGAATGGGTAGATCCGTGCCTGCCCCTCGCACGTGCAAAGGCGCTACATAAAGTATTACCAATGCCGACATGGCGGCGAAAATTTTGGTCTTCATAGTTCAGACCTCCGTGCCATAAAGGGATTGTGGGCCCACGTTCTCGTCGTACCATTTTCCATAGAAGGTGCGATAGTTTTCGCCTGTCAATGAGTTGGTGTTGTTGTCGCAGAAGCTGCTTCCAACCCTTTCGTCAAGCTTCTCGCCGCCGGCCAATATGATTGCCTGTAGCTGTGAGGAATTCGAAGCGATAAGTGGAATTTCTGCCGTCCCCTCTGATGTATCCAAGATCTCTGATCGGGCTTTCCAATTGTTCAGGACAGCACGCCCCTCATCCGTGCACATGCGCTTGACGAATGCATCCTTGGGTCCTGCCAAGGATGCCGGCGCATCAAAAAATGCATGCCCCATCTCATGTGAGACCTGGCCCACGGCTCCATAGAGGCCATGAAGATTTTCCGAAGAACAGGTGTAGTTCATCACGTAAACCACCTTGTTGTCCTTATCGATCCATGAAGAGCTTGAGTATGCAAAGGTGTAGGGAGCCGTGTTCACCTGATTTGTCAATGTAGGCGAAGCGTAGATTATGAAATCTACGCAGTCACCCAATCCTGTCTGCGGGGGCAGCTGCTGCGCTTTTGTTGGCGCGCTTACTACTAAAGCCAATAGCAGTGTCCCAGATATGACCAACTTCATGCATGCTCCTTTGCGAGAAAGTGGTATCCCCCCCTGCAACGCCACAGCGCTGCGGTTCCGATCCTAGTGGGGCATTTCTCAGTAAGCAAAGCGTGACGCACGTTTCATGAGCGCATCCGCGAGCGATGAGAGCGGAGAGGCTGGCCATGGCCTGAAGCATGAGACAAGCGTTTCCCGCGACATCGTCACGAAGTGGACGTAAGAACTGCACGACGCCGTCAGCTGGCTTCAGGCGTACAGGAAAGAGCGGATGGACGCCCATCGCCGGCCCACGCCGATCAACCCGGAACAGCGGCGCCTGATCGTCACAGAGTCGGACCCCCTGAGCAAGTCGGCTCTGGACAGCGCCTGGCAGGGGTTGATCCGACGTGCCATATCCGAGGGAATCATCGACAGGGAGAGCCGCTTCGCGCCTCACAGCCTGAAACATCGGGGCATCACCGACAGCGGGGACAAGGCATCCGGTGGCCACATGACCGAGGCCATGCGACAGCTCTACGACCATTCTGTACCAGTGGTGAGCGCGGCCGTGAAACCAAAAAAGAAGGGCTAATTTTACCGGCGGATGCCAAAAGGCCAGCGCAATGCGCTGACCTTCTTCGTTGAAACGCCTGAATTCAAGGCGCTTCGGCGATTCCTCTGTGGTGCCGCTTATCCGAATCGAACGGATGACCTACTGTTTACAAGACAGTTGCTCTACCAACTGAGCTAAAGCGGCACGGGGTGAAACGCCGACGGCAGCGCCGTGGTTTGGGAATTCTAGCGCAGTCGCGTGCATTCCAGCGACCGTTGCTGCGCGGCACCGCTGCGCTGCTGCGCCTGGGCCGGTTCGCTGCCGGTGGCCAGCTGCCCTTCCAGCCACCATTGGCCGGCATCACCACTGGCCACCAGGCGCGGCTGGAAGCCGGCGGCCTGCACCGCGGCCATGCGCCGTTCGGCGCCCTCGCGGTTGCGGTACTGGCCCAGCGCAATGGCGTTGGCCTCGTCGCCCTGGCTGATGATGTAGTAGTCGCTCAGCCCAGCAGCGACGATGCGCTTGACCGTGGCCTGCGCGTCATCGCGGCTGGCGGCGGCGGGCAACAGCACGCGGTAACGGGCACTGCCGCTGGCGGCGGGCTGCTCGCGCAGGCGCACCTGGCTCAACAGGTTGCCCGCACGGCTCTGCGCAGCGGTGGCAGCGGCGCGGTCGGCGAACGGGCCCAGCGCCAGGCAGCGCGGCGGTACGGCCGGGGCTGCGGGTTTCTCAGCCACCGGTTCGGGCGCTGGCTTGGCGACGGCGGCCATCGGCTCAGGCGCCTTCACTGGTTCGGCGGGCTTGCCGGGTGCTGCAGGTGTCGCCGCTGCCGGTGCGGGGGCAGCGGCCACGGCGGTAGCCGGCGCTGCCTCACGCTCCACCAGTGCTTCAGTGGGTGCCGCGGCCGAGGCCTGCGCGGCCACGGCCGCATCGGTGCCACCGGGCAACCAGCGCAGCTCGGCCACGCCGGTCGGGGGCGGTGGCAACGGCGCGCGCGCGGGTTCATCGCGCAACAGCCACCAGGTGGCAACACCAAGATTGAGGATCGCCAGCACGACGATCAGGGCACGGGTCAGCATGCGCCGATACTAGCCTGCGGGCTGGTGCACCGCCCAGCGGGCGAGGCCATCCAGCACCAGCGAGGGGTGACAGTCGGCGCCGTCCAGCAGCGGCATCAGCGCGGGTGCGCCCCCGCCATGCACCAGCAGCGACGGCATGACGCCCAGCAGCGCCTGTGCCTGGCGGGCGCTGCGTTCAACCAGCGCCACGGCGGCACCATCGCAGCCGGAGGCCAGCGCATCGGCGGTGTCGTTGGCGAATTCGCTGTAGTCACCGCCGCTGGCCGGCAGCTGCACCGCGCGCGCGTGCAGCGCCTCGCGCATGGTGGTCGGCGAGGCGGAAATGCGTCCACCGTGGTGCTGGCCGTTGGCATCGAGCAGGTCGATGGTCAACGCGGTGCCGACACCGACCACCAGCACCGGCCGCTGTGCCTTGGCGGCAGCCAGCAGCGCCAGGAAGCGGTCGACACCGAATTTTTCCGGCTTGGCGTAGGCAATGCGTACGCCTGCACACTGGGCACTGGTGCGCACCACATGCACGTGCTCGAAGCGGCACTGCAGCTGATCCAGCATCGCGCTGGTCAGCGATGGCGCGGCGACGCTGGCCACAAACGCGGTGCCGCCACTGGGAAGGCTATGCGGCGGTTGCCCGGCCATGCCTTCGGCGCCATGCGCCCAGGCCTGCACATCACCGGCACGGTCACCCTGCAACGGCGCGAACTTGAAGCGCGAATTGCCCAGATCGAACAACCAGTCGCTCATGCTTTTCTCACACTGACTTCGCCGGCATGCAGCAGGCGCTCGCGGCCATCGATACGCACGCGCAGCGCGCCATCGTCAGCCAGGCCGAGCGCGGTACCGTGCTGCCATTCGCCATCCAGCTGCACGCGCACTTCGCGCCCGGCCAGCATGTCGAACGCTGCGTAACGCGGCAGGAACGGCGCCAGCCCTTCCCGGTCGAATTCCTCCAGCGCCGGCAGCAGGCGTGCCAGCACCGCGGCCACCACCGTGTTGCGATCCACCGATGCGCCGGCCAGCGTGTCCAGGTCCACCCACGGCTGGGTGATCTGTTCGGCGAAGGCCGGCGGCATGTGCACGTTGATGCCGATGCCGATCACTGCACGCGCCGGGCCGGCGTATTCGCCACCACCCTCGGCCAGCAGGCCCACCAGCTTGCGGCCATCGACCAGCACATCGTTGGGCCACTTCAGCTGCGCCTGCGTGTAGCCCAGGTCGTGCAGGGCTTCGGCCACGGCGACGCCGGCGACCAGGCTCAGCCCGGCCAAGCGGCCGAGGCCACCCTCGAACAGGCGCAGCACCGACAGATACACATGGGCGGCCAGCGGCGACGCCCAGGTGCGCCCTCGACGGCCACGGCCGCCAGTCTGGCGCTCGGCCAACAGGACGCTTACACCGCGCTGGGGCGCGCTGCATCGCAGCAATTCGGCGTTGGTGGAGTCCACCGTCCAGGCCACCTGCAGGTCGTGCAGCAGTGCTGCGGCCTCCTTGGGCAGGCCGGCGCGGATGGCCCCGGCGTCCAGCAGGTCGACCGGCCGGGTCAGCCCGTAGCCCTCGCCTGCGCGCCCTTCAACCTCGACGCCGGCGGCCCTAAGCCCTTGAATTCGCTTCCAAATGGCGGCCCGGGTCTGGCCCAGCTCACGGGCCAGGGCGTCGCCGGACAGGCGACCGGCAGCGAGTTTGGCCAGCAATTGGCGATCGTCCACGGCAGCTTCCACAAGGTCAGGACGGAATTATGCGGGAAACCCGCCAGCGGCGCCCGCCGGCCCCGGTTCCGCCGGGCTTCCAATCTGGCGCCGGGTTCGGGCTAGAATCGGGAACTCACCTTCCCTTAACGTGGATGTCGTCAATGCGCCGTTATGCCCATTGCCTGATCCTGCTGACGATGCCCTTCGCGGCGTCTGCCACAGCAGCGCTTGATGACAACCGTGGCGCCTGCGTCTATTCGGCCAGCGATGCAGCCTCGCAGCGCACACCGACAAACGCGCCGACAGCGACGGCCGCAAAGCCGGCACCGGTACGTCCGGCCGCCGCGACCAGCAGCGGTGGTGGCGGTGACGACGATGTACTGCAGCGCATCCGTGCGCCGAAGTGGCACAGCTACCTGCCGGGTATGTTCCGCTGATCAAGTCGTTGCTGCAGTGGCTGCGGCCCGCGCCGCGGCCGATCGAAGACGCACACTGGAACGATGCCTGCCACCGCGCAGCGTGGTTGCGCGGCCTGGACGACGAACGGCATGCACGCCTGCGCGCGCTGACCACGCGCTTCCTGCATGAGAAGACCATCTCCCCCATCGGCGACCTGCAGCTGCAGCCGGCCGATGGCGTGCTGCTGGCCGCACTGTGCTGCCTGCCGCTGCTGGAGTTCGGCGAGGTGGGGCTGGAAGGCTGGTCGCAGCTGATCGTCTACCCCGATGCGTTCCGCGTGCATCGCAGCCACATGGATGCCGCCGGCGTACTGCACGAGTGGGATGACGAGCTGATCGGCGAGTCGTGGGACAGCGGTCCGTTGATTCTTTCGTGGGCCGATGTGCAGGCCGATTTGGCGGCACCGCATGAGGGTTACTGCGTGGCCGTGCATGAAATGGTGCACAAGCTGGATGCACTCGACGGTGCGATGGACGGCACGCCGCCGTTGCCACGTGCATGGCAACGCGAGTGGGCTGCCGACTTCCAGAGATCGTACGACGCGTTCTGTGCGCAGGTGGATGCCGGCGTGGAAACACGGATCGATCCGTATGCGGCCGAGGCGCCGGAAGAGTTCTTCGCGGTCGCCAGCGAGTACCACTTCTCTGCGCCGGACCTGCTGGCCGAAGCGTTGCCGGAGGTGGCTGCGCATCTGCGGCGGTTCTATGGTGAGCCGCCGGCAATGGTCGGGTGATTCATCCGTCCGCCGGGCATGGCCCGGCGCTACCCGAGGGTCTACGTCGACCGGATCGGGTTGCAACGGATCGTTACGGCCCCGGCGGCAGCCGCACTTCGAAACGGGCGCCGCCCAGTTCGCTGGAACGGGACACCTGCAGCTCGCCGCGGTAGTCCTTGATCAGGTCCTGCACGATCGACAGGCCGATGCCGTGGCCCTGTACGCGCTCATCGCCGCGCACGCCTCGCTGCAGCACCTTGCCGATGTCCTCCGGAGCAATGCCCGGGCCATCGTCATCCACCGCCAGCAGCAGACCGGCGCGACGCGCATTCGGCGCCGGCAACGGTTGCGCGGTCAGCAGCACGCGGCGCTTGGCCCACTTGAACGCGTTCTCCAGCAGGTTGCCCAGCAGCTCCTGCAGGTCACCTGGTTCGCCGTGGAAGCGCGCGGCCGGGTCGATGTCGAATTCGCACAGCACGCCCTTGGACGCGTAGACCTTCTCCAGGCCGCGCACGATTTCCTCGGCGTTGGATTCGATCGGCAGCGGTGCCGAGAACAGCTTGTGCCCCGACGAGGCCGCGCGTGCCAGCTGGTAGGACACCAGGTTGTTCATGCGCTGCAGCTGCACGTCCAGCTCTTCGCGCAGGGCGCCATCGCCGGCGCCGCTGTCCATCTGCGTACGCAGCACCGCAATCGGCGTCTTCAGGCTGTGCGCCAGGTCGGCCAGGGTGTTGCGCTGGCGTTCCAGGTTCTCACGCTCGCCCTCGATGAAGGCATTGATGCTGTCGGTCAACGGCTCAAGCTCGCGCGGGTGGCGCTCGCTCATGCGCTCGGTCTCGCCGCGCTGGACCTTGGTCAGTTCGGTGATCACCCGCCGCAACGGGCGCAGGCTCCACTGCAGGATGACCGTCTGCAGCAGCAGCAGGATCAGGCCGATGCCGCCCAGGTAGAACCAGACCCGGCTGCGGAACACGCGCAGCTGCGCACCCAGCGCGCGCGAGTCTTCCATCACGTAGATGGTGTATGGGAATTCGGTGGCGGGGTCGGCGTCGGCATCCCACACCAGGCCCAAGCCGTAGCGGTACACCGAGCCCTGGCTGCCGTCGATCTGGATCATCGGCAGCGGGCCTTCGAACACTTCCTGGCGCGGGGCCAGCAGACCACCGCCGACGGTGGGCAGCATCGGGCCTTCGGCGGACATCGAATTGCCCTTGCCGTCGGGCATGACGACCTGCAGGTACAGGCCGCTGCCGGGCACGTCGAAACGCGGATCCGGCGGCTGCTCGCGGATGTACAGCGAGCGGTCGCGGGTGAAGTCGATGCCGGCCGCATAGGCGGTGGCATAGTTCTTCAGGCGCTCGCGCAGGTTCGCCTTCGCCGTATCGGCGAAGGCGGCATCAAGCGCGTAACCGGCCAGGGCCAGGAACGCGACCAGACCCACGGACGCGGCGAACATCTGGCGCGCCTGCAGAGAGCGCGGCCGCCAGCGTCGGAAGAACCACAGACGGCCGGACATCGTTTATCGCCTGCTGAAGGCCTCAGCCCTCGTTGCGCGGAATCGCGAAACGGTAGCCACGACCGCGCACGGTCTCGATCGGCTTCAGTTCGCCATCCGGGTCCAGCTTCTTGCGCAGGCGGCCGATGAACACTTCCAGCACGTTCGAGTCACGATCGAAGTCCTGCTGGTAGATGTGCTCGGTGAGGTCGGCCTTGGAGACCAGTTCACCGGCATGCATCATCAGGTACTCCAGCACCTTGTACTCGTAGCTGGTGAGGTCGACATTGCTGCCGGCCACGCTGACGGTCTGCGCGGCCAGATCCAAAGCAACCGGACCGCATTCCAGGGTCGGCTTGCTCCAGCCGGCGGCGCGGCGCAGCAGCGCGTTGACGCGGGCCAGCAGCTCTTCCACATGGAACGGCTTGACCAGGTAATCGTCGGCGCCCTGCTTCAGGCCCTCGACCTTGTCCTGCCAGCTCGAACGCGCGGTCAGGATCAGCACCGGGAACTTCTTGCCTTCGTCGCGCAGGGCCTTGATCAGCTCCATGCCCGACATCTTGGGCAGGCCAAGGTCGATGATGCCGACGTCGAACGGCACTTCGCGGCCCATGTACAGGCCTTCTTCGCCGTCCTGCGCTGCATCGACGGCAAAACCTTCGCGCTTGAGCCGGGCTGCCAGGGTCTCACGCAGCGGGGCTTCGTCTTCGACCAGAAGGATACGCATGAACTCTCCCTAGTGTGCTGGGTGCGGCCCGGAGGCCTGTGGGTACGGGTTGATAGCGACAACTATCCCTGTTCAGGGGTTATCGCCGCGTAGTGATGACATATCCGACCGCGGCGTGCGCGGCTGTGAACGTGCCGGGGCGGGGTCGTCCATGTAGCGGACCCGACCGCGGTCGTCCATGTATTTGACCCGGTTGATGTCACGACCATCGAACGGCACACGCTCGGCGCCCAGGATGTGGCCACCGGTGGTGCGCTGCACGCGGCGCACGGCATCGGACAGCGAGCGCTCGTTGCTGGCGCCACGGCCTCCACGCTCCATCATTTCTGCGCGCCCCTGTTCCCGCTGCGGGTCCTGCGCCAGCGCCGAAGACAGCGGGGCAGCCGCCAGGACCACGCAGGTGGCCAGGGCAATACAGCGGTGGAAGGGAGCGGAAGACATCGATGCGATCCTAGCCGAGCACGGCGATTCGTTCAAAAGTCGTAAATCCGGGCACCGGAATGAAACCCGGCGTTTTACAAATCTTTTGCAAATTCTTGGTTTCGGGCAGTGAATCCGGTCTGAACTTTTCCAGATGCTCCAGACCGCTGTTCATCTAAGTGAACATTCGGGACGAAACGGCCGCCCTTGTCAAGTCAGGAATGTGACTGACGTCACGCAGCGGCGCGGTCGGCTTCGCGTTCGGTGACTGCCAGCGCCTGCTCGACCAACATCCAGTCGGCACCGGGGCGATGGGCGCCCTCGCTCAGCACCTGGCGGAATGCGCGGCCGCCGGGCTGGCCGTGGAACAGGCCGAGGATGTGGCGGGTGATGTGCTTGAGGGCCAGGCCCTCGCCCAGGCGGGCTTCGATGTACGGGCGCAGGGCGCGCAGCAGCTCGCCGCGCGGACGCAGCGGCGCGCCGGTCTGCAGCGCTTCCAGCTGATGCAGCAGGTAGGGGTCGTGGTACGCCGCGCGACCGAGCATGACGCCATCGACGTGCGCGGCCTGCGCCTGCACCGCCTCGATGCTGGCCAGGCCACCATTGAGCACCACCGGCAGTGCCGGGCGCTCCTGCTTCAGCCGGTAGGCCCAGTCGTACTTCAACGGCGGAACCTCGCGGTTCTCCTTCGGCGACAGGCCCTTCAGCCAGGCATTGCGGGCGTGCACCACCACCATCGCGGCGCCGGCCTCGACCTGGCGGTCGACGAAACTGGCGAATACCTCGTAGTTGTCGTCCTCGTCCACGCCCAGGCGGCATTTCACCGTCACCGGGATGTCCACTGCCTCGACCATGGCCGACACGCATTCGGCCACCAGCACCGGCTCGCGCATCAGGCAGGCGCCGAAACGCCCGGCCTGCACGCGGTCGGACGGGCAGCCGCAGTTGAGGTTGACCTCGTCGTAGCCCCAGTCGGCGGCGATGCGCGCGGCCTGCGCCAACAGGGCCGGATCGCTGCCACCGAGCTGCAGTGCCAGCGGCTGTTCGCTGGCATCGAAACCGAGCAGGCGCTGGCGATCGCCATGGATGACCGCATTGGCGTGCACCATTTCGGTGTACAGCCGCGCACCCGGCGCCAGCAGGCGGTGGAACACCCGGCAATGGCGGTCGGTCCAGTCCATCATCGGGGCGACGGACAGGCGCAGGGAATCAGCGTAACGGGCGGTGGCGGACGTCATCGGGCGGTTGATCGTGGAGACTGGCATTGCCAGTGAGATCAATAGTTTACACCGGGCGGATGAATGGCGGCGGGCAGCCGGGGATGCAGGCCGGGTTGCCGCTGCCGCCCTTGCGTGGGGATACTCGGTACGCGAGTTCCTGTTGCACCGCATCTGTTGGAAGGGAAGCCACAATGAAACCGACTGCATCCTCGCTGGCGGGCTCTGGCCTCGCCTGCCTCACCCTGCTGACGGTGCTGGCCTTGGGCAGTGGTTGCAGCAGCGTCCGCGACACGCGCCTCGCGGAGATCAAGCTCGGCCCACGATGCGACTTCACCGAAGGCGCCACCTTCGACAACCGGCCGTCCTACCTGTCGGCAGGACAGGAAAATGCGCCCATCGGCGCGCTTTCCAGGCTCTTTGGCGTCTACAACAAGGACATCCACCAGGTCACGATCCGCCAGGAGGCGAGCCGGCTGGTGGCCCGCTTCCATGCCGCCGACGGCACCGGCATCGAGGCTGCAGGCAGCGCTTCCAGCAAGAGCTACAGCGCCGAAGGAGAACAGCTGGTCATCAACCGGTGGTCATCGTGCAAACCGGGCGAGGCCGGCGCCGGCTGCGTCTGGTCGCGCGTGGAACTGTCCTGCACGGTGGAAAACGACCTGGTTGTGAAGCAGGTGGACGGAGGCGCAGTCCTGCTGGCCCTGATCATCCCGATGGGCCAGCGCAGGACCCAGTTCGGGGTGTACCGGCGGGTCGACCCTGCAGAATGAATCGACAGAAGGCCCCGGGGCGTTGGGCCCGGAGACTTCGGCCACAGTGCAGCAGGCTTACAGGCCGCGGTTGCGCACCTGCTCCTGCTGCTGTTCCTGCACGCGTTGGTTGAACTGGACATCCAGTTCCTCGGTCTGGCGGGTGCTGGCCTCGACCGACTGCGACACGGCCTGTCGGCTGTCGACGAAGGTGCGCTGCGCAGCCGGGTCGCCGACATTGCCCTGCACGGCGAACAAGCCGCTGCCATCGGGGCGTGCGACCACATGGTCGATCTGGCGCATGCCGGCGACCTTGCTCTCGTAGGCCAGCTGGCCGGCGGCGCGTTCGGTTTCCTGTGCATTGGCGAACAGCGGGCACAGGTCAGCCTGCACGCGCTGCTGCTGCAGCTCCTGTAGTTTCTCCAGGGCCTGGTTGAAGCGCGGATTCTCGGCATGCGAAGGATCGCGCATGCTGGGCGCTGCCGGTGCGGTCGGTTCGGCGCGTGCCGGGGCGGCGGCGGTCTGCGCGCCGGCTTTCACTGCGGCCGGGTCGTCCAGGCGCGCCAGGGTCTGGCGGCCGGCCTTGCCATCCTGCTCCAGGCCGTTGTTGGCCTGGAATTGCTTGACCGCTGCCAGCGTGTCCTTGCCGAAGATGCCATCGGTACCCAGCGCCTTGCCGTCGGCGGCGGTGTAACCCAGCGCGGCCAGCTTGCCCTGCAGCGCCTTGACCTCATCGCCGCGTTCGCCCTTCACCAGCATGCCGTCGGCCATCGGCGCCTGCTGCGTGGCGCGTGCGGCCTGCGCTGCTTCCGGCCCCTGCGCGAGTACCTTGCCGCCGAGGGTGATGCGGTCGTTGAGCATGTCGCCGAGGTAGCGGCGGAACTGCGCTGGCTCCACTTCGATATGCGCGTGCACCGGTTTGCTGCCGGCGTTCGACTGCTGGATCAGCGGGGCGCCGTACTCGACGAAGTCACCGTTCTTGTAGGGCGACGTGCCGGCGGCGCCGTGCAGCACCTGGCCTACCAGCTCACGGCGCGGATCGCCGGCCGGGTGGCTGTAGAGGCTGATCGAATTGGTCGCGTCCTTGTTGAACTGCGCGTAGCCGGCCACCGGGTTCGGAATCATCACATCGCGACTGCCCAGGCGATCGGTGAGGATCAGGTCCTTGCGCACCAGCGGAATGTCATTCTTGTCCTCACGTGTACGGATGTTCTCCATCTCGCCTTCGACCATGCCCGATTGGCGGTCGGCCTTGCGGGCATCGCCGGTGCGCACGGCTTCGGCATTGGTGTTGGGGTGATGGATCTTCAGTTCGCGATAGGCCGTTTCGCCACTGATGCCGTGGGCCAGCGTGCGGTTGCTGGTGACATTGCCGTAGGGCTCGATCACCGTGATGCGGCCGCCACCGGGGGCGGCCGCCAGCGGCGCACCATCCGTAGAGGGCGCCTTCGGCTCGTGGCGTTCTGGCGAGGGTACCGATGGCGGTGCCGGTGTCTGTGCGGGTGGGCGAACCCCGGCGTTCAGTGCAGACAGCGTGTCACGCCCCGCCTTGCCGTCTTCTTCCAGCCCATGCGCCTTCTGGAACTGACGCACCGCGTGGTAGGTATCGCTGCCGAAATCGCCGTCGGGCTTCAGCACCTTGCCATCCACACCGGTGTAGCCGGCCTGCGCCAGCTTCTGCTGCAGCGCGAGCACTTCATTGCCGCGTTCGCCCTGCACCAGCACACCGTCGGCCATCGGTGCACGTGCCGGGCGCGCGGCGGACTGACGATGCGCCGGCTCGCCGAACGCCTGTTCGTAGGTCTTGCCCCGGTACGGTTGCGGGTCGTGGTTGATCCTGTCGTAGCGCGCCAGCGCAACCAGCTCGGACTTTTCATTGAGCGTGCGCTCGCGCAGCGAATCCCACTGCTTGGGCGAGCTCTCGAAATGGCGCTGGACGTTGGCGTGCTTGTAATCCTGCACGGCCCGGACAATCTGCTCATCACTCAGATCGGACAGCTTGTAATCATCACCATAGGCTTGTTTCAGGCCATTCTGGAATACACCACGGGTCATGTTGCGATACTGCACCGACGTGCTCCACAGCGCGTCCTGCACGGCAGGGCCGCGACCTTGCAGGTCCACGCCGACCTTCTTCAGGCGATCCATCTGCACGTCGTAATACTGGTGCTGGATGAAATCGTGCTGTTCCTGGGCGAAGCCCTTTTCGTCGCGTGCGGCCACCGCTTTCCAGCGCTCGCTGAAGGCCTCCGTCGCAGGCTTCAGGCCGTGGAACTGGTCCGCATAGCGGGACGACTTCAGGTACTCGTCCACCCCGCCAACGGCGCTGGCGAACTGGTAGCTACCATAGGACACGCCGCCATGGTCACCCTTGCCCGAGGAAATCCAGCCTGGACCACGGTTGTCGGTTTCAAAACGGGCGGAGGTCTGGCCGCGATGCCAGTGTTCCATCGCCTTCCTTGCGTCGGTCACTACATCCATGTCGAAGGACTCCTCTCAGTTGGCAATGCGGTGGATTGAGGTCACTTGCTCCGTGCAGCGGCCTGCAGCTGGTCAACGCGGTTGGCCACGCGGTTGATGCGGCACGACTGCGCGTCCAGCCTCTGGCCCTGGCCATCGGTTTTGGGATCCCAGCGGCAATGGCGATTGGTGTCCGACCACCAGGCAGCCTGCGCATCCATCCAGTCATCCTTGGCCTTGCTGTCGGGACTTGCCACGACACCGGCAACGATCTCGGCCAAGCGGTCTTCCTGGTAACTCAACTCCTCGTCGCCACATGCCTGCAGGCGTGCTGTCACCGCTTCGCTGGCGTCCACGCAACGGGTGTACGCAGGACGCAGGTTGGCCTGGGTGTAGGAGGCATCGGGCAGCGGCGCGGGAAAGTCATCGGCATCCGCGTCGGCATCTGCGGCTGTAGTTGCAGGCGTCGCGCTGGCCGGTGTCGATGTGGCTGCCGGTGTGGGCTCATCTGCGCTGGCGGCAGCGGCAACCGTGGCGCTGTCGGCCGAAGGGGCCTGGCAGGCGCCCAGCAACAGGCACAGCACCAGCGCAATTCCGCGTCGGATTTCAAAGGCGGATCGATCAATGCGCGCAGGCGCGCTCAAGGCTTGCATTGCTTGCTTCTCCCTGGTGAGTCGCCGGGTGGGTCGGCAAAGAGGAGCCGTCCATCGGCCCCATCACGGTGAGGATGCTACGCCAGCGAAGAATGCCGATGCCTGACTGAATTCAGGTTTCAGCTGACATCAACGGCGCTCGCGCGCCTGCAGTTCCACCGCGCGGTTGGCGTAGCGGTTGATGAGGCACGACTGCGCGTCCAGCGCCTGGCCCACGCTCTCTGTAGCCGGGCTGCAGCGCTTGTCGGTGTCCTCGGCCCAAGTGGCCTGTTCGTCCATCCAGCGGTCCTTGGCCGGACTGTCGGGGCCGTTCATCAGGCGCGCCACTTCGGCCTGCAGCTGCGTCTGGTGGTAGGCCAGCTCGGTATCGCCGCAGGCCTGGATATGGTCGTTCATGCCACGGGCCTGCTGCACACAGCGGATGAATTCCGGTCGAAGCGTTGCCTGGGTGTAGGAGGTATCGGGCGGGGCGCTCTGCGCCATCAATGCGTCGGCACGGTTGGCCACGCGGAACAGGCGGCACTCCTGTGCCTTCTGCAGGTCATCCACACCGGCATTGGTCGGAGCGGCGCAATGACGGTCGGTATCGCTGCGCCAGGTCACCTGGGTGGCAAGGAACGCCTGCTTCGCAGCAGCGTCGAGCCCGGTAACAGTCTTGCTGGCACCCTCCTGCAGGCGCCCTTCCTGATAGGCCAGTTCATCCTTGCCGCAGGCCTGCAGCTTGCCCGCATCCTCCACGCCATCCACGCACCAGCCATAAGCAGGGCGCAGGCGACCGTCCGTGTAGGACGCATCCGGGTACCGAGAGGAATCACCGGTCACTGCATGGGGGGGCGCTGCCGCGGCGAGCGGAACCGGAGCGGCCGCCGCTTCGGCCGATGCCGGGGTAGAAGGCGCCTGGCACGCGGTGAGCGCCAGGCACAGGGCCAGCACCTTCCAGTACCGACGGCCGGAGGCGATCTGTTCATTGCCCCCATGGGCATCCATTACCTGCATTGCTTGCATCTCCCTTGCATGTGGCCAGCGGGTGCCGGCCGGGAGGGTCCGTCCATCGGCCCCGATCACGGTGCAGATCCTACGACAGCGGCGGTTTCAGATGGCTGACTGGATTCAGCCTGCGCGGGCTGCGTCGCAATAGCTTGACGCGACCAATTTTGGCGGACGGTGGCCTGCTGCGACCGGCCACCACCGCTCCATCACAGTTCGTTGGGCCGATCAGGCTGCACGATCGGCGCGTGCGTTTCGTAATCGGTCTGCTTCCAACCGCCCCCAGCCTCCCCCGCACCCCACTGGAACGTCCAGGTTTCCACGAAGCCACCGGGAAGCTCATTGGTGATGGTGATCTTCTCACCGGCAGCACCCGAGGCCGGAAGCGGAACGGGAGGGGCCACTGCGACAGAGGCCCGCGCATCGGAGGGGAGCCGGCGCTGCTGCACCGTAATCGTGCCCAGCTCCATCGTCCGCCGATCCGCATCCGGGATGCTGTCCAGCCACCGTGCGATCGCCGCCGCCTCAGCGGTTCCTGCGCGGTGGTGGGACACATGTTCGATGATGACGCGGGGCGAGGTCGCAACCGCAATGGGCGATAGCGCCGTCAAGCCAAGCCCCAGTGCGGAGTACAGAAGTGCCGGAAACACACGTACTTCGATCATCTCTCGTCCTTTTCCGATCTGTGCCGAATGCACGAAATCACAGTGCATCCGGTGAAGGCGGGCCTCAATCAGAAAACTTGCAGACGAAAACAGCAAGCGTCCATCAGTGCGCGCTGCTCCTGCCCCCCACCTGTTCGATCAGCGTCTGGCTGGCGGCATTGAGGCCGACAACACTGACCTCGGCACCATGCGCGACCAGCTTTTCCTGCGCGCGTTGCAGCGCAGCCACGGCAGTCAGGTCCCACAGATGGGCATCACGCAGGTCGATCTGCACTTTCGACGTCACGTGCTGGTAATCGAACGCCGCACCCAGCTGTCCGGCGGAGGCGAAGAATACCTGGCCGCGCACGCGGTAAACCTGCATGTCCATGTCCGCAACGTCTTCGCGTTGCACGTCGAGCATGCGGCCCACCTTGCGGGCGAAGAACAGGGCAGACAACAGCACGCCGCTGAGCACACCCTTGGCCAGGTCGTGGGTGACCACGGTGACCACCACGGTAAGCAGCATCACTGCCGACGAGCTGCGCGGATGCGTGCGCAGGTCGCGCAGTGAGCGCCAGCTGAAGGTGCCGATGCTGACCATGATCATCACCGCCACCAGTGCGGCCATCGGGATCTGCCGCACCAGGTCGCTGCCGTATACCACCAGCACCAGCAGCAGCACGCCAGCCACCAGGCAGGACAGGCGGCCTCGCCCACCGGAGGTCACGTTGATCACCGACTGGCCGATCATCGCGCAGCCGGCCATGCCACCGAGGAAACCGGTGACCGTGTTGGCCAGGCCCTGGCCGACGCACTCGCGGTTGCGCTCACTGGGCGTCTCGGTGATGTCCTCGACGATCTGCAGGGTCATCATCGATTCGAGCAGGCCGACCACCGCCAGGGTGGCTGACACCGGCAGCAGGATGCGCAGCGTTTCCCAGGTGAAGGGCACATCGGGGATGAGGAAGTACGGCAGGCTGTCGGGCAGCTGGCCCATGTCGCCCACGCTGCGTACATCGATGCCGAAGCCGATGACCACGGCGGTGAGCACGATGATCGCCACCAGCGGCGAAGGCACTGCGCGGGTGATGCGCGGCAGCAGGTAGATGATCGCCAACGCGGCAGCGCACAGCACGTACACGGTGGGGCCGCGGCCGATCAGCTCGGGCATCTGGGCCAGGAAGATCAGGATCGCCAACGCATTGACGAAGCCGGTGATGACCGAGCGCGAGACGAAGCGCATCAGCGAGCCCAGCTTGAACACGCCGGCCAGCACCTGCAGCAGGCCGGCCAGGATGCTGGCGGCAAACAGGTACTGCAGGCCGTGGTCACGGACCAGGTCGACCATCACCAGCGCCATCGCGCCGGTGGCGGCGGAGATCATGCCGGGGCGGCCGCCTGCCATCGCGGTGATGACGGCAATGGAAAAAGCAGCGTACAGGCCGACCTTGGGGTCGACGCCGGCGATCAACGAAAACGCGATGGCTTCGGGAATCAGCGCCAGGGCGACGACGGTGCCGGACAGCAGATCACCACGAAGGTTGCCGAACCATTGCTGGCGCAGGGGATAGGACGTTTGCATGGGAAAACTCCGCACACACGCGGGCGAAGCCACGTGGCGCTGCAGTGGAAAGACACGGGTTCCTGAGCCGGTTGGGCCGGCTGCCAAGGGGCGGCAAGGGTCAGGGTGGCGTGGTCACTGCAGTGCGTCGTCGGGGAGCGTGGAAGGGGCGCAGTCTACGGGAACATCCGCCGCCGGGGTAGCGAGGCGCCTTCTGGAAGCAGCGGAGCATGGCTGCGCTCTACAATCGCGGCATGACCACTGACCGACCGCACTTCTTCAACCCGGCAACCGAGCAGGGTGTGCTGCGGCTGTCCATTGCCGCTTCGCTGCTGCTGGCGGCTGCCGCAGTGGTATTCGGCCTGCTGGCCAATTCATCGCTGATCATCTTCGATGGCATCTACGGCCTGATCGACGTGGTGATGACATGGCTGTCACTGCTGGTCGCGCGGCTGATCGCGCTGTCCACGCAGACCGATGCGTTGCAGTCACGACTCAACCAGCGCTTCACCATGGGCTTCTGGCACCTGGAGCCGATCGTGCTGGGCGTGAGCGGTACGTTGATGATCGGTGCGGCGTTGTACGCACTGGTCAATGCAGTCGATGCGCTGATGTCGGGTGGGCGACAGATCGCGCTTGGCCCGGCAATCATCTTCGCGGCACTGTCGATCGTGGCTGAAAGCGCGCTGGCGTGGTTCGTGCTGCGTGCGAACCGTCGCATCGGTTCGGAGTTCATCGCACTGGATGCGAAGAACTGGGTGATCGCCGCGAGCATGTCGGCCTGCTACCTGGCTGCTTTCCTAGGCGGTGTGCTGGTGCACGGCACGTCGTGGGCATGGGTGGGGCCGTACATCGATCCGGCCATCCTCGCCTTCGTCTGCGTGCTGGTGATGATCGCGCCATTGGGCACCGTGCGGCGCGCGCTGGCCGGGATCCTGCTGGTCACTCCGCCCGAACTGCAGGCGCATGTGGATGCGGTGGCGCGGGCAATCGTTGCAAAGCATGGCTTCGTCGAGCACCGCAGCTACGTGGCGCAGGTGGGCCGGGGCGAGCAGATCGAGCTGTTCTTCGTGGTGCGTGAGGATGATCCGCCGCGGCCCCTGCTGGAGTGGGATCACCTGCGTGACGAGATCGGCGATGCGCTGGGCGAATCGTCGCCGGACCGCTGGCTGACCATCATGTTCACCACCGATCGGGAATGGACGATCTAGGCCCGGCGGACGATCCGTCAAGTTTTGCAGACGAACTGTCACCCACCGTCTGCAAAATCCGGGCAAAGTAGGCTCCAACGCACCACCCACCCACTGACCAGGAGCATCCCGATGTCCATCGAAAAGGTTCTGTACACCGCCCAGGCCACCTCCACCGGCGGCCGCGAAGGCCGTTCCGTGTCCTCCGACAACGTGCTGGACATCCAGCTGTCGACCCCGCGCGAGCTGGGCGGCGCTGGCGGCCCGGGCACCAACCCGGAACAGCTGTTTGCGGCCGGCTATTCGGCCTGCTTCCTCGGCGCACTGAAGTTCGTCGCCGGCCAGGCCAAGGTCGCGCTGCCGGCCGACACCACCGTGACCGGCAAGGTCGGCATCGGCCAGATCCCGACCGGTTTCGGCATCGAAGCCGAGCTGACCATCAACGTACCGGGCGTGCCACGCGAGCAGGTGGAAGAACTGGTGCAGAAGGCACACATCGTCTGCCCGTACTCCAACGCTACCCGCGGCAACATCGACGTGACGCTGATCGTTGCCTGATGCGGTGATGCCGGCCAGCGGCCGGCACTACCAAGCGGCTGGGCAAGAAAATGGGCGGATGCCGGTCGAAACCGGGCATCCGCCCATCCCACCTCGGGTGGGCCCCGGCACGTGGCCGGGGACGCATTCGCTTTCTGTAGTGCCGAGCATGGGCTCGGCACTACACGGTCGGCGCGCATCCATCCTTCTGGAGGAGAACCCCCTTGTTGTTCAAGGGGGTGCGCCAACGGCGCGGGGATAAGGTGGAATGCGCGGACCGGCGACCGGTTACCGGTCGCTGGTGATGAGCTGCACGACGCTGGAGAAATCCAGCTTGCCGCGGCCGGCCTGGTGGTTCATCGAGTACAGGTTGCGGGCCATTTCGCCCAGCGGGATCGAGGCGCCGACGCTCATCGCCGCCTCCACCGCCAAGCCCATGTCCTTCAGCATCAGATCGCTGCCGAAGCCGCCGCTGTAACCGCGCGACGCCGGCGCGTTTTCCAGCACGCCCGGCCACGGGTTGCACACTTCGGTGGCCCAGCTGCGGCCGGTGCTGACCGCCATCATCTGCGACAACACCTTCGGGTCCAGCCCGTGCGCCACGCCCAGGGCGATGGCTTCGCCGGTGACAGCCATGATCACGCCCAGTGCCATGTTGTTGCACAGCTTGGCGACCTGGCCGGCGCCACTGGCACCCACATGGAAGATGTTCTTGCCCATCGCCTGCAGTACCGGGCGGGCGCGTTCAAGCGCGTCCTCTTCGCCACCGACGATGAAGGTCAGCGTGCCGGCCTGTGCGCCGGCAGTGCCACCGGACACCGGCGCGTCGATCATCTGCAGGCCGCGTGCGGCGGCCGCTTCGGATACCTTGCGCGCGCTGGCCGGGGCAATCGTGCTGCAGTCGATGACCAGCGCACCGGCGGGAATCGCGGCAAGGATGCCGTCGTCGCCCAGGTATACGCCTTCGACGTGGCGGCTGGCCGGCAGCATCGAGATCACCACCTCGGCATCGGCCAGGGTCTCGCGTGCCGATGCCGCTGCGCTGGCACCCGCGTCGACCGCCGCCTGCACCGCGGCAGGCACCAGATCGAACACACGTACGGTGTGGCCGTTCTTGACCAGATTGGCGGCCATCGGGCCACCCATGTTGCCCAACCCAATGAATGCAATGCGGCTCATGCCAGGCTCCTTTCAGCGAGAGAGGTACCCAGGTCGGCCAGCGGATGCGCAGCATCGGCCCAGGGAGAAGCGAAGAATGTATCGGCCCATGCGCGGTCGGCATCGGCCAGCGTGGCCGGATTCCACGAGGGATTGCGGTCCTTGTCGATCAGCAGCGCGCGGATGCCCTCAGCAAAATCACCATGCGCGGCGCAATGCAGGGCGGTGATGTATTCCAGCCGGTAAACGCTGGCCAGGTCCTGGCCGGCGCTGCGGCGCTGCAGTTCGAAGGCCAACCGTGCCGAACCCGGTGCACCGGCGGCAAGGGTCTTCTGTGCGGCCTGCAGCCACGCATCATCGGTCTGCAGGGTACTGATGCGTTCGACGATGGCGGCCAGGTCATCGCCTGCGCACAGCGCATCGACCTGCGCGGCATTGGCCAGCAGCGGGCCGGTAGCCGCATCGCTGGCAAACGACAGCAGCAGCTGTGACAGGCGCTCGTGGTTGCGTGCGGCATCGGCCGACCACGCGACCTGCAGCAGCGCGTCGAACACCGCACTGCGGCGTTCCTCGGCCACATGCACGTCGGCCAGGCCGGCATAGATCGCATCGCCCGGGTTGAGCAGCGCACCGGTCAGGGCCAGGAACAGGCCACCGTTGCCCGGCACGCGCGGCAGCAGCCAGCTGCCACCTACGTCAGGGAACAGGCCCACGGTGATTTCCGGGAAGGCCAGCTTGGAGCGTTCGCTGACCACGCGATGGCTGGCACCGGACATCAGGCCGATGCCGCCGCCCATCACGATGCCGTGGCCCCAGCACAGGATCGGCTTGGCGTAGGTATGGATCAGGTAGTCGACGCGGTACTCGACGTCGAAGAACTCGGCGGCGTAGTCGTTCCCGCGGATATCGCTTTGGCCGGCGTCGCGGTAGGCACGCATGCTCTGGTACAGGCTGTGCAGGTCACCGCCGGCGCAGAACGCCTTCTCACCGGCGCCCTGCAGCACCACCATGGCGATGCCCTCGTCGTCGGCCCAGGCGTTCAACTGCTGCAACAGCAGGTGCGCCATCGGCAGCGAGAAACCGTTGAGCGTGCGCGGTGCGTTCAGCGTGGCGATGCCGATGCGCGTGCCGTTGCCGGCCACGCGCTCTTCGAACAGCACCGGTGCTTCGGCAGCGTTTGTGTCGACCTCGGTCATGCGTTCTTCCACTGCGCGGCGCGCTTTTCAAGGAATGCACTCACGCCCTCGACCTGATCGGCGGTGTCGAACAGATCGACGAAGGCCTCGCGCTCGGCCACCAGCGCCGACGCATGGGTGCCGGTGCGGGTGGACTGCACCAGGGTCTTGCAGGCGGCAATGCTGGTCGGGCTCTGCTTGCCGGCCTTCTTCGCCCATTCCAGTGCCAGCGCCTTGGCTTCGCCCTTGCCAACCTTTTCTTCGGCAAGACCAATCCGCACGGCGGTTTCAGCGTTGATGCGCTCGCCGAGCAGGATCATGCGCTTGGCCCAGCCCTCGCCGACCAGGCGCGGCAGGTTCTGGGTGCCACCGGCGCACGGCAGCAGGCCGACGGTCGCTTCGGGCAATGCCACCTGGGCGTGCTCTTCGATGATGCGCAGGTCGCAGGCCAGCGCGCATTCCAGGCCGCCGCCCATGGCGTAGCCGTTGATTGCAGCAATCGACACGCCACGGAACGCGGACAGCGCCTCGAAGGCTTCGCCGAAACGGCGTGCCGCTTCGCGTGCGGCAGCCTTGTCGCCGGAAGCGAACTGGTTGAGGTCGGCACCCGCGGAGAAGAACTTCTCGCCATCACCGGTGATCACCAGCGCGTAGATGTCGCGGTCTGCATTGAGCGCGCCCACCAGGTCGCGCAGCGCCGACAGGCTGTGCACGGTCCAGGTATGTGCCGGCGGGTTGTTCAGGGTGATGACCGCGGTGTGGCCATCGGCCTCGACCTTCAGGCCCACGTGTTCCTGGGTACGCCAATCCTTCATCGCAGTTCCTCTTCGGTGTTGAGCAGGTGACGGGCAACGATCACCCGCATGATCTCGTTGGTGCCTTCCAGGATCTGGTGCACGCGCGAATCGCGCAGCAGGCGCTCGATCGGATATTCACGGATGTAGCCGTAGCCTCCGTGGATCTGCAGGGCTTCGTTGCAGATGGTGAAGCCGGCATCGGTGGCGAAACGCTTGGCCATCGCGCACCACACGTTGGCATCGCTGGCGCCGGCATCGAGCTTGCGCGCGGCGGTATGCACCATCTGCCGCGCGGCAACCAGGTCGATGGCCATGTCGGCCAGCTTGAACTGCAGCGCCTGGAATTCGGACAACGCCTTGCCGAACTGGCGGCGCTCGCCCATGTAGCGGCGTGCGGCATCCAGCGCGCCCTGCGCAGCACCCAGCGAGCACGCGGCGATGTTGATGCGGCCACCATCGAGCCCCTTCATCGCCAGCTTGAAGCCGCCGCCTTCCTCTCCCAGAAGGTGGCTGACCGGTACGCGGACGTTTTCGAAGGTGATGCCGCGGGTGGGCTGGCTGTTCCAGCCCATCTTCTCTTCCTTGCGGCCATAGCTGATGCCCGGCAGGTCGGCCGGCACCGCGATCGCGCTGACCCCGCCTGCACCGGCACCGCCGGTACGTGCCATCACCACCAGCAGCTCGGTGGCGCCTGCGCCGGAGATGAAGGCCTTGGCGCCATTCAACACGTAGAAATCGCCATCGCGCACGGCGGTGGTCTTCAGCGAGGCTGCATCCGAACCGGCGCCCGGCTCGGTCAAGCAGTACGAGGCCAGTTTGCTGCCAGAAGACAGGTCATTGCCCCACGCGTCGCGCAGCGCCGGCTGGCCCCACGTGGACACCATCCACGAGGCCATGTTGTGGATGCTGATATAGGCCGCAGTCGACGGGTCGACGTTGGCGAGCTCCTCGATGACGACGGCGGCGTCCAGTCGGCTCAGGCCGCTGCCGCCCACTTCCGGGTCCATGTACAGACCGCAGAAGCCCAGTTCACCGGCCTTGGCGATCGCCTCGCGCGGAAAGATGCCCTCCGCATCCCATCGCGCGGCGTGCGGCGCCAGTTCGGCCTGTGCGAAGTCACGCGCCGCTTCGCGGTACGCCTGCTGCGCTTCTTCCTGTTCCGTCGTCATCGAGTGGCTCATGGCTGCTCCCTGCGGTTACTTCAGGCTGATCGTGGTGTTGACGCCGTGGCTCAGCGTCTCGTCGTCGAACCAGCGCGCGGTGACGGTCTTGGTCTGCGTGTAGAACAGCACCACCTGCTTGCCGTACGGACCCAGGTCGCCCAGCTTGGAAGCACGCGAACCGGTGAACGAGAACAGCGGCACCGGCACCGGGATCGGCACGTTGATGCCGACCTGGCCGACGTCGATGTCTTCCTGGAAGCGGCGTGCAGCGGCGCCGGACTGGGTGAACAGCGCGGTGCCATTGCCGTTCGGGTTGCTGTTGACCATGGCGATGGCCTCATCCAGCGTTTCCGCTTCGAGGATGACCAGCACCGGCCCGAAGATTTCTTCCTGGTAGATGCGCATGTCGGTGGTGACACCGGCAAAGATGGTCGGGCCAACGAAATTGCCCTTCTCGAAACCATCGACCTGCGGCTTGCGGCCATCCAGCACCAGCTTGGCACCCTGCTCCACGCCCGAAGCGATCAGGCCTTCGACGCGATCACGGGCGCTGCAGGAAATGACCGGGCCGACGTCGGTGCCGGCGACCGTGCCACCGCTGACCTTCAGGGTCTTGGCCTTTTCGACCAGGTCCTGCACCCAACCGCGTGCTTCACCGACCAGCACCAGGGTGGAGGCGGCCATGCAGCGCTGGCCCGCCGCACCGAAGGCCGCGCCGACCATCGCATTGAGGGTCTGCTCCTTGTTGGCGTCCGGCAGCACCACGGCGTGGTTCTTGGCGCCCATCATGCACTGCACGCGCTTGCCGGCCAGCGAGGCGCGGTTGTACACGTGGGTACCGACGCGGGTGGAACCGACGAACGACACCGCCTTGATGTCCGGGTGGTCGCAGATGGCGTTGACCACTTCCTCGCCACCGTGCACGACGTTCAGCACGCCCTTGGGAATGCCCGCTTCCAGCGCCAGTTCGACCAGGCGCATGGTGACCATCGGGTCCTGCTCGGACGGCTTGAGGATGAAGGTGTTGCCGGTGGCAATGGCCATCGGGAACATCCACAGCGGAATCATCGCCGGGAAGTTGAACGGGGTGATGCCTGCGCACACGCCCAGCGGCTGCATGATCGAGTAGGTGTCCACGCCGTTGGCCACGTTGTTGGCCAGTTCGCCCAGCTGCAGGTTGCCGATGGCGGCCGCGTGCTCGACTACTTCCAGGCCGCGGAACACATCGCCTTCGGCGTCTGGCAGGGTCTTGCCCTGTTCGGCGGTGAGGATGTGCGCCAGCTCGCTCATGTTTTCGCGGATCAGCTGCTGATACTTCAGGAAGATGCGCGCGCGGGTACCGATCGGGGTCTTGCGCCAGGTCTTGAAGGCTTCCTTGGCGGCAGCCACGGCGGCATCGACTTCGCCCGTGGTGGCGAACGGCACCTGGGCCAGCACGTCCTGGGTGGCCGGGTTGATCACGTCCTGCCAGTGGGAGGTGGCCGATTCAACGAACTGGCCATCGATCAGCATGCGGATACGGGGCGCTGCAACAGTCATGACGACAATCCACGAGGTGCGAAAGATGCTTGGCATTATTCACAGGCGACGCCTCGATTTCCGGCCTGAATCCGCTTAATCTGGCCAATGTCCGCCACGATTCCTGTTAATCCTGTGAATTATTCAGCTCCCCAGCGCCAGCTCGGCCTGCGCCTGTTGCGCCTGCGCGAGCAGCGCGGCTACAGCCAGGCCGACCTCGCCCGCGCCCTGGGGCTGTCGGCCAGCTACCTGAACCAGATCGAGCGCAACAAGCGCCCGCTGACGCCTGCGGTGCAGAAGAAGCTGGGCGAGGTGTTGGGCGATGTTTCCGCCCTGTTCGACGACGATGAGCCCGCCGCGCTGCAGGAGTCGCTGGGCGAGACCCTGCGCGATCTGGGCCTGGCCGACGTCAGCGCCACCGAACTGCGCGCGCTGGCCGGCAACCTGCCGCAGGTCAGCCGCGCGCTGCTGGACCTGCATCGCCGCCACCTGGCATTGCGCGAGCATGCCGCCGCGCTGGAGTTCCAGTTGGGCGAGCCGGGCGCGGGCAGCACGTTGCCGGCCGGCGACCAGGTGCGCGAGTTCTTCAACCGCATGCACAACCACATCCCCGAGCTGGACGAACTGGCCGAGCAGTTGTTCGCCGAATGGGGGCTGGCGCCGGGACACGTGGCGCCACGGCTGCGCCAGCTGCTGGCCGACCGTCACGGGGTGCTGGTGGAAGTGGCTGCGCTGCAGGCCGGGCGCGAGAAGCGCCAGTACGATGCCGGCAGCCGTACGCTGTGGCTGCCCGACTACCTGGAGCCGGGGCAGCAGGCGTTCCAGATGGCGGTCGAGCTGGCGCTGCGCGGCTACCTGCCGCAGATCGATGCGGTGATCGCGCGCACCGGCTTCACCGACGAGGCCCGCATCGCACAGGCGCGTATCGGCCTGTCCAACTATTTCGCCGGTGCGCTGGTGATGCCGTACATGCGTTTCCTGCGCGCGGCCGAGGCCAGCGGTTATGACATCGAGCTGCTGGCGCATCAGTTCGGTGTGGGATTCGAGGCGGTCTGCCATCGATTGAGTACGCTGGCACGCCGCAGTGCGCCGGGGCTGCCGTTCTTCTTCATCCGCGTGGACCGCGCCGGCAACGTGTCCAAGCGCCACTCGGCCACCGATTTCCACTTCTCGCAGGTGGGCGGTTCCTGCCCTTTGTGGATCGTCTATGAGGCGTTCAACCAGCCCGGACGCATCCTCACCCAGACCGCGCGCATGCCCGATGGCCGCCGCCATTTCTGGCTGGCACGGCAGGTCAGCAGCGGCCCGGTCGGCCACGGCCAGCCACGCAAGACCTTCGCGGTGGCACTGGGGTGTGACCTGCAGCATGCGGATCGGCTGGTGTATTCACTGGGGCTGGACGTGCAGAGCCCGGGCAACTCGGTGTCGATCGGGCCGGGCTGCCGGGTGTGCCCGCGCGAGGACTGCATGCAGCGCGCGTTTACCCAGTTGCCGGGGCGGTAGGGGGCGGTCCGGCAGGGCTGCGCCCTGCACCTGCTTCAATCCAAGGCAACAGCAAAAGCAACAGCGGGCATTCCGTGGGATGGCGGGGTGGCATGGCCTGCTTTTGGTGGGTGTCGACCTTGGTCGACACGGTAGATCCACGCCATGCGTGGATGCTCTTCGACGAATTGTCGAAATATTCGATTTCGATGGGGATTCATCCACGCATGGCGTGGATCTACTAAACCTTCCGCGCATCCGTTGCATCCCAGTTCAACGCCTTCACCGGAGACGACCATGTTCATGCTGCGCCCCTGCCTGGCCTTGCTGCTCGCTGCTGTCGCTGCGCCGGCATGGGCGACCTTTTCCATTGCCGCCTGCAACGAAGCCGGCGACTGCGGGGTGGCTGTCGCCACCCACAATCTCGCCGTCGGCGGTGTCGGCGTGCCGTGGGCGCAGGCGAAGGTCGGCGCGGTCGCCAGCCAGTTCGAAACCAACCCGACCTACGGCTCGAAGGGGCTGGCGCTGCTGGCCGAAGGTCGCACGCCGGCACAGGTGCTCAAGCAGTTGCTGGATGAGGATGGCGACTTCGATGGCACCACCATCGCCGAGCGCCAGGTCGGGCTGGTCAGTGCGCGAGGCGGCAATGCGCAGTACACCGGCGCCACTGCACAGCGGGCCGATTGGGCCGGTGCCGTTGGCGAGGGCAAGGTGAGCGTGCAAGGCAATGGACTGGCTGGGCCGGACGTGCTGGCGGCGACGCAACGCGCGTTTACGACCACCCACGGTGCGCTTGCCGCGCGCCTGTTGGCAGCGCTGGAAGCGGGACAAGCGGCGGGTGGGCAACGTAGCGGGCAATGGTCGGCGGCACTGTTGGTGCGCACGCCTGGCGGCGACTGGCAGGACACCGACCTGCGCGTGGATGCCGATCCGCGTGCCGTGGCGCGCCTGCGCGAGCTGTACGACATGCGGCTTTCAAATGAAGCGATCATCCGCGCCGAGCAGCAGTGGGAACAGGGCGACGTGGCCGGCGCACGTGCGTCGCTGGCCACCTCGCTGGCGCTGGCGCATGGCTGGGACCGGACGTGGGCACGCGCGGCGCGGCTGGCGATGTCGGAGGGTGAAACCGCATTGGCCCGCGAATTCCTGGCGGGATTGCGCGCGCTCAACCCGGGATGGGTGAAGCAGGAATTGGCCTTGCCGTTGTATGCGCCATTGCGCGGCGATGCGGTGGTCGAGGCGTGGCGATAGCCAACGGTAGGGCCGGACCATGCCCGGCGAGCGCAGCAGCGCACCGCGATCAATAGATCGGCGTCACCTTCATCTGCGGCAACGGCCGTGGCGAGCCGTCGGTAAGGTCCGGGCCAAGGTCATCCCAGCTGCGGCCCTGTTCCACCATCAGCCCCCACAGCTGCTGCGACGCCAGCCGCTTGTCTTCCGAACCCAGCTTGTACGACGGCGGTGGCGGCGTGCCGGTGGCCACCATCGCATAGGCCGCGCGATAGGCCAGCACCTGCTGCGCCGGATCATCGGTGCGCGATATTTCCAGCGTGTAGCGCTGGTAAGCCGAGGCCAGGTTGCGCCAACGGATCCAGTAATGGTTCTCGAACGAGAACGAACAGAAGCGTGCACCGGCGAGGCTGCCCTTGTCGGCGATGCGGGTCAGCACCTCCTGTGGCATGTCCAGGTTCATGCCACCCTCGTCGCCCTGCAGGCTCACATGCACGATGCGGTCGCGATACCCAGGCGCACGCGCCTGCAGCAGGTCGCGCCAGTTCTGCATGGTGGCCACCACCGCGAACAGGAAGCGGCCCAGCTCACCGGCCGCCAGCGGCGTGGCGATGGACTGGTAGTGCCGCTGCCATCCATGCCGGTTCTCGGTAGGCAGGAACACCGCGCGTTCCAGCGTCTGTCGGCTGTCGCTCTCGCGCACCACCGGCTCGGGACGTTGCGGATAGACCAGGTTGATGGCGAAGGTCGGCCAGCGCGGCAGTGCGGCATCGAACAGGTGAATCGGGAAGTTGCTGCTGATCCCGCCATCGGAGAACCAGCACACCCGGAACGCGGTGATCACCGGACCGCAGGCCTGGCCCGCGCTGGTCAGCCCTTCCATGCTGTCGGCCACGTTCTGCCCGCCCTCATCTGCCGCCGTCGACGTCGGCTCGCAGCGACGTTCGCGACGCGAGGGCTCATGCAGCGGCACCGCGCTGATCAGCAGCGGGAAGCTGAGGCTCATGCGCGTGGCCACCAGTACCGGCAGCGACGCACCCTGCGGCAGATGGAAGTAGTTGCGGCCTTCAACCTCGCGCGGTGGTCCGGCGCGGTCGACCATCCACTGCACCACACTGGCCGGGAACAGCTGCTCGAACTCCTCGCGCAGGAACCAGAACTGCGCCCCGCCCAACGGCAGCGTGCGTGGTTCGTTGTGCGATACGCAGGTGGTGATCATCTGCAGGGTGATCGCATGCGGGCTGTCCGGTTCGCCTGCATAGCGCGGCGCGTCGTGCAGGTCGGCGAAGGTCAGCGGTGCATCCATCGGCTTGCCCGACAGCTGCTGCAGGCTTTCATGCAGCCACTCGGTCAGCGCCGGCCTGCCTGCACTGCGGCTAAGCCCGCTGCACAGGCCCAGCAGGTTGCGCCGCGCCACCCGGGCCACGCGCAGCGCAGCGGCGGCCACGCCCGCGCCGTAGGCACACAGCAGCGACGGCAGCAGGGTCGCGGCCACGCCGCTCCAGCCACCACCCCACCAGCCCAGGCCGAGCAGCAGTGCCAGCGACACCAGCACTTCCAACGGCGCGATCTGGAACACCGCGATGGCCAGGCACAGCAGCTTGCGTGGCCAGCCGGCGTTGCCGGTCAGCACCACCAGCAGTCGATATGCCGCGCGCGCGCCGGCGGCGGGCTGGAACAGGCTGTAGATGAATCCGCGCCGCGACAGCTGCGCCGACACTGCCGACAGACCGCCATAGCCGGCGTCGCCAGGCAGCTGTTCGCCCCGTTGCTGGCGCCGGTCGCCGTACGCCGCCGCGGCCGCCACGGCTGCGGCGATCGCACCGGCCGAAGTGCCGCCGATGCTCTTGAAACGGTATTCGCGAGCCAATGCGAGCACCGCGTTGGGATACACGATGCCGCTGGTGATGCCGCCTTTCATGACCAGATCGCAGTACTTCGCCGCCACGAGCCACCTCCCGTCTGTCGGTGCCCAGTATGGCAAGAGGCACTCTCACAGCCTGAGAAACGCGCCACAGCCCTGCGTTTTCATCGACCCTTGACCATTGCCGCCAACGCGTCCACCGTGAGCACGTCGAAGGTATCCCTGCCGTGGCATCGATGGCGGCAGGGATTTAAACGGGAATCCGGTGAAGGCGCCTTGCGCGCCCATTCCGGAGCTGCCCCGCAGCGGTGAATGGAAACGAATCCTGCCAACAGCACTGGGCTCGCGCCTGGGAAGCGGCAGGTAGTAGGTGGGCCAGCCGGCCCGTGTCCATCAGCCCGAATACCGGCCCCGGCCGGGGGACACGACCGTCCCCCTGACTCGACCTGGAATCTCCGCGGGGAGGTTGCCGGGGCCGTCGTCGTCCTGCGCGTGCAGGCGATGTGGCCGCGCGCGTCCTGTTCACGGTTTCCGTCCAGACCTGCTGCCAACGCCCAGATGCACCCGACGATGACCGAGCTCCAACGCCCCACCCTGACCCTTCCCGACAACGGCCAGCGCCTGTTGCTGCACTCATGCTGTGCGCCCTGCTCGGGTGAGGTGATGGAGGCGATCACTGCCTCCGGGATCGACTACGCGATCTTCTTCTACAACCCCAACATCCATCCGGTGAAGGAATACGAGCTGCGCAAGCAGGAGAACATTCGCTTCGCCGAACAGCACGGCATCCCCTTCATCGACTGCGACTACGACACCGACAACTGGTTCAGCCGTGCACGTGGCATGGAGAACGAACCCGAGCGTGGCATCCGCTGCACCATGTGCTTCGACATGCGTTTCGAGCGCACCGCGCTGTACGCGCACGAGCATGGCTACGACACCATCAGCTCTTCGCTGGGCATCTCGCGCTGGAAGAACATGGCACAGATCAACGACTGTGGTATTCGCGCCGCCTCGCGCTACGAAGGCCTGCAGTACTGGGACTACAACTGGCGCAAGGGCGGCGGTGCCAGCCGCATGATCGAGATCAGCAAGCGCGAGCAGTTCTACCAGCAGGAATACTGCGGCTGCGTCTACTCGCTGCGCGATGCCAACCGTCATCGTCGCGAGAACGGCCGCGAGCGCATCAGGATCGGTCTGCTGTATTACGGGCAGGACAACGACGACGCCAGCGGCGATTGACGTGCACGCGAGGGGCGGCCACGCTGGTCGCCCCTCCTGCGTTGTACCGGACCTGCCATGACCACCCTGCCCGCTGATGTCGCCCTGCTGGTGATCGACCTGCAGCCGGACTTCATGCCCGGTGGCGCCCTCGCCTGCGAACAGGGCGATGCGCTGGTGGCACCGATCAACGCGCTGTTGGCCGAGCGCCGCTACCGCACCGTGGTGGCCACCCAGGACTGGCACCCGGCCAACCACGCCTCGTTCGCCAGCCAGCACCCGGGCCACCTGCCTTTTGAAGCCATCCTGCTGCATGCACAGCCACAGACCCTGTGGCCGGACCACTGCGTGCAGGGCAGCACCGGCGCCGCCCTGCACCCCGGCGTGGACTGGACCGTGGCCGACCTGATCCTGCGCAAGGGCAGCCGCCAGCAGGTGGATTCCTACAGTGCCTTCCGCGAGAACCACGGCCCCGACGGCACGCGCCCGGCCACCGGGCTGGCCGGCTGGCTGCACGAACGCGGCATCCGCGAGGTGCACCTGTGCGGGCTGGCCCGCGACTACTGCGTGCTGTGGAGCGCGCAGGACGCGGTGAAGTCGGGTTTCCGGGTGAAATTCCTGTGGGAGCTGACCCGGCCGGTGACCGAGGCCAATGACGGCATGGTGCGCGAAGCCCTGGCGAAGGCGAGGATCGCGATCCTCTGACCCGCTTCCGCCGGGCATGGCCCGGCGCTACCCGTCGTCCGATCCTGGTAGCGCCGGGCCATGCCCGGCGAGCGGGCGACGCGGCCGTTACCTGAACACCACCGTGCGGTGCCCGTTGAGCAGGATGCGGTGCTCCACGTGCCGGCGCACCGCCCGCGCCAACACCTGCGATTCGGTATCGCTGCCCAGCCGTACCAGTTCGCGCGGGGTCATCGCGTGGTCCACGCGGGCCACGTCCTGTTCGATGATCGGGCCTTCGTCCAGGTCTTCGGTGACGTAGTGCGCGGTGGCGCCGATGATCTTGACCCCGCGCGCGTGCGCCTGGTGGTACGGCTGCGCGCCCTTGAAGCTGGGCAGGAAACTGTGGTGGATGTTGATCGCCCTGCCCGCCAGCGCACGGCACAGCGTGGGCGAGAGAATCTGCATGTAGCGCGCCAGCACCACCAGGTCGATGCGCTCGCGCTCGACCAGATCGATGATCTGCTGTTCCTGCGCCGCGCGCGTGTCGGCGTTCACCGGCAGGTGGTGGAACGGCACCTGGTAGGACGCTGCCAGTGCTGCGAAGTCGGCATGGTTGGAGGCCACCGCAGCGATGTCCACCTTCAACTGGCCGCTGTGCGCACGGAACAGCAGATCGTTCAGGCAATGGCCCTGCTTGCTGACCAGCACCAGCAGGCGCGGCCGGCGGCGGCCATCATGCAGCTGCCAGTCCATGCCGAAGTCTGCGGCCAGTGCGGCCATCGCGGCGTGCACGGTGTCCAGCGGCAGACCCGCATCGCGGTCGAAGTGCACGCGCAGGAAGAAGCGACCGCTCTCCTCGTCGCCGAACTGCTGGGCGTCGAGGATGTTGCAGCCGTGGTCGAACAACAGGCCCGACACGCGGTAGACGATGCCGGTGCGGTCGGGACAGGAGAGAGTGAGGATGGAATCGGGGCGCATCGCCGGAGTGTAGGGCAGCACCGCTGCGCGGTGCACGATGCTGTCAAATGCAACCATCAATCAGAGGCAAGGCGCAGAGCGCGAATGATTGGGGCAACTTCTTCCCCCGCACCTCGCCAACCGGTTCCAGTTTCAATGACCCGACCCTCGCGAACAAGGTGAAAGACCGGAGTCTGCTGACGGTCGAAATCCGCCCACCTCTTGTCCATGTACATCACGCTCATCGGCAGCTCAGGATGAAGTCCATTCCATTCGGCGATGCTATCGCCGGCCCAGTGCGGGCCATTGGGCACTACCAACACCAGCTTATCGCGGAGCCCCTGGTAGGCAGGTTGGGCGACAATGTTCTGCAGGGCTCTTCGTGAGTGACCACAACGCGGATGAACGATGGCGACAACCTGGTCTCCGCTCAGCCGTATCGAATCACGAACGAGGGAACCGTCAGCCTGGACAGCGTACACGGGCAGGCCGGGCGGGAAGCGGCCCGGAAAAACCCGCGGAAACGCCGGGACATTGCTGAGCCACTGGCGACGCAACCGTTCTGCTTGGGCAAAATCTCCCCTTGCCACATGTAGCCCTATCAGCCTGCGATGATGCTCAGCGCCGGCGGTGCCGCGCTCGACCAACAGGCCGTACTGTGCCAACGCATTGCGCAGTGGTTCGGCATCCGGTACGTAGTTGGCGAACAGCGAAGCAGCCTTGAACTGGTCCTCGATGACGCGGTCCTTGTTTCTGCAGCCGACCGCACGTGATGCCCTTCGACCCGCAACGTAGATGTGCGACAGCGCCTCGATGCGATCACGTGCAGATGCATTCAGCGTTGTCGCCTCCGCCTTCAACAGCTGTGTGTAGGTATCGGCCTTGCATATGGATACAGGGCTGATACTGGACGCAGCTCCTAGAACAAGCATCCATTCGAGGAGCAGCATGCGCGCTCAGCAACCCGACATGCAGACGAACTCTGTGGACTCTCTGCACGTGGCACGGGCGACACATCGATATCCCATGTGATCCTCCACGAGCTCACCGGATTGGACATACGAGCGGCGGATATCGCGATCAACTTCAGTATCGACACGCAACCCTGGCATCAGCCGAAGTGTGCGTTCGGCACCGAACAGCGACAGCAGCCGGCGGGCTTGACTGTAGCTCAGCTCGCTGGCGATGGCGTCCGTCGAGTAACCAACCAGGCCGTTCTCGTTGAATGACAGCGAGGTCAGGAACTGCTCCAGCCCGTCGGCGGACAGGAGCGTCAGCGGCGAATCCACGGGAATGGCGGCGAGGTAGCTGTCCAGGCGCGCTGCGCTGGATATCTGCGCGTTCTTCTGCGCGACGAGCATCTGCTCACGTAGTGACTCCCGCACACCATCGCCCGTCTGGGCGGCAGCGGAAGCGGAAGCGGAGTAGGCAAGCACCAGTGCAAGCAAAGAGACGCGCGTGCAGTTCTGCATGATGAACTCCTGTATGCGGCGAACGTGCCGTGGTCAGCGTAGTGCGGGGCGTTGCGGCAGGATTGTGCGTCCGGTCTCGCAACGCCTGCATTGCAACAATTCCTATGCCACCGGCCGCCGGGGTTCGCGGGCAAAGCGACTGCTTGGGACAGACCCAAGCGATACTTGGCCTTCCGCATGGCAAGCTGGTCGGTCATGAACCTGTTGCAGCTCATCCGCAGCTTCACCCGCACCGCAGAGACCGGCAGCATTGCCGCTGCGGCGCGCACCCTTGGCATCAGCGCCACCGCCGTGGGCCAGAACATCAACCGGCTGGAAGCCCACCTGGGCGTCCGCCTGCTGAACCGCAGCACGCGTCAGCTGGCGCTGAGCGAAGCCGGCACGGTGTACCTGGCGCAGGTGCGGCATATCGAAGCCGACCTGGCGCGCGCGCAGGCGATGGTGACCGCCGGCGACGTGGAGCCGGCCGGGCCCCTGCGCATCGCCAGCAGCAGCGCGTTCGGCCGGCACGTGCTGGCACCGCTGCTGCCCTCATTGCAGCATCGGTACCCGCAGCTGCAGCTGGAGCTGCGCCTGACCGATCGCGCCGTGCAGCACGGTGCCGAGGCGGTGGATGCCAGCATCCGCATCGGCGCGCAGCTGGAGGACGGGCTGGTGGCACGTCCACTGGCGCGCATCCCGTTCGTGTTCTGCGCCTCGCCGGCGTATCTGCAGGCGCACGGCACGCCGCTGCAACCGGCGCAGCTGGCCGCCCATCGCGGCCTGCTGCATCGCTTTCCCACCGATGGCCGGCCACTGCGCTGGGGCCTGCTGAAGGACGGCGAGCGGGTGGATGCCGCGCTGCCGCCGAGCATGGTCTGCGATGACATCGATGCGCTGGCCGAGCTGGCCGCCGCCGGTGCCGGCATCACCCGGCTGGCGGCGTTCGTGGCCGAGCCCTACCTGCGCGATGGTCGCCTGCAGTGCGTGTTCGGTTGCGGCACCGACTGGCAGCCGGAACCGATGGACATCTACTTCTGCGTGAGCGACCGCCGCGATTTCACCGCCAAGATCCGCGCGCTGTTCGAGCACCTTCAGGCCGGCCTGCCGCCGGCCTGGCAGGTGTAGTGCTCAGCGCGGGCTGAACACGCCGCGTGCGTCGCGCGGTTCGCAGCGCAGGTACTGCGGTGCCGGCACCACGCTGTCGCCCAGTGCAGCAGCGGCGTGCCACGGCCAGCGCGGGTCGTACAGGATGCCCCGGGCCAGCGCGATGGCATCGGCCTGGTTGTGGCGCAGGATCGATTCGGCCTGCTCCGGCTCGGTGATCATGCCCACCGCGATCACCGGCATGCGCACCTTCTTGGCCTTGATCGCCGCCGCGAACGGCACCTGGTAGCCCGGGCCGACACTGATCTTCTGGCGCTCGTGCAGGCCGCCGCTGGACACATGCAGGAAATTGCAGCCGCGCGCGTCCAGCACCTGTGCCAGCGCCTCGCTCTGCACGATGTCCCAACCCCCCTCGACCCAGTCGCTGGCGGAGATGCGTACGCCTACGGCGACCTTGTCCGACACTGCAGCACGCACTGCGTCAAACACTTCCACCAGCATCCGCAGGCGGTTCGGCAGCGAGCCACCGTAGCCATCGGTGCGGCGGTTGCTCAGCGGTGACAGGAACTGATGCAGCAGATAACCGTGCGCGGCGTGGATCTCGATCAGCTCGAAGCCCAGGCGCTCGGCGCGCACCGCACTGGCGGCGAAGGCGGCAACGACTTCGGCGATACCGGCCTCGTCCAGTTCCTGCGGTGCCGGATCGGCGGCATGGAACGGCAGCGGCGAGGGGGCCACGGTCGCCCAGCCGCGGGCATCATCGGCCGGCAGCTGGCCACCGCCGTCCCAGGGACGATTCACCGACGCCTTGCGGCCCGCATGGCCCAGCTGCACGCCCAGCGGCATCGGCGACCAGCGGCGCACGCTGGCCAGCACCTGCGCCAGGGCCGCTTCGGTGCCGTCATCCCACAGGCCCAGATCGGCCCAGCTGATGCGGCCGCGCGCTTCGACCGCGGTGGCCTCCAGGATCAGCAGGCCCGCGCCGGACTGCGCCAGGTTGCCCAGATGCATGGCGTGCCAGTCGCTGGCGCGGCCGTCTTCGGCGGAGTACTGGCACATCGGCGCGACGACGATGCGGTTGGACAGGGTCAGGGGGCCGAAGGAGATCGGCGAAAACAGCTGGCTCACGGCAGTGGGGGTGTACCAAAGGGGGTGCGTATTGCACCGCTGTGCGGCCGATAGATCAACCGTGTGGGTGGATCGCTGTTTCGTGGGGGCGCGTTGTGGGTAGCGCCGGGCCACGCCCGGCGAGCGCACAGCGCGGCAGCCCGTTTCCGCCGGGCATGGGCCGGCGCTACCCGATGACGAACCCGGCCAGCGCCTCGGCGCAGTCGCGCTCGTCCTTGAACTGCAGCAGGTCGTCGGCACGGGTGCGGCCACGGTTCAGCGCGGCCACCGGCAGACCCGCCTTGGCCGCGGCCTGCACGAAGCGGAAGCCGGAATAGACCATCAGCGAGGAACCCACCACCAGTACTGCATCCGCCTGCTGCAGGTGCTCATGCACCGCAGCCACGCGTTCACGCGGCACGTTTTCGCCGAAGAACACTACGTCCGGCTTCAGCAGGCCACCACAGTGCGGGCAGTCGGGCACCGCAAACGCGGAGAAGTCGGTTTCCAGATCGGCGTCGCCGTCGGGCGCGATACCGGCCTGCAGCAGTTCCCAGCCGGGGTTGGCCTGCAGCAGCCGCTGCTGGAACGCCTCACGCTCGCTGCGGCGTTCGCAGCCCATGCAGCGCACCAGGTCCAGGCGGCCATGCAGGTCGATCACGTTCTGGCTGCCCGCGCGCTGGTGCAGGCCATCCACGTTCTGGGTCAGCAGCACCTGCAGCTTGCCGCTGTCCTCCAGTGCGGCCAGCGCCTGGTGGGTGCCGTTGGGCCGGGCCTGGCCGAAGCGCGGCCAGCCCAGCAGGCTGCGCGCCCAGTAGCGCTGGCGGGTGGCGGCCTCGCCCATGAAGGCCTGGTAGGTCACCGGCGGCGTGCGCTTCCACTGGCCATCGGCATCGCGGTAATCGGGGATGCCCGAGGCGGTGCTGCAGCCGGCGCCGGTCAGCACGAACAGGCGCTGGGCGCGGTCGATGAAGTCGGTGAGCGGCGGGGTCATGGCAGCCAGATGGGGGCGCACCGGCGCCCCCGCAAGCATCGGCTCAGGCCGCCGGCGCGCCGGGCAGCTGCGGCACGGTCACCGGGTGGCCATCGTCGCCCAGGGCGATCATCACGAAGTGGCCACGGGTGCACAGCTTGCGCTCGCCGCTGTGCAGGTCCTCGGCGATCAGCTCCACCTCGACCTTCATCGAGCTGCGGCCGACCTCGACGATGCGGCCGATCGTTTCCACCATCTGGCCGATGCGGATCGGCAGCTTGAAATCGACCTGGTCGCTGCGCGCGGTCACCACGGTGCGGCGCGAATAGCGGGCGGCGGCGAGGAAGGCGGCCTTGTCCATCCATGCCAGTGCCTGGCCACCGAACAGGGTGCCCATGTGGTTGGTGTGGTTGGGAAAGACGATTTCGGCCATGCGCACTTCGGTCGGCGGCACGGTCTCGGGGATGGGGGTCATGGGGGCGGTTCGGGTGTGGGGTGAGACGGATTTTAAGGCAGGTGGTGTGCAGGCGGCGCTACACTTCGGCACCCCCACTGCGTGAACCCACCATGCCCGCCACGTCCGACCTGCTGGCCTTCGCCCTTGTCTCGCTGGCCATGGTGCTGACGCCCGGGCCGAACATGATCTACGTGATCTCGCGCTCGATCTGCCAGGGCCGCATGGCCGGGCTGATCTCGCTGGGCGGGGTGGCGCTGGGCTTCGTGTTCTACATGCTGTGCGCGGCGCTGGGCATCACCGCGCTGCTGATGACCGTGCCGTTTGCCTACGACGCGCTGCGCATCGGCGGCGCGCTGTACCTGCTGTACCTGGCGTGGCAGGCGCTGAAGCCCGGCGGCCGCTCGCCGTTTGCGGTGCGTGACCTGCCGGTGGACGGCCCACGCAAGCTGTTCGCGATGGGTTTCCTGACCAACGTGCTGAACCCCAAGGTCGCGGTGATGTACCTGTCCCTGCTGCCGCAGTTCCTGCACCCGGACAGCGAGGGCAGCGTGCTGATGCAGTCGCTGGTGCTGGGCTCCACCCAGCTGCTGGTCAGCGTGAGCGTGAACGCGGTGATCGCAATAATGGCCGGCAGCATCGCCGGCTTCCTGGCGGCCCGCCCCACCTGGCAGGCGGTGCAACGGTGGTTGATGGGCACGGTGCTGGCCGGGTTGGCCGTGCGCATGGCGGTGGATGGGCGGCGATAGCGCCGGGCTATGCCCGGCCGATTGCGCACGGCGCCCTGAAAAACTTCCGCGCTGCGCGCTCGCCGGGCGTGGCCCGGCGCTACCGTAAAAACGAAAAACCCCGGCGTTGGCCGGGGTTTTCGCGACAGACCTGATCGGATCGATCAGAAGTTCATGTCGAAGGCGACTTCGCCCTTCACGCCCACCTGGTAGGCCGAGGCGCGGCGTTCGAAGAAGTTGGTCAGTTCCTGCACGTCCTGCAGTTCCATGAAGCTCAGCGGGTTGCGCACGTTGTACTTGCGCTCCATGCCCAGGCGATGGAAATGGTTGTCGGCGCAGTGCTGCAGGTACTGGCGCATGTCACGGGTGGAAATGCCTGCCACGCCACCGGACAGCACGTCCTCGGCGAACTGCACTTCGCACTCGATGGCCTCGGCCAGCATGTCATAGACATCCTGCTTCATCTTGTCGTCGAACAGGTCCGGCTCTTCCTCGCGGATCACGTCCACGCACTCGAAGGCGAACTCCATGTGCGCGCTTTCGTCGCGGAACACCCAGTTGGTGCCCGAAGCCAGGCCGTTGAGCAGGCCGCGCGAACGGAAGTAGTACACGTAGGCGAAGGCGGCGAAGAAGAACAGGCCTTCGATGCACGCGGCGAAGCAGATCTGGTTGAGCAGGAACTGGCGACGCTCTTCGCGGGTCTCGATGCGCTTCAGGTCCTGGATCGAATCGATCCACTTGAAGCAGAAATCGGCCTTCTTCTTGATCGAGTCGATGTTCTCCACCGCGGCGAAGGCTTTGACGCGCTCGTCCGGATCCGGCAGGTAGTTGTCCAGCAGGGTCAGGTAGAACTGCACGTGCAGCGCTTCTTCATACAGCTGGCGCGACAGGTACATGCGCGCTTCGGGCGCGTTCAAGTGCTGGTACAGGTTCAGCACCAGGTTGTTGGACACGATCGAATCGCCGGTGGCGAAGAAGGCGACCAGGCGGTGGATCAGGTGGCGCTCGCCCGGCGACATCTTGCTGTGCAGGTCGCTGATGTCGATCTGGAAGTTGATCTCTTCCACCGTCCAGGTGTTCTTGATCGCATTCCGGTACATGTCATAGAACTGCGGGTAGCGCATCGGGCGCAGGGTCAGTTCAAAACCGGGATCGAGCAGCATCTGCTTGGGCTTGTCGGCCATGGGTGTTTCCTTGTCTTCTCGGGTCAAAACGCCGGGCATGGCCCGGCGCTACCTTGTTGTTTCCGTAGTCGGGCAGCAGTGCCGACCAACGGTCGGCACCCACCGCGCGTTAATCCACCGCGGTGTTACTGGCAGGCTTCGCAGGCTTCCGGGTTCTCCAGCGAGCAGGCGATGGCCTCCTCCGGGCTGAACACCTTTTCCGGCGCAGCGCTGGCCGTGTGGCTGACGGTGGTCTTGGCGATCTTGGTGGCAGGACGCGAACGCAGGTAGTAGGTGGTCTTGATGCCCTGCTTCCAGGCGTACATGTACATGGAGGACATCGCGCCGATGCTCGGGCTTTCCATGAACAGGTTGAGCGAGGCGGACTGGTCGATGAAGGCACCACGGTCGGCGGCCATGTCGATCAGCGAACGCATCGGCAGTTCCCATGCGGTGCGGTAGACGTGGCGCAGCGTTTCCGGAATCTGGGTGATGGCCTGGATCGAACCGTCGGCCAGCTTGATTGCATCGCGCATTTCCGGGGTCCAGTGGCCCAGCTTCTTCAGCTCGTTCACCAGGTAACGGTTCACCTGCAGGAAGTCACCGGACAGGGTCTCGCGCTTGAACAGGTTGGACACCTGCGGTTCCACGCACTCGTAGCAGCCGGCGATGGAGGCGATGGTGGCGGTCGGGGCGATCGCGATCATCAGCGAGTTGCGCAGGCCGTGTTCCTTGATGCGCTCACGCAGGGCATCCCAGCGCGCGGCATCTTCCGGCACCACGTTCCAGGCGTCGAACTGCAGCTCGCCGCTGGCCGCACGGGTGTCGGCGAAGGACGGGTGCTTGCCGCGTTCCTGGGCCAGTTCGACCGAGGTTTCCAGCGCGTGGAAGTAGATGGTCTCGGCAATCTTCTTCGACAGCGCGCGGGCTTCGGCGCTATCGAACGGCAGGCGCTTGCGGAAGAACACGTCCTGCAGGCCCATGCAGCCCAGGCCGACCGGACGCCAGCGCAGGTTGCCGCGGCGCGCCGATTCGATCGGGTAGAAGTTCAGGTCGATCACGCGGTCCAGCTGGCGCACGGCCAGGCGCACGGTGTCGGCCAGCTTGTCGAAATCGAACTCGCCGTTGCCGTCGAAGTGGTTGCCCAGGTTGATCGAACCCAGGTTGCACACCGCGGTTTCTTCAGCCGAGGTGACTTCCAGGATCTCGGTGCACAGGTTGGACAGGTGGATCACGTTGCCGGCGCGCAGGGTCTGGTTGCTGGCGCGGTTGCACTTGTCCTTGAAGGTCATCCAGCCGTTGCCGGTCTCGGCCAGGGTGCGCATCATCCGCGAGTACAGCTTGCGCGCGGAGATGGTGCGGTTGGCCTTGCCCTGTGCTTCGGCCTGCAGGTAGGCGGCCTCGAAGGCTTCGCCGAACAGGTCGGTGAACTCGGGCACCACGCGCGGATCGAACAGCGACCATTCCTGGTCCGACTCGACACGCTTCATGAACAGGTCCGGGATCCAGTTGGCCAGGTTCAGGTTGTGCGCACGGCGCGATTCGTCGCCGGTGTTGTCACGCAGCTCGAGGAAGTCCTCGATGTCGGCGTGCCAGGTTTCCAGGTACACACAGGCCGCGCCCTTGCGCTTGCCCCCCTGGTTCACCGCAGCCACCGACGAATCCATGGTCTTCAGCCACGGCACGATGCCGTTGGAATGGCCGTTGGTGGACTTGATGAGCGAGCCACGCGAACGCACGCGGGTGTAGCTGACGCCGATGCCGCCGGAGAACTTCGACAGCTGGGCGATGTCGCCGTACTTGGCGTAGATCGATTCCAGCGAATCCTGCGGCGAGTCCAGCAGGAAGCACGAGGACAGCTGCTCGTGGGTGGTGCCGGAGTTGAACAGGGTCGGGCTGGACGGCAGGTAGTCCAGGTTGCCCATGCGCTTGTACAGCGCCAGGGTTTCCGGCACGTCCTCGCTCAGCGCGCTGGCGATGCGCAGGAAGAACTGCTGCGGGGTCTCGATCACCTTGCGGGTGTGCGGGTGGCGCAGCAGGTAGCGGTCGTACAGGGTACGCAGGCCGAAGTAATCGAAGTTCAGGTCCAGCGAGATGTCGATGGCATCGTTGAGCTTGCGTGCGTTGGTCTGCACGAAGTTCAGCAGGCGGTCGTTGATCAGGCCCACTTCGTGGCCACGACCCACCGACTGCGAGAACGCGTGGATTTCCTGGTTGGACACTTCCTTGGCGATGAAGTTGGCCAGCAGGCGCGCGGCCAGGCGGCCGTATTCGGGTTCTTCGCCGATCAGCAGCGCCGCGGTGCGGATGGACAGTTCGTCCAGCTCCTGGGTGGTGGCGCCGTTGTACAGGCCGGAAATGGTGCGGGTGGCCACACGCATCGGATCGACGGCGTGCAGGCCCTCGGAGGAACGCTGCACCGCGCGGACGATCTTGTTCAGATCCACCAGCTCGGTCGTGCCATTGCGCTTGGTCACACTCATCGCGTTGGACGTCGGCGGCGACGTCAACAGGAATTCGCTTTCCTTCTCGATGGTGGCGCTGGTCTCGGTGGTCACGGCGTGTGTCCTCTTGGCGTGATGGATGGTGGCTCGGAGCATCGGGTGACGCGGCCCGGGACGTGACAGCCCAGGGTGGCAGACCGGTGTCGCAGGAATTGAGACCCTGCGCCTGTGGCTGCCGCTGGCAGTGCTGACCGGTGCCGCTGCGGGCATGGAGGGCGTATCACCGGAGGATCCGGCGATCCATTCCATGGACCCGGCGACTTGGGGTCCCCACAACCGACAGCCACAAGATAGTGGGGGTAGTTGGGTCCGTCAACGCCAAATGTAGTGAAATTCGGCAATCCCTTGCGCCGCAAGGATCGTGCCATCGGCGCCCGGTTTGGACGCTTTGGACCTGCTGGAACGGGCTGCGCAGTCAAGCCCGAAACACGTCATCGCGGTGGCAATCAGCGCCCCACCAGCGGAACGATGACAGCTTCACATGACAGGACCACGCAGGCGAGGGACAAGTCTGTGGATAGGTGGTGGGCAGACAGTGGGCAGCCGGTGGACGGGGCGGCACCGCCCCGGTCGTCACGCCCGGTGCGGGGTACCCAGGTACTCGGCGCTCTGCATTTCGATCAGGCGCGAGGCCGTACGCTCGAACGCGCCCTGCAGCCGGGTACCGGTGTACAGCTCGACCGGCGAGGTGCTGGCGGTGCAGACCAGGTTGACGTGGCGGTCGTACAGCTCGTCGATCAGGTTGACGAAGCGGCGCGCGGCATCCTCGTTCAGGCGATCGAAGGCCGGAATGCCCCCCAGCAGCACGGTGTTGAACTCGTGCGCGATCTCGATGTAGTCCGACGGCCCGCGCGGGCCTTCGCACAGGGCGGCGAAGTCGAACCAGGCAATGCTCTTGCCGCGCGCGCGCACCGGAATCTTGCGGCTCTCGATTTCGATGTTGCCCGCCTTGGCCGGCTGGCCACCGCTCAACTCGCCCCAGCGCGTAGCCAGCCAGGTGTCACTGTCGGCGGCCAGCGGCGCGCGGTACACCGGCGAACGGGTCAGCGCGCGCATGCGGTAGTCCTCGGTGCCTTCGGCGTAAAGCTCCACGCAGTAGCGCTGCAGCAGGCCGATGGCCGGCATGAAGCTCTCGCGCTGCAGGCCGTTGAGGTACAGGTTTTCCACCGCCGTGTTGGAGGTGGTGACCAGGGTCACGCCCTCGGCGAACATCCGCTCCAGCAGGCGCGCCAGCAGCATGGCATCGCCGATGTCGGTGACGAAGAATTCGTCCAGCACCAGCACGCGCAGGTTGCTGCGCCATTCCTGGGCGATCTTCGCCAGCGGATCGCTCTGGCCCTGGTGCTCGCGCAGGCGCTCGTGCACGCTGCGCATGAAGCGATGGAAGTGGGTGCGGTACTTCTGCTTGATCGGCAGGCCGTCGTAGAACAGGTCGACCAGGAAGGTCTTGCCGCGGCCGACGCCGCCCCAGAAGTACAGGCCTTTGACCGGCTCGGGTTTCTTCCAGAACGAGGACAGGCGGTCCAGCCAGCCGTCCTCGGCGCTGTCCACCAGGGCCAGGTGGATCCGGTCCAGCTCGGCCAGCGCCGCATGCTGGGCCGGGTCGTTCTGCCAATCGCCGCGTTCCACCCCGGCCGCGTAGCGCTGCGTCGGGGTCAGTTCCACCTCGCTCATGCCGCCGTGCCCAGCCAATGCTTGACGCCGTGGGTGAGCGCGCCGCGCAGGTCGATCAGCTTGCGGTGGAAGAAGTGACTTGTGTCCGGCATGCGCACCAGCTCATGCGGCGCATCGAGAGTGTCCAACCACTGATAGACGGCCTGCGGGTCGACAATTTCATCCTGCTCGCCCTGGATCACCAGCCAGCGGGCCGGCGGCGCAATGCCGCCGAAGTCCCACCGGCCCGCCGGCGGCGCGATCGAGATCAGCGCTTCGGGCTGCAGCTCGGCGGCAGCCTTCAGTGAAACGAACGCACCGAAGCTGAAGCCGGCCAGCCACAGTCGGTCGTCGGGACGCTGCTGGCGGACCCAGGCGGTAACAGCCTTCAAATCCTCCTGCTCACCCACGCCATGGTCGAATTCACCGGCAGAACCGCCGACGCTGCGGAAGTTGAAGCGCACCGTGGCGATACCCAGCTCGCGCAGGGTAGTGGCGGTCATGGTGACCACCTTGTTGTGCAGGGTGCCGCCTTCGGTGGACAGCGGATGGCAGATGACGGCCACGATCGGCTGCATCGGCACATCGGCCTTGGGCAGGTCGACGACCACTTCCAGCGGACCAACCGGGCCATCCAGCACCAGGCATGCGGTTTCGCCAGCGGCGACAGGGAACGAGGGCTTGTGCATGGCACCATGATAACGTCCCCCGCCCCAGCCCTGTGCCCGCCCCATGTTCTACCTGTCCCTGGCCGTGATCTGCAGTGTGCTGGTTTCGGTGTTGTTGAAGCTGGCTGGCCGTCGCCAGCTGGATGTTGCACAGATGGTGACCTGGAACTATCTGGTCGCCGCGACGATGACGACGGTGGTGTTGCAGCCGCCGCTGGACGCCTTGCGCGCCCCGCATGCGCCGTGGGTTTCGCTGCTGGCACTGGCGGTGGTGCTGCCCTCGATCTTCCTGGTGCTGGGCCGCGCGGTGGCGGTGGCCGGCATCGTCCGCAGTGATGTGGCGCAGCGGTTGTCGCTGCTGCTGTCGCTGGCGGCGGCGTTCCTGTTCTTTGGCCAGAGCGCCAGCACGTGGAAGCTGGTGGGGCTGGGCCTGGGCCTGCTGGCGATGGTGGCCATCAGCCTGCGTCCGCGCGGCCCGGCAGTGGCGGCCTCGCCCGGTGGCTGGGGCTGGCTGCTGGGCGTATGGGCCGGCTTCGCGGTGGTCGACGTGCTGCTCAAGCAGGTGGCGCTGTCGGGCACGCCGTCGATGGCGGCGGTGCTGGCCAGTTTCAGCGTGGCCTTCGTGCTGATGCTGGCGCTGCAGTTGTGGCGGCATTTCAGTGGGCGCAGCCGCCTGGCCTGGCGCAACCTGGGTGCGGGTGCGCTGCTGGGCCTGCTCAACGGCGGCAACATTCTTTTCTATGTGCATGCACACCAGTCGATGCCGGACAGCCCGGCCACCGTGTTTGCCGGCATGAACATCGGCGTGGTGGTGCTGGGTGCGCTGGTGGGTGTGTTCGCCTTCGGCGAGGCCACTACGCGCTGGAACCGGGCCGGTCTGGCGCTGGCGGTGCTGGCGATCGGGTTGATCGCCTGGGGTAAGTGATGACCGGGGTCAGAGCCCATTCCGTAGGAATGGGGTCCGACCCCGGCGATGTCGAGCTACCCCGGCGAGGGCTTACTTGTCGAAGCCCAGCAGCAGCGGGTCGTGGTCGGAGCTGCGCCACGGGCCCTGCACGTTGCGGCCCTGGTAACCGCTGGCGTCCTGCTCGTCGGCATTGCTGTGCCACTCGGCGGCGCCGGCGAGGCGCTTGGCCATGGTCGGGCTGAGCAGCGCATGATCGAGGCGGCCGGTGTAGCCGTTGTAGACGTAGCTGTAGGGCTGTTCGACCTTGGCCACCTTGAAGGCATCCTGCCAGCCCAGGTCGTGCAGGGTGCGGATCGGATCTTCCATGGCGTAGGCGTTGAAGTCGCCCATCAGCACCACGTCCTTCACCTTAAGGCGCGCGGCTTCGGCCTGCACCCAGGAGTTGAGCTGCCTGGCCGATTCCACGCGGGTGGCGTTCCAGCAGCCCTGCCCGTCATTGCGGTCGGCGTCGGCGCCGCTGGCATCGCGGCAGCCCTTGGACTTGAAGTGGTTGGCAACCACCATGAACGGCGCACCCTTGCCCTGGAAGGCCTGTGCCAGCGGCGCACGGCTGTGTTCGACGAAGGGGCCGTCGAGCATGGTCAGCGGCGTGCCGAGCGGCTTGAATTCGCTCTTGCGGTAGATGATGCCGACGCGGATCGGATTGCTGCCGGGGCCTTGGCCGGCATCGACGAACGCCCACTGTCTGTCTGCGGCGAGGCCGGCATTGAGCGCATCCACCAGTTCGGCGATGGCCGACTGCGGGCCGTAACCGTCGTTCTCCAGTTCCATCAGCGCGGCGATGTCGGCGCCCAGCGCGTTGACGGTGGCGACCAGCTTGCCGACCTGCGCCTTGTGCTCGTCCAGCGTGCGCGCGCCGCGCAGGGTCGGGAACCCACCGCCCTTGCCGTCACCATTGAAGAAATTCTCCAGGTTGAACGCGGCGATGTGCAGGCGGCCGGGTACGCTCGGCACGGCCGGGCGCTGCAGGTCCGGCAGCTTCAGGACACCGTCCACCTGCAGGCTGGGCCGGCCCTGCGCGTCCACGCGCACGGTACCTTCCACGTTGCGCAGCTGCATGCCGGTACGCAGCACCGGGTTGCCCGGCAGGTAGGCGACGCTGTCCGGATCACGCACATCGCTGCCATCGTCCAGCAGCAGGCGGCGGCGCTGGTTGTCGGCCATCACCTGATCGATCCCGGCACTGCCGGGCGCGGCCACTTCGGTCGGCTGCCACAGGCGGCCATCGAAGGCGACGGTGAGCTGGCCGAAGCGTTCCAGGCCATCGGTGCCGGCCAGGGTGAGCGGCGCGGCGATGCGCACGTGCTGCCCATCCAGTGCACGCCAGTCGGCCGGCGCGGCGGCCAGGGTGACGGTGGCTGGGCTGCGTGGCGCAGGCGCCGAGGTCGGCGCAACCTGTGGCTGGGCCTGGGCGAAAGCGGATGCCGGCATCAGCAGGGACAGGGCGAGGGCGAGGGAACGGCGACGCATCGACAGACGACTCCACGGAAGAGGCGCACAGACTAACCCTGAAATGCGAAACCCCGCCTGCGCAGCGGGGGCATAGGGGCGATCAGGCCTCGGTGGGCAAAGCCGGGCAGTGCCGGCCGCTGGCCGGCACTACCAGCGGACGCGGCGGCGTCCGCTATTTCAGATTGCCCAGCATCCAGTCCACGGTGGCGTGGATCTGCTCCTCGGTGAGCGCCGGGTTGCCGCCCTTGGGCGGCATGATGCCGCCGTCGGGGCCGGTGTAGCCCTCGATGGCGTGCTTGTAGAGGGTGTCCTTGCCCTGCGCCAGGCGCTTGTCCCAGTGCGAGTGGTCCAGCGTCGGCGCCATGCCCACGCCAGTGGTATGGCAGGCGGTGCACAGGTTGTCGAAGATCACCTTGCCGTCCTTGGTACCGCCGTAGGCCACCTGCGAGGCGGCCTTGGCCAGCGCTGCGGCCTTGGCCGCGGCCTGCGCGGCGGCGCCGGTGCTGCCGGCGTATACCGCGCCAGTGGGCGAGATGCGCTGTTCAGTGCGTTTGGCGGCGGTGGGCGACACCTCGGGCGGAATCCGGGTGTGGATGAACGCGGCCAGCAGGATCAGACCGAGGGTGATGGCCATCAACAGCGCGATCACCATGGAGAAGCGTTTCAGGAACTCCAGATCGTAATTCCGCACTCTTCGTTACCCCTGGCTGATAGTCGTTGGACCACGGCTGAGCGACTGCGTGATGGGCCGAGTATAGAACGCACGCCACGCACGACAACAGGCATCACGGCTGGTGCGGCGCAGCATGCGGCCGTGGCCGCGTGCGGGTGGCGCCGGACCGCGCCCGGCGAGCGCGAAGCGCGGCAGAAGCCGCCCGGCACGCGCAACGGCGGCATCACCCTGCGCCAACAGCCCGCAGGCAGAAACTGCAGATGGCCTCTACAAGTGCGTCCTCGTCGCGGTGCGCTTCGCGGCTGGGTGCGGTCGGGCCCACCATCGCTTCGGTGAAGGCACCCACCAGGCACGCGGCGGCAGCGTGCGCGTCCTGTGCCGGCAGTTCACCGGCCGCCACGCCCTCTTCCACCAGGCGCAGGAACACGTCACCGAAGGCACGGCGGCCGCGCATGCGCTCGGCTTCCACGTCCGGGTCCACCGGTTCGACGATGAAGGCATGGGCCAGGCCCGGGCCGGCCAGGGCACGGCGGACGAAGGCGGTGATGGCCTGGCGCAGGCGCACGCTGGCCGGCTGCGGCGCACTGGCGATGCGCTCCATGATCGCCACCTCATGGGCCACGGCAGCGTTGAGCACTTCCACGAACAGCTCGGCCTTGGACGGGAAGTGGCGGTAGATCAGGCCGGTGGAGACCCCGGCCTGGGTGGCCACGGCGGTTACCGGCGCGTTGCGCCAGCCGCCGGTGGCGACCAGTTCGCGGGTGGCCAGCAGGATCCGTTCACGGGCCCCGGCCAGGCGTTCTTCCATCAATGCTGAGCGTTTGTAGGCCATGTTCTGAGTCTGGTTTCAATTTTTGAATTTGTATTCACTTCTTACCCGAACCCCGCTACGCTGGGGTCCAATCGCCCGCGCGGGCTGCTGCTGTGAACAGCCGCCCGCTTCCCCTTCCGGGTGCGTCCATTCCCCACCTTCCCTCGTGGAGCCATCGCAATGCACGTGCCATCCCTGAACTTCGACCTCGGCGAAGATATCGACCTGCTGCGCCAGAGCGTGGCCCATTTTGCCGCTGCCGAGGTCGCGCCGCTCGCGGCCGAGGCCGATGCAACCAACCAGTTCCCGTTGGCACTATGGCCCAAGTTGGGCGAACAGGGCCTGCTGGGCCTGACCGTGGAAGAAGAATACGGCGGCACCGGCATGGGCTACCTGGCCCACGTGGTGGCGATGGAAGAAATCTCCCGCGCCTCCGGCGGCATCGCCCTGTCCTACGGCGCGCACTCGAACCTGTGCGTGAACCAGCTGCGCAAGAACGGCACCGAAGCGCAGAAGCAGCGCTTCCTGCCGGACCTGTGCAGCGGCGCCAAGGTCGGCGCGCTGGCGATGAGCGAACCGGGTGCGGGTTCGGACGTGGTGTCGATGAAGCTGCGCGCGGACAAGCGCGGCGACCGCTACGTGCTCAACGGCAACAAGATGTGGATCACCAACGGCCCCGACGCCGACGTGCTGGTGGTGTACGCCAAGACCGATGTCGAAGCCGGCGCCAAGGGCATCACCGCGTTCCTGGTCGAGAAGGGCATGAAGGGTTTCTCCACCGCGCAGAAGCTGGACAAGCTGGGCATGCGCTCCTCGCCCACCTGCGAACTGGTGTTCCAGGACTGCGAGATTCCCGAAGAAAACGTGCTGGGCGCGGTCGGCGGCGGCGTGCGCGTGCTGATGTCCGGCCTGGACTACGAGCGCGTGGTGCTGTCCGGCGGCCCGCTGGGCCTGATGGCTGCAGCCATGGACGTGGTCATGCCGTACGTGCACGAACGCCACCAGTTCGGTGAGCCGATCGGCAGCTTCCAGCTGATCCAGGCCAAGATCGCCGACATGTACGTGGGCCTGGGTGCCTGCCGCGCCTATGTTTATGCCGTGGCGCGCGCCTGCGACCAGGGCCGTACCACCCGCCAGGATGCGGCCGGCGCGATCCTGTACGCCGCCGAGAAGGCCACGTGGCTGACCGGCCAGGCGATCCAGATCCTCGGCGGCAACGGCTACATCAATGAATACCCGACCGGCCGCTTGTGGCGCGACGCCAAGCTGTATGAAATCGGCGCCGGCACCTCGGAGATCCGCCGCATGCTGATCGGCCGCGAACTGTTCCAGCGCACCCTGTAAGGCACCCCATGAGCATCCTAGGCAGCCAGCTGCAACCGGGCAGCGAAACATTTGAAAGCAACCGCGCGGCGATGCAGGCCGTAGTCGACGACCTGCACGCCACCCTCGCCCGCACCGCCTTGGGTGGAAGCGAGGCGGCGCGGGCCAAGCACACCGCACGCGGCAAGCTGCTGGTGCGTGACCGCATCGATGCGCTGCTCGACCCGGGCAGCGCGTTCCTGGAGATCGCACCGCTGGCCGCGCACGGCATGTATGACGATGCCGTGCCCGCTGCCGGCGTGGTCGCAGGCATTGGCCGGGTGAGCGGCGTGGAGTGCGTGATCGTGGCCAACGATGCCACGGTCAAGGGCGGCACCTATTACCCGGTGACAGTGAAGAAACACCTGCGCGCGCAGGAGATCGCCGAGCAGAACCACCTGCCGTGCATCTACCTGGTCGATTCCGGTGGCGCCTTCCTGCCGCTGCAGGACGAGGTGTTCCCGGACCGCGACCATTTCGGCCGCATCTTCTACAACCAGGCCAATCTCTCCGCGCAGGGCATCCCGCAGATCGCCTGCGTGATGGGCAGCTGCACCGCCGGTGGTGCCTATGTGCCGGCGATGAGCGACGAGACGGTGATCGTGCGCGAGCAGGGCACCATCTTCCTCGGCGGCCCGCCGCTGGTGAAGGCGGCCACCGGTGAAGTGGTGACGGCCGAAGAACTGGGCGGTGCCGACGTGCACACGCGCATTTCCGGCGTGGCCGACCACATGGCCGACAACGACCTGCAGGCGTTGGCACGGGTGCGCGCGATCATCGCCCAGCTCAACTGGCGCAAGCCCGAAGCGGCGATGGCGCTGCAGCCGGTGGAAGAACCACTGCTGCCGGCGCACGAACTGTACGGGGTGATCCCGGCTGATACGCGCAAGCCCTACGACGTGCGCGAAGTGATCGCGCGACTGGTCGACGGCTCGCGCTTTGACGAGTTCAAGCCGCGCTATGGCGCAACGCTGGTCACCGGCTTCGCCCATCTGCACGGCTATCCGGTCGGCATCATCGCCAACAACGGCATCCTGTTCTCCGAGTCCGCGCTGAAGGGCGCGCACTTCATCGAGCTGTGCACCCAGCGCAACATTCCGCTGGTGTTCCTGCAGAACATCACCGGCTTCATGGTCGGCCGCAAATACGAACAGGGTGGCATCGCCAAGGACGGGGCCAAGCTGGTGATGGCGGTGGCCTGCGCCAAGGTACCCAAGTTCACCGTGGTGATCGGTGGTTCGTTCGGTGCCGGCAACTACGGCATGTGCGGCCGTGCGTACTCGCCCAATTTCCTGTGGATGTGGCCCAACGCACGCATCGGTGTGATGGGCGGCGAACAGGCCGCCAGCGTGCTGGCCACGGTCAAGCGTGATGGCATCGAAGCCAAGGGCGGGCAGTGGCCGGGCGAAGAAGAGGATGCGTTCAAGGCGCCGATCCGCGACCAGTTCGAGCAGCAGGGCCACCCGTACTACGCCAGTGCGCGCCTGTGGGACGACGGCGTGATCGATCCGGTCGATACCCGCCGGGTACTGGCCCTGGCCCTGTCGGCCAGCCTCAACGCTCCCCCGCAGCAGACGCGCTTCGGCGTGTTCCGCATGTGACCTGTGCCATGACCGAGTCTGTTGCCATGTTCAGCAAAGTCCTGATCGCCAACCGCGGCGAGATCGCCTGCCGCGTCATCGCCACCTGCCGCCGCCTCGGCATCGCCACCGTGGCGGTGTATTCCGATGCCGACCGCAATGCGCGCCACGTGCGGCTGGCCGACGAAGCCATCCACATCGGCCCGGCGGCCGCGCGCGAGAGCTACCTGCGCAGCGATGCCATCCTCGACGCCGCACGCCGCAGCGGCGCGCAGGCCATCCATCCCGGCTACGGCTTCCTGTCCGAGAACGCCGACTTCGCCGACGCCTGCGTGGCGGCCGGCATCGCCTTCATCGGTCCGCCGGCCAGTGCGATCCGCGCGATGGGCGACAAGAGTGCAGCCAAGGCACTGATGGCCAAGGCCGGCGTGCCGTTGACGCCGGGCTACCACGGCGACCAGCAGGCGCCGGAGTTCCTGCGCGCCCAGGCCGACGGCATCGGCTATCCGGTGCTGATCAAGGCCAGCGCCGGCGGCGGCGGCAAGGGCATGCGCAAGGTCGAGCGCAGCGAGGACTTCGTCGATGCGCTGGCCAGCTGCCAGCGCGAGGCGGCCTCGGCGTTCGGCAACGACCACGTGCTGGTCGAGAAGTATGTCGAGCGCCCGCGCCATATCGAAATCCAGGTATTCGGCGGTGGCCAGGGCGAGGCGGTGTATCTGTTCGAGCGCGACTGCTCGGTGCAGCGCCGCCACCAGAAGGTGCTGGAAGAAGCACCGGCCCCGGGCATGAGCGCCGACCGCCGCGCCGCGATGGGCAAGGCCGCCGTCGATGCCGCGCGCGCAGTGGGCTACGTCGGTGCCGGCACGGTAGAGTTCATCGCCGGCCCGGACGGCGATTTCTACTTCATGGAAATGAACACCCGCCTGCAGGTCGAACACCCGGTCACCGAGTTCATCACCGGTACCGACCTGGTGGAGTGGCAGCTGCGCGTGGCCGCTGGCCAGCCGCTGCCCAAGCGCCAGGACGAACTGGCCATCCACGGCCACGCTCTCGAAGCGCGCCTGTATGCCGAAGATGCCGACCGCGGCTTCCTGCCCTCCACCGGCACCCTGCGCCGCCTGCGCCTGCCGACCCCGTCGGCCAACGTGCGGGTGGACACTGGTGTGGAAGAAGGCGACAGCATCACCCCGTACTACGACCCGATGATCGCCAAGCTGATCGTCTGGGACGTGGACCGCGACGCCGCGCTGCGGCGCATGCGCCAGGCCCTGGCCGACTGCCAGGTGGTGGGCGTAACCACCAATGCCGGCTTCCTGCGGCGCCTGGTGCAGACCGACTCGTTCGCCAACGCCAAGCTGGATACCGCGCTGATCGAGCGCGAGCAGGCCGCACTGGCGGTCACCGGTGACGGTGAGCAGGCGCTGTGGGAACTGGCGGCGATCGCCGCCGTAGCAAGCACACCTGCCGCTGCCGCCGATGCACGCGACCCGCATTCACCGTGGCAGGCACAGGATGGCTGGCGGCTGGGCGTGCCTGCCGCGCGCTCGGTGCCGCTGCAGCAGGCAGAGCGGGCACACACGCTGAAGGTGTGGACCACTGCCGATGGCTGGCGCGTGCAGTGCGGTGACGCAGCGCCGAAACAGGTGGTCGGCCATGCCGATGGCCAGACCCTGTCGGTGCAGATGGACGAGCGTCGTTGGCGGCTGCAGCTGCAGCGCGACGGCGATCAGCTGTACCTGTTCGCCAGCGATGGCCAGCACCGCTTCACCCTGCACGACCCGGTGGGCGAATCCGAGCAGGCCAGCGCCGATGCCGGCAGCCTGCTGGCACCGATGCCCGGCAGGATCGTCGCAACGCTGGTGGCGGCGGGCACGCAGGTCAAGCGCGGCACGCCGCTGGTGGTGCTGGAAGCGATGAAGATGGAGCACACCCTGCAGGCACCGGCCGATGGCACGGTGAAGGGCTATCGGGCCAAGGCCGGCGACCAGGTGGGCGACGGAGCGGTGCTGGTGGATTTCGAAGCAGCGTGATGGGGGTGGGCCGGGCGCTGCCCGGCCCAGAAATCGTTGGGCGTCTTGCGCCTACGGAACGAGGACGGACTTGCACAGCGTCCTCTCACCTACAGCCTGCAACGCGCTGCCCTCCCGGCACATGCGATGCCCTGGTCATTTCAGCAGTTTGCCGCCACCTGATAGGCTTCGTTTGCCGCTCTGCGGCGCATCCATCAATTCGGCTATCACAGGAGTCATCATGTACCGAAAGCCCCCGCTGTCCGCCGAGAACGCCGTACGCCTGCTCGATCTGCTGTGCGACGATGACGCGTTCCGCAATGAATTCTCCGTCGATCCCACCGCAGCCCTGGTTCGACATGCTCTGCAGCCACTGGCGGGTGGTAGTCCCTGTGCAATCCACGGCGTGCTGGCCAGCAAGGAAGAGTTTTCCGCCGTCCGTTCCCAGCTCGTGGCATCACTGGTGTGCAGTGGTCCCTTCAAGGTCCCCTTCATGTTCGAGTCGGAACAACTGGGATTGGTGTTGGCTCCAGACGCCATGAAACAGGTGGCCTGACGGCGCATCACATGACGAGTCGGACGCGCCTGGCAGCTACGCCAGGCGCGGCTGCTTCAGCGGCCTACCCGCGCCAGACCTGCTGCAGCGGGTCGAATTCACTGGTGACCTGGGCGTCCGCGCGCCACCCCAGGCCGCATATCATCACCGGGCTGGCATCGATGCCATCCAGCCCCAGCGCCTTCTCCACGTCGATCTCGTTGATCGCCGCGGTCACATAAGCGGCCAGTCCAAGCTCGGTGGCTGACAGCATCCATTGTTGCGACAGGTGCCCCGCATCAAGCAGCACCGCCCGGTAGGCCTTTGGATGGTGGCGGTATTTCCAGAAGCTGCGTGGGAAGCGTGCCACCTGGATGAGGTGCAGCGGGGCGTCGGCGAACCAGTCCTGCCCGGAAACAAAACCCAGCATCAAGGTGCGCAGGTCGTCGGTGGCAACGGCGACCGGTCGCAACGCGTGTTCCATCGGGTGGTAGTGATAGACGCCCGGCGCAAGACCATCGACAGCCAGAGCGACCACATAGGTTTCCAACGGATGCAGACCGCCGCCGGAAGGAATGTTCTTCTTCAGGAACTCCATGCCATCACCCGGCCGCAATGCGGCGTGTGCCTGCACGGTACGCTTGAGTACCTGCGCCAACAGCGGCAGCGCCAACGCGCGCTGCGCGTCGAAGTTTCGGCAGGTTGCACGCTTTCGCAGCAGCTCGTCGCGCGCATCGTCAGGCGTATCGGGCAACATCAAGGGGTCGGTACCGGGCGCATCCACTGCGGCGGGCGGTGCACCGAACCTGGCATGCAGATCCTGCGCCGTGACCAGCTTGTGCTCGCGCATCTCACGCGCGCTGTTGATGCCGCCCCAGCGTCCCATCCGGTGCTGCAACGCCGACAGCGGCCACCAGTTGGCGTCGCGCACGCGCTGGTCGCGGTCACGATGCGAAGCCTCACCTGGCTCCTGGCTGATCACCAGACCGATCTCCAGCAGGCGTGCCAGCGCAGTGCCTTCGAGGCCGACCTGTGCAGGCTCCACCCAACGATCCGGCTCGATGCGGCCCAGCACATCGATTTCCTCGATGCTCACCTCCACGGGTGCGTCCAGATGGGCGGCAAGGGCCTGCCAATGCATGCGTGTTACCAGTTCCGCCTGGCCCTGCAGCAGCAGGGAGAGGTCCAGCGAGACCTCGCTGCGGGGTTCGAACATCACGATAGCGCAACGTCGGATCTGCATTTTTCATCATCCACCAGTGGAACCGTAGTATGCGGGTTGCCCGCAACCGCCGCGGTACTGTGGAGGCGCTTCTGTGCAATGCACACATCGCCCTAAATGCCGAGCGTTGGTGGCCGATACCGTAAGTTCTACTCTGGATGATCGACATGGCTACCGACCCTCGCCTTTCCGCCGAAGATGCCGGCGTACTGCTGGACAACCTCATCAACGATACAGCCTTCCGCGAACGCTTCGCCGAATCGCCGGCCAAGGCCCTCTCCAGCATCGGTCTGGATGCTGCCTTGGGTGAGAAGGACTGCATGAAGATCGACTCGCTCGCCCCGGTGGAGGAGCTTCGCCGCGTTCGCGACGGCCTGCAGAAACACCTCGCCAGCTCGCTGACCGCGATGAATGTGGTGTTCTGCTTCGAAGCAGGCAAAGTCGACGATTGCATCGGCGGCTGATACCGGCTCAGGGCGCGCCGCCCGCCTTCACCGGTGCGGCCCAGCTCGATACATCGTGCACGTTCAGCGGCTGCCAGACCTGCATCGCCGAGACTTCGGCAATGGCCTGGCCACGGTGGCGGGCCAGCCATTCCTGCTCGCGGCGCACGCCTGTTTCATCGCTCTGCGCACGTAGCGCATGCAGCAGTACCACGTGCGCCTGCACCGGCTCGCTGCCATCGAGCATCGGCTCGATCAGGGCCCGCGCAGCGTCCGGCCGTTGCCTCTGCAGTTCGCCCATCGCCGCAACCACGCGCATCCATTTACCGACCATCGGGCTGCGCTGGGCGCGCAGCAGCGCCTCGTTGGCATGCAGCCAGGCTTCGGCAACATCGGTCTGTCCCTGCCGCTGAGCCAGATAGACAAGGGCCAGCCACTGCAGGCTGCGGGCCTGCTGCATGGGATCGTCGCGATCTTCCAGCAGCGGCTGCAGCTGCGCTGCGATGGCCTGCAGTTCGGCTTTGTCGCCCGCCGCGCACAACGTGGTCACGCTCGCGTGCTGCAATCGCTGCTGTACCTGCATGTCCGCAAGCTCAGGTGCCGGTGCGTCCGCGCGCACGGCCGCCTGCATCGACGCGCAATCACCTTGGTCGGCAGCCAGCAGCAGCTGTGCACGCAGCCGCATCCGCTGCGCCAGCGCATCTCCGGTGCGCAGCTTCACAAGCAGCTGGCCGGCCTGTACGTAACGGCGCTGCGCCACAAATACATCGACGCCGGTGTCATCGGGATCATCGCGGCCGCGCAGCCCTTGTGCCTGCATCAGCGTTTCGGCGGCCAGCTGCGGTTGGTTGTGGGCGATCTGGATGCGTGCCAACTGCACCATCGGATACAGCCGCAGCGGATCCTGCGGTACGGACGCCGCATGTGCGTAGGATTCGGCTTCGCTGAAACGATTGTCCTGCAACAGAAGCCAGGACGTATTGGACAGCCCGGCGAAGGAATCGGGATAGACCTTGGCCAGCGTCCGCCATTGCTCCAGGGCCCAGCCGCCCGGTTCCAGTTCTTCCTGCCAGGCCTTCAGGTACAGGCGCTCGCGCGGTGGCAGGCGTTCCTGCTGGGCGAGCGCATGCTGCATCGCCTCGCGGGCCTGCCGCCCTTCTTCGGTGCGGGCCAGCAGCTTGGCCACGCCCATGTAGGCCAGCGCGAAACCGGGATCGATGTCGATCGCAGCCTGGTAGAGATTGCGTGCTTCCTCGAAGCGGCGCTGGCCCAGGGCATTCTCGGCCAGGGCATAGGCGCGCAGAGCACGCAGGTCACGGGTAGAGGCTTTCGGCAGCGGCAAGGACTGCTCCAGGCTGGCCACCGATTCGCCCAGGCCACGGCGCAGACGACCGACGACATCGTCCACCGCGAACATCATCTGGTCGGGGCCGTCGGCGGCGACGGTGAAGCTGCGCACCACCTGCCCGCTGCCGGGGGCCACCACGTCGATTCCCAGCTGATAGCCCCCTGCCTTGGGGCGTACGGTCGGCAGCAGGACCGCTCGGGCGCCTTCGCGCATGGCCACATCGATCGCTGCACCGCGGTTCAAGCGGGTATCGCCGGACAAGCGCGCCATTTCCAGGCTTTCGCGGATCTTGCCTTCGGACAGCACATTCACGTAGCGCGACTGCTCCAGTGCGATCAGGATCGCGTGGCGTGTCGATTCATCGAACACCGGCTCACCGGTGAAATTTTCAAGGTCGGCCAGCACCACCCAATCGCGCTCTGAGAATGCAATGGCCGGCTCCGGGCGCAGCAGGAACCAGCCCCCCACCACCACAGAAGCCAGGATCAGGCTTTCCGCCAGCAACACCACCGGCTGCCGCCACAACGGCAGATCACGCCGTGCCTTGGCGTTGGCGCGCGGCGGGCGCAGCGGAGCAAAGCCGATCTCGCCAACTTCAATCACTTCCTGGACGGTCGGCATGCCTTTGAACCGCCAACGCCCGTGCGACTTCCATAGCAAGCGTTGGCCACGCTCGCCCAAGGCATCCGTGGCGCGTCGGGTCAGTGACTCGGCAACTGCCGACATCAGGATCTGGCCTGGGCGCGCCAGGGTCATCAGGCGCGCGGCCATCGGCTTGGCCAGGCCTTCGACTTCCATCGACTTGGCGCCGACCTTGACCGCTTCGGGACTGTTTTCCCAGGTCAGCACATCACCCACATGCAGGCCCGCTCGTGCGCGCAGCTCGACCCTGCGTTGCTCGCCCAGTGCCTGCAGGTCGCGCTGGTAATCCAGTGCAAACCCGAGCGCATCCACCGGGCGTTCGAACAGCAGGAACAGACCGTCGGAACGGTCGATCAACTGCCCATTCCAGCGATGCTGCAACACCAGCACCAGACGGTCGTGCTCCTGGAACAGGGTGGCTGCGGCAGCGTCGCCGATACGCTCCACCAGTTGCAGCGAATCACACAGGTCGGTGAACAGCAGCGCCCGCAGCTGGGCGTTATGCGGGGCCGACGTTCCCTTGTCGCCATTCATCGCCAGGATCTCCGCTCAGTGTCCATCCGGACCATCGGTCCACCGCAGGCAGTTGCCGCCTGCGCGCTTGGCTTGGTACAGCGCACGATCGGCGCGAGCGTACCACTCGCTCCAGTCCGCGTCAGGGGCCAGCAGGCTGGCACCGATGCTGGCCAAGCTGACGTGCGGGGTGCCATGGCTGCGCTCGAGCAGGCCGTGCACCGCGCTGAGGATGAATTCAGCGGCGTGCTGCACGATCTCGACATTGGCCCGGCGCAGGATCAGGCAGAACTCGTCGCCGCCCAGGCGGCAGGCCAGGTCATGTTCGCCGGCCATCGAGCGCAGGATGTTGCCCATGCTCTGCAGCACCCGGTCGCCGGCCTGGTGGCCGTGGCGGTCGTTGATCTGCTTGAAGCGGTCGCAATCGATCAGCAGCAGCGCCTGCGGCGGCCCCTCTTCCTGCGTGCGGCATTCCTGCAGGAACAGGGCCAGGCCACGGCGGTTGTGCAGGCCGGTCAGTTCGTCGGTGCGCACCAGCTCACGCGTGTGGGTCAGCTGGTGGGTGGTGATGTACAGGTTGTCCAGCGCGGCTTCCAGGTCGTGGTTGCGCCGCCGCAGCTGGCTGATCAGGGCCTGCTCGTTGGTCAGCACACGCAGGATCGTGCGCCGCAGGAAGTAGGCCACCAGCCCCGGGTCGGACTCGACCAGGCGATGGAAATCAGCCGGTCCCAGCTCCAGCACGTGGCAGTCGGCCATCACCCGCGCGCTGGCGCTGCGCGGATGGTCGCCCATCAACAGGCCGAGCTCACCGAAGAACTCATGCCGGCCGAGTGTCTTGAGCACCAGGTCCTCGCCGAAATCCAGCTCGATCAGGCCTTCCAGGATGATGTACATGCACTCGCCGCGATGGCCGCGGTGGAACAGCCACTGGCCCGCCTGCAGCCTGCAGGGCTGGGCAAACCGGGCAAACAGGGCGACCTCTTCGTCGGAAAGCAGCGCATGCACGATCTCGGCCATCGCCACCTTGGCGATACCGGTTGTCGTGTCGATGTTCTCGGCCGCACCCCTGCCGGTCATTCCCTGCACCCGCCGCCAGCGTCCCCTGGTGAGCCGCGGAGCATATCAGTGAATCAAACTGTGCGCCGCTTCTCAGTTTTGTGAAGATGCGTTGCCCCGCCCTGCATGACTCATCCGTGCCCATTCACACGCGTTGGGCGCAGGAAGAAAGAAAGCCATATCAATAGCTTGCAGTGACCGCGACGCCGATTGTCGCAGCAGCCGCAGATACAACAACGCCGGCAGATCCCCCGATCTGCCGGCGTCGTCTGGCCCTTCCCTGGCCACCCTGATCAGCCCGAGCCCTGGTCGCGCCGGCCGCTGGCCGACAGCATCAAGGACGGCGGGAACACAAAGGGGTGCCGGCCAGCGGCCGGCACACCGGATCACGCAGCCCGTTCGCTGCGCTCGCCATGGAACTGCTCTTCCTCGGTCGAACCGGTCAGCGCCGTGGTCGAGGACTGCCCCTGCTGGATCGCCTGGGTCACCGCATCGAAGTAGCCGGTGCCGACTTCGCGCTGGTGCTTGACCGCGGTGAAGCCGCGCTCGGCCGCTTCGAACTCGGCTTCCTGCAGCTCCACGAAGGCGCTCATCTGCCGGCGCGCATAGCCGTGGGCCAGATTGAACATGCCGTAGTTCAGCGCGTGGAAACCGGCCAGGGTGATGAACTGGAACTTGTAGCCGTAGCTGCCCAGTTCCTTCTGGAACCTGGCAATGGTGGCGTCGTCCAGGTTCTTCTTCCAGTTGAAGCTGGGCGAGCAGTTGTAGGCCAGCAGCTTGCCGGGGAACTTCGCATGGATCGCCTCGGCGAACTTCCGCGCGAATTCCAGGTCCGGCTTGCCGGTCTCGCACCACACCAGGTCGGCATACGGTGCGTAGGCCAGGCCGCGGCTGATGGCCTGGTCCAGGCCGTTGCGGGTCTTGTAGAAGCCCTCCACGGTGCGCTCGCCGGTGGCGAACGGCTTGTCGTTGCCATCGATGTCGCTGGTCAGCAGATCAGCCGCCTCGGCGTCGGTACGCGCCACCAGCAGGGTCGGCACGCCCAGCACGTCGGCGGCCAGGCGCGCGGCGTTGAGCTTCTCGATCGCCTCGCGGGTCGGCACCAGCACCTTGCCACCCATGTGCCCGCACTTCTTCACCGAGGCCAGCTGGTCTTCGAAGTGCACGCCGGCAGCACCGGCTTCGATCATCGCCTTCATCAGCTCGAAGGCGTTGAGCACGCCGCCGAAACCGGCTTCGGCGTCGGCCACGATCGGCTGCAGGAAGTCGATGTCATCCTTGCCTTCGGCGTGGTGCAGCTGGTCGGCACGCAGCAGCGTGTTGTTGATGCGCTTGACCACCGCTGGCACCGAATCGGCCGGGTACAACGACTGGTCCGGGTACATCTGCCCGGCCAGGTTGGCATCGGCCGCCACCTGCCAGCCGGACAGGTAGATCGCCTTCAGCCCGGCCTTCACCTGCTGCATGGCTTGGTTGCCGGTCAGCGCGCCGAGCGCGTTGACGAAGTCGCGCTCATGCAGCGACTTCCACAGCTTTTCCGCGCCCAGCCGGGCCAGCGAATGCTCGATATGGACGGTGCCACGCAGGCGCACCACGTCGGCGGCGCTGTAGTTGCGCTGGATGCCTTCCCAGCGCGGATTGGTGTCCCAGTCGTGCTGGATCTGTTCGGCAGTGGGCAGCGTGCTCATGTCTATCTCCAGTTCGGTTCGTGCGGATGCAGCGGGGAAGGAAGCGGCGGGAAAACCGGCATGCAGCGGTCAGTCGATGCGCGCGTACGCCGGCAGGGTCAGGAAGTCGGTCAGTTCGTTGCTGCGGCTCAACTCGGCCAGCAGGGTGATGGCTTCTTCGATGCGGCCGCCACCGGGCAGCGCCGAGGTGTCGCCGAGGCGCGCCGGCAGCTGCGCCAGGGTGGTATCGAGCAGCGCCAGATCGATGGCAGTGCCGTCGTCCAGCTGCTGGCCCGGGGTATGCAGCCACTGCCACAGCTGGCTGCGACTGATCTCGGCGGTGGCCGCGTCCTCCATCAGGTGGTGGATCGGCACGCAGCCGTTGCCATCCAGCCATGCGGCCAGGTAGCGCACGCAGACTTCGACATTACCTTCGAAGCCAGCGCGGGTGATCGTGCCCGGTGGCCGCGCGATCAGTTCATCGCGACCCACGCGCACATCCTGGCGCAGCACGTGATGCTGGTTGGGCGTGGGCATGTGCTCGTCGAAGATCGCCATCGCCACCGGAATCAGCGCCGGATGGGCGACCCACGTGCCATCGTGGCCAGCGCTCACTTCGCGCAGCTTGTCGGCACGCACCCGCGCCATCGCCTGCTCGTTGGCGGCGGCATCGTTGTTGATCGGAATCTGCGCGGCCATGCCGCCCATCGCATGTGCGCCGCGGCGATGGCAGGTCTGGATCAGCAGTTCCGAATACGCCTTCAGGAACGGCTGGGTCATCGTCACCTGGCCACGCTCGGGCAGCACGCGGTCAGCGTGGCGGCGGAAGGTCTTCAGGTACGAGAAGATGTAATCCCAGCGCCCGCAGTTGAGGCCGACGATGCGATCGCGCAGGGCGTGCAGGATCTCATCCATCTCGAACACTGCCGGCAACGTTTCGATCAGCACGGTCACCTTGATCTGCCCGTGCGGCAGGCCGAGCATGCCTTCGATGTGCGACAGCGCGGTTTCCCACAGCGCCGCCTCTTCCATGCTCTGCAGCTTCGGCAGGTAGAAGTACGGACCGCGGTCCCTGGACTGCAGCGCGCGCGCATTGTGGAAGGCAAACACCGCCGCATCGAACAGGCCGCCGGCGAGGAACTGGCCATCCACGCGCACATGCTTTTCGTCCAGGTGCCAGCCGCGCGGACGCATGATCAGCACCGCCTGCTCATCGTAGGGGCGCAGTGCGTAATGCTTGCCATTGGGTGCGGTGTACTGCAGGTCGCCGCGCACCGCAGCAGCCAGCGACTGCTGACCGGCCAGCAGGTTGCGCCAGGTCGGCGAGGTCGAATCCTCGAAGTCGGCCATGAACACCTTGGCGCCGGAGTTCAGCGCGTTGATGACCATCTTCGGGTCGGTCGGGCCGGTGATCTCGACGCGACGGTCCTGCAGCGCGGCCGGCAGCGGCGCCACGGTCCAGTCACCGCTGCGGATCGCGGTGGTGTCCTGGCGGAAGTCCGGCAGGCCGCCCTGATCGAAGAACGTCTGGCGCTCGCGACGGGCCTGCAGCCGCGCCTGCCGGCCGGGTTCCACTGCCCGGTGCAGGGACACCAGCAGGGCCAGCAACGGCGCCGGCAGCACGGTGGCCTGGCCCGCCACCTGGGTCGCCAGGGCGATGCCCGGCGTGGCCTTGGCAGCGGTGGAGGGAACAGCGGAAGCGACGGCGGACATGGCAGGACTCCAGCGTGGGGGAACGACTCCACCGTGCGGCCGCAGCCCTGTATTTGGCAAAACAGTTTTTGCAATGCTTTACATAACTTGTGCTAATACTTGTGACGCCATGACCACGCGCACCCCGCCAAGCCCCCGTTTTTCCTACAAATCCGATCGACTGAAGCCGCTGCGCGCGTTCTGCCAGACGGTGCGTCTGGGCTCAGTCTCACGGGCAGCTGAGGCACTTTTCGTCAGCCAACCGGCCATCAGCCTGCAGTTGCAGGCGCTGGAGCGTGAGCTGGGGGTACCGCTGTTCGAGCGCAGCGGCCGGCGCCTGGTACCCAGCCGCGAGGGCCAGCTGCTGTATGAAATGGCGCAGCCGCTGGTAGAGAGCCTGGACGGCCTGGAAGCGCGCTTCCGCGACAAGGTGCGCGGGCTGGACGCAGGCGAGCTGAACATCGCTGCCAACAGCTCGACCATCCTGTACCTGCTGCCGAAGATCGTCGAACGCTTCCGCCAGCATTACCCCGACGTACGCCTGACCCTGCACAACGCCATCAGCGCCGACGGCACCGACCTGCTGCGCGAGGATGCCGCCGACCTGGCGATCGGCTCGATGACCGATGTGCCGGCCGACCTCAGCTATGCGCCGGCCTACCGTTTCGAACAGGTGCTGATCGCCCCGCATGACCATCCGCTGGCCAGCGGCGGCGAGCTGGAACTGGCCGACATCGCCCGTTACCCGCTGGTGCTGCCGCCGAAACGGCAGATCACCTACCGGCTGGTGGACCAGGTGTTCCAGCGTCACCGCATCGCCTACACCGTTGCGCTGGAAGTGGGCGGCTGGGAGGTGATCAAGCAGTACGTGGCGATGGGCATGGGCATTTCCATCGTGCCGGCGCTGTGCCTGAACGATGCTGACCGCGAACGGTTGGCCGCACGGTCGATGAAGCGCTGGTTCCCGGAGCGGAGTTATGGGGTGATCGTGCGGCGTGGCAAGGCGCTGTCGGCGCAGGCGCGGGCGTTCATCGAGCTGATCCAGCCAGAGTTGTTCAGCCCGCGCGATTACGACCAGAGCGGGCATTCGGAGCGGTGAGGGGTTGTCGGCAGGGCTGCGCCCTGCACCTGCCGAATCGACGGCAACGTCAAAGGCAACGGCAACGTCAAAGGCAACAGCGGGATTCCGTGGGATGGCGGGGCGGTGTGGGTGGGCAGGACACGCCCTAAACCCGTCCTTGGGGGCTCGATGGCGCCATCCATGGCGCCAACGGTCCTGCCCACCCCCACCGCCCCACCTCTGACAGATTTCCGCGATCCGTCGGAACGGCATGGCCTGCTGTTGGTGGGTGTCGACCTTGGTCGACACGGTTGATCCACGCCATGCGTGGATGACGATTCCCGGCGTCGGGCTGGATAGACTGCATCCATGTCCATCGAACTTCGCCACCTGCGCTACTTCCTCGCCGTTGCCGATACCCTGCACTTCGGCCAGGCGGCCGAGCGGTTGGGGATGTCGCAGCCGCCGCTCAGCCAGCAGATCCGGCAGCTGGAGGAACTGATCGGTGCGCGCCTGTTCGTGCGCAGCCATCGGCGTGTGCAGCTGACCGCTGCGGGGGAACTGCTGCAGGAACGTGCGCGCAGCATCGTGCAGCAGGTGGAATCTGCGGTGGATGAAGTGCAGCGCGCGCAGCGTGGCGAGCAGGGTGAGCTGCGTATCGGCCTGACCCGGGCCACGCCGCTGTCACCGCAGATTCCGCGTTCGATCCTGCAGTACCGCCAGCAGTATCCGCAGGTGCGACTGCAGCTGAGCGAGATGAACACCCTGCAGCAGATCGATGCGCTGCTCGATGGCAGCCTGGATGTGGGCATCATCCGCAAGCGCACGCTGCCGGCCGAGCTGGTGGCGCACAGCCTGTTCGTCGATCCGCTGGCGTTGATCGTGCATGCCGACCACCCTGCCCTGCGTCGACTGTCCAAAGGCGGCACGCTGGCGTTGCGTGATCTGGCGCAGGAACCGTTCGTGGCGTTCCGCCGCAGCGCCGGGGCGGGCATTCATGACCACATGATCGCGCTGTGCGCGGCAGCGGGCTTCACCCCGCGCATCGTGCAGGAAGCCGGTGAGGCGTCAACGCTGATCAGCCTGGCCGCTGCGGGACTGGGTGCGGCGATCCTGCCTTCGTCGTGCGACCACATCCGGGTGGAAGGTGCGCGCTTCGTGCCGCTGGCCGATGCCGGCGCGCATTCGGAAGTGCAGTTGGCGTGGCGCCGCGAGGGGGTGACACCGTTGATCCGCAATTTCGCCGGGCTGCTGCGCGAGGCGTTTGCCGAAGCGTGAAGTGCCGCGCTGCGCGCTCGCCGGGCACGGCCCGGCGCTACCGCTGGCCCACCCAGGTAGCGCCGGGACCATGCCCGGCGGGCGTCAGGCGGTCACCGGCTGCGGCGCGCGCTGCTGCAGCGCCCACACGATGCCACCACCGATGAGGGTCAGCAGCGCGGCGAACGCGCACACGCCCAGCCAGTCCCATGCGGCATAGGCCAGCCCCCCCACGCCGCCCAGCACGCTCGAGCCCAGGTAGTAGGCAAACAGGTACAGCGCCGACGCTTCCGCACGCATCGAACCAGCACGGCTGCCGACCCAGCTGCTGGCCACCGAATGGCCACCGAAGAAACCGAAGGTCACCAGCGCGATGCCCACTGCCATCGCCGGCAGCCACGGCATCGCCAGCAGCACGATGCCGGCGGCGATCAGGCCGAAGGAGATCGCCAGGATGCGACCGCGTCCATGGCGCGTGGCCTGCTGGCCCATCCACGCCGAACTGAAGGTGCCGACCAGATACACGCTGAAGATCAACCCGACCACGGTCTGGCTGAGGTGGTACGGCGGCGCCAACAGGTGGTAACCGAGGTAGTTGTAAAGGGTGACGAACACACCCATCAGCACGAACGAGGTGGCGAACAGCCACGGCAGGCCGGGATCGGCGAACAGCGTGCGCCAGCGCGCGGGCAGCTGGCGCAGGCCACTGCGACTGGCCTGGAAGTGGCGCGAAGGCGGCAGCTGCAGCCACAGCAGCACGGTGCTGGCCATGGCGATGATCGAGACCACGCCGATGCCCCAGCGCCAGCCCCAGTGGTCGGCGATGATGCCGGCCAGCAGGCGCCCGCTCATGCCACCGATGGCGTTGCCGCCGATGTACAGGCCCATCGCCAGGCCCAGCGCGCGGCTGTCCATCTCTTCAACCAGGTAGGTCATCGCCACCGCCGGCACGCCGCTCAATGCCAGCCCCAACAGGGTGCGCAGCACCAGCAGGGTGGCCCAGTCGTCGACCAGTGCGGTGCACAGCGACAGCGTGGCCGAGGCCAGCAACGCAACGATCATCAGCGGGCGCCGGCCGACCGCATCGGACAGCAGGCCCGCCAGCAGCATGGCCACGGCCAGGGTGCCGGTGGTCAGCGACAGCGACATCGCGCTGCCGGCAGCAGACACACCGAAGTGGCGACTGAACTCGGGCAGCAGTGGCTGCACCGTGTACAGCAGGCCAAAGGTCGAAAAGCCAGCCAGGAACAGCGCCAGCGCGGTGCGGCGGAAGGCCGGCGTCCCCTGCTGGATGCGGGTGTCGACGGGAGCGTGGTCAGTACGGGGACGGTCGGCGAGGGCCGCCGGGGTATCGCCAGTCATGGGAGCGGTGGGCCGTGGGGGCGGCCGGATTGGAGGGGACGGGCCCCAGACTAGGCCCGTCCATCCAGTCGATCCATAACCTGATAGGTCATGATTGATACTTCTGGCATATCGATAAGCTTACAGCCGCTGCCACTCGAAGCCGTCGCCACGGCGGTAGTACACCGCCACTGCGCGACCATAGATCGTGTCCGCATCGACAAAGCCGAAGAAGCGACCGTCGAAGCTGTTGCCACGATGGTCGCCCAGCACCAGCACCTTGCCGGCGGGCACCTGCAGGTCCGCGATGTCCGGGCCACCGCCGCTGTCCAGATCGAGGCTGGCGCGGCGCTCACCGAAAGCTTCGGTGTCGGCCAGGTCGGCGATCTGCAGCGGCTGGCCGTTGATGCTCAGGTGGCCATCGCGCAGCTGCACGTGGTCGCCGGCCACGGCGGCGACGCGCTTGATCAGGCGGGTGCCGTCGGCCGGTGAATCGAACACGGCCACCTCACCCCGCTGCGGCGTGCCGGTAGCCAGCAGTTCCTGGCTGGTGAACGGCAGGCGCAGGCCGTAGGCGCGCATGTCCACCACCACCCGGTCACCCGGTTGCAGCGTCGGCTGCATCGAACCGCTGGGCACGACGTAGTGGTTGGCGAGGGTGTCGCGGGCGGCAGCGAGCAGGCCCAGCATCACCAGCAGCGGCAGTGCCTCCTTCTTCAGCCAGGTGAGCGCGCGCTCTGGGAACGGCGGGCGGGCTACAGCATCCATGTCAGGCTCCGGGTGGTGGGTGGGCGTCAGACCGCCAGGACAGGCGTGAGGTTCCCGGGCATCATCCAGGTCTCCACGCCCTTGCCGACCAACGGTCGGCATCCACCGGGTGCATTCCGGCCGGACGTTATGAAGGTTTTACGCCCGGGCCGGGAACTGGGCATCGCACCTTTACGGCCCCCACGCGCATCGTGTGCCTACCGCGCCGCAGGGCGCTTTGCGCAAGGTGTTGTATGACCCTCCTGGTGATCCGGCATGCGTCGCCGTCGGTGCCGCGTCCGCTGCTGCCGGCCGAGTTGTCCGGCCATCCGGTGCTGTGCACCGACTGCGCCAGCCTGGCCGATGTGCGCCAGTGCCTGTGCCAGCCGCAGGCGCGCACCGCGGACTGGGTGCTGCTTGATGTCGGCGTCGCCGACGAGGCGCAATGGTGTGCCGAGGGCGGTGCGCTGCAGGCGGCGCTGGACGGTCTGCCGGCGGAGTACATCGAACTGCAGTCGCCACACCAGCCCGGCCTGGAAGCGCGCCTGCGCCTGCAGCACGGCCCGGCCGCCGTGGTGGTCGACCAGCGCAGCCAGCAGGCGGGTTATCCGCTGTCATTGGCCATCGTCAGCCGTCGCCTGGCACGGGAGGGCTGAGCCATGTCGATCTTCATCATCCGTGGCCCGGAAGCGGCTGGCGCGTTGATCCGCACCGCCGCGCCGCTGCCGGCGCCGGTACTGAAATCACTGGTGCACCGTGCGATCGATGCGGGCACCAGCGTGGCGATCCGCGCCTGCGGTTCGGAGCAGGAACTGCTGGACGCGCTGCGCGTGGCCGACCACAGCCGTGGCGAGGTGACGCTGCTGGATCCGGGCGCATGTGCCGACAGCCTGCGCCTGCAGCGGCTGCTGCCCTACCTGCACAACGCGTACGTGGAAGTGCATGACGATGGCGCGGTGGCCGAGCCGTGCCTGCCGGCCGGCGTGGGCCAGCGCCTGGGGATCGCAGCCGGCTATGGCGCGCAGAGCTATGTGCTGGCGCTGGATATCGCGCTGGATCACCTGGGGTTGGCCGAGCAGGCGAACCGGGTGCATGTAGGGACGTGATGGCCGGGCTGCGCCCGGCACCCGGGGGTAGTGCCGGCCGCTGGCCGGCAACCTCAACAACAGCAACAGCGGAGGCGGGCATTGCGTGGGATGGCGTGGATGAGCGACACAATGAAAAACGGCGGGGTTGCCCCCGCCGTTTTGTTTTTCGTACTTCAGGCCGCGCTTACTTCAGGCCGCGGAACTTCAGCAGCGGCTCCACCGACGGATCCTTGCCGCGGAAATCGCGGTACAGGGTCGACAGCTCCACGCTGTTGCCGCGCGAGAGGATCTTGTCGCGGAATTCCTGGCCGTTGGCGGCGGTCAGGCCACCGTGTTCGGTGAACCACTGGTAGGCGTCATGGTCCAGCACTTCCGCCCAGAAGTAGGCGTAGTAGCCGGCCGAGTAACCGCCACCCCAGATGTGGTCGAAGTAGGTGGTGCGGTAACGCGGCGGCACCTGCGGCAGGTCGACCTTGAACTTCTTCAGCGCGCTCGCTTCGAAGGCGCCCACATCCTGCAGCGGGGCATCGGCCTTCTGCGTGTGCCAGGCCAGGTCGAGCAGTGCCGCCGACAGGTACTCGGTGGTCGCATAGCCCTGGTTGAAGCTGCGCGCCTTGAGGATCTTGTCGACCAGCTCCTGCGGCATCGCTTCGCCGGTCTTGTAGTGCTTGGCGTAGTTGGCGAACACCTTCGGGTCCAGCGCCCAGTGTTCGTTGAACTGCGACGGGAACTCGACGAAATCGCGCGAGGTGGCGGTACCGGCGATCGACGGGTACTTCACGTTCGAGAACATGCCATGCAGTGCATGGCCGAACTCATGGAACATCGTGGTGACGTCGTCGAAGCTGATCAGCGCAGGCTGGCCGGCGGCCGGCTTGGTGAAGTTGCAGACGTTGTAGACCACCGGCTTGGCACCGGTGAGGCCGTCCTGTTCGACGAACACGTCCATCCAGGCGCCACCGGACTTGCTGTCACGCTTGAAGTAGTCGGTGTAGAACAGGGCCAGCGAGGTGCCGTCCTTGTCGAACACTTCGTACACCTTCATGTCCGGGTTGTAGGTCGGAATGTCGGTGCGCGGCTTGAAGGTGATGCCGTACAGCTGGGTGGCGGCGTAGAAGACGCCGTTCTGCAGCACGTTGTCCAGCTCGAAGTACGGCTTGATCTGCGACTCGTCCAGATCGTACTTGGCCTTGCGCACCTGCTCGGCGTAGAAATCCCAATCCGAGGCGGCCACCTGGAAACCACCCTTCTGGGCGTCGATCACCTTCTGGATCTCACCGGCTTCGGCACGCGCCTTGGCGGTGGCGGCAGGCACGGTGTCGGTCAGCAGCTTCAGTGCGGCCGCCGGGGTCTTGGCCATCTGGTCGCCCAGCTGGTAGTCGGCGAAGGTGTCAAAGCCGAGCAGCTTGGCCTTCTGCGCACGCAGCTGGGCCAGGCGCTGCACGGTCTGCCGGGTGTCGTTGGCATCGCCACGCTCGGCACGGGTTTCCGAAGCCTTCAGCACGGCGGCGCGCTGGTCGCGGTCGGTCAGCGAACCGAGTACCGGCTGCTGGGTGGTGTTCTGCAGCGGCAGCAGGTACTTGCCCTCCAGCTTGCGGTCCTTGGCGGCGGCGGCGGCATTGTTGACCGCGCCCTCGTCCAGGCCGGCCAGCTTGGCCTTGTCGTCCACCACGACCGCAGCAGCGGCGGTTGCAGCCACCAAGCGGGTGTGGAACTGGGTGGACAGCGTGGTTTCTTCCACGTTGAGCTTGCGCAGGCTCGCCTTGTCGGCGTCGGACAGCTGCGCGCCGGCGCGCACCAGGCCGTCGTAGTAATGCTCGACCAGGCGCTTCTGCACCGGATCCAGGCCCAGCGTCTCGCGCTGGTCGTACAGCGACTTCACGCGCGCGAACAGCTTCGGATCGAGGTTGATCTCGTCCTGGTGCGCGGCCAGCTTCGGCGCCACTTCTTCCTGGATCTTCTGGCGGGCATCGTTGGTGTCGGCCTGGACCAGGCCGAAGAAGATGCGCGACACGCGGGTCAGGGTCTCGCCGCTGCGCTCCATCGCCACGATGGTGTTGTCGAAGGTGGCCAGCTCGGCGCTGTCGGCGATCTTGCGCACGTCGGCCAGATGCTGGCGCATGCCTTCTTCGAAGGCCGGCAGGTAATCGCTGTCCTTGATCTTGTCGAACGGCGGTGCCTGGAACGGCAGGCTGCTGGCGGTCAGCAGCGGATTGGTGGAGGCTTCGGCCGGCTGCTGGGCCGGTGCATTCTGGGCTTCGGACACGGGGGTGGACTCCTTGCCGGAACAAGCCGCCAGCGCCAGGCTGATGGCGGCGGCCAGGACTACGGTACGCGACATGTAAAACGCTCCTTGGGCAGACGGTACGGGATGGCAGCCGTCCACCCTACTCCTGTCACGGGCGCCCGGCATGTGCCGGACGTGGCGTCTACGCTGCCGGCGGCGGCTGGCTCAGACCGTGCCGCGGGTCTTGCCGATCCAGGGCCGGTAGAACTCGCGGATGGTCGCCATGTCTGCGGCGTCATCGCCGGTCGGCGTGAACAGCGGGCCGATGCCGATGATCTTTTCCGGGTAGTGGAAATACGCGGCCAGGATCGGCACGTCGGCCATCCTCGCAATCTTCAGGAAGCCGGCCTTCCAGTCCTTCACCGCCTTGCGGGTGCCCTCGGGGGTGATGGCGAACCACATCTTCTCGTTGTTGCGCAGCAGGTCCACGGCCTGGCCGACAGTGCCCTGCGGCGAACTGCGATCCAGCGGGATCACGCCCAGCTTGTGCAGCAGCGGGCCCAGTGGCCACCAGAACAGCGAGGCCTTGCCCAGCACCTTCACTTTCATGCCCAGTGCGATCTTGGCGGCCATGCCCCACAGCCCGTCCCAGTTGGACGAATGCGGGGCGATGATGAAGACCAGCCTGGGAACGTTCGGCAGCGTACCGGTCACTTTCCAGCCGCCCATGCGCAGCGTGCAGCGCGCCAGCCAGCGCAGGAATCGGTTGGGCTTGACCTGCGGCATGTTCGGCGGAATGGCCGGCAGCAACGGCGTCGGGTTGTTCAAGCAATCACTCCCAGTCACGTGATGAGCGCCCGCGCTTGATCTGCGCACGCCCGCGTTTGGCGTCCAGACGACGCAGTTTCGACCCGAAGGTCGGCTTGGTGGCCTTGCGTGGTTTGGGCACGCTCAGCCCGGCCTGGATGAAGGCCGCCAGCCGCTCGCGCGCATCCTCGCGATTGCGATCCTGGGTGCGGAAACGTTGCGCGTCGATGACCAGCACGCCTTCGCCGGTCATGCGCCGGTCACGCCGCGCCAACAGGCGCTCGCGCAGCGGCTCGGGCAACGAGGGCGAGCCGGCCACGTCGAAACGCAGTTCCACCGCGGTGGAGACCTTGTTGACGTTCTGGCCGCCGGCACCACTGGCACGCACGAAACGCTCGACGATCTCGCCGTCGGGGATTTCAAGCTGCGCGCTGATGATGACCGGTCCACTGCCCATCCGCGCATTGTAGCGGCAGCCGCGTTGCCGTGGCTGCCATCACGCCCCGTATGCCGCCGATCAGGCACCGAACACGCCGCCTTCGCCTTTGCCGGGGGTATGCTTGCCATCCCGTGTACTGCAGGACGCTCCGCATGATCCGCTTCGTTCCCTCCCTGCTGCGCCGCGCGACCCTGCTGCTGGTGCTGGCCGCAGCAACCGCGCCGGTGCTGGCCGCAGCCCCCACCGATGGCGACATCAACCGCCTGCTGTCGGCCTCGCGTGCGCAGAGCATGATCGACACCATGCTGCCGCAGATCGAAGCGATGCAGCAGCAGCAGTTCCAGCAGGTCGCCGCACAGCGCAAGCTCAACGCCCAGCAGCAGGAACAGCTGCAGCGCATCCAGGCCCGTACCAGCCAGACCCTGCGCCAGGCACTGTCGTGGCAGCAGCTGCGGCCGATGTACGTGGACCTGTACAAGAAGACCTTCAGCAAGGAAGACGTGCTGGCCATGGCCGAGTTCTACGAGAGCCCGGCCGGCCAGAGCCTGCTCGACAAGACCCCGGCGCTGATGCAGAACGTGATGGTGGCGATCCAGACGCGCATGCAGCCGCTGTTCGCCGATCTGCAGAAGGATCTGGAAGCGATCGTCAACGA
>NZ_JBQOIF010000009.1:0-157120 GCF_052665395.1 Stenotrophomonas sp. 3(2025) | reverse complement strand
CGGAGCGGTAGTTCAGCTGGTTAGAATGCTGGCCTGTCACGCCGGAGGTCGCGGGTTCGAGTCCCGTCCGCTCCGCCAACTCTAAGAGCCCTCGACGCAAGTCGGGGGCTTTTTCTTTGTGCCGTTTCCATCATTCGATGCGCGCGAACCTGTAGATCGCCTGGGCGGGATGGCGCCAGGCCCTGCTGCCACTGCTTTTGGTCCACGCCGCGAAGCGGGTTACACTGCCGGGCTCGCCAATCAAGCCTTGTGATTCCTCACCATGCTGCAGAAACTCCGCGACAAGACCTCAGGCTGGATCGTCACCGTGATCCTGGGGCTGCTGATGATTCCGTTCCTGTTCGTGATCGACAACAGCTACCTCGGTGGCGTCGGCGCACAGAACGTCGCCAAGGTTTCGGCACCGCCGACCTGGTGGCGCTCGGCACCGTCCTGGTGGCCGGTGCGCATGATGTGGCAGCACCATGAGATCAGTGCACAGGACTTCCGCACCCGTTTCGAGCAGGAACGCATGCGCGAACGCCAGCAGCAGGGCGAGAACTTCGACCCGCGCGCGTTCGAAAGCACCGAGAACAAGCTGGCCGTGCTCGACCAGTTGATCGACGAGCAGGTCGTGCGCCTGGTTGGTGAGCAGGCCGGTGTCGTGATTGGCGACGGCGCTGTACGTGAATACATCACCACCATCCCGGGCTTCCTGGGCGCCGACGGCAAGTTCAGTGAAAGCAATTACCGTCTGGCCCTGGCCGGTGGCAATCCGCCGCGCACGCCGACCCAGTTCCAGGAACTGGTGCGTGAGAGCCTGCAGCAGTCGGTGATCCCGTCGGGCCTGCAGAATTCCGGCTTTGTCACCCAGGCCGAGACCGAGCGTCTGTTGAAGCTGCTGGGCGAAACCCGCGATGTGGAACTGGCCGCACTGCCGGAAGTTCCGGTGGATACCGCGCCGGTGACCGACGCGCAGATCAAGCAGTGGTACGACAGCCATGGCAAGGATTTCCGCCAGGCCGAATCGGTGTCGCTGGAATATGTCGAGCTCAATGGTGCCAACCTGCCGGCGCCGACCGCAGCTGACGAAGCGACGCTGCGCAAGCGCTATGAAGACGAGAAGGCCAAGTTCACCACGCCGGAACAGCGCCAGGCGGCGCACATCCTGATCACCGGCGACGGTGCGGAAGCCAAGGCCGCCAAGCTGGCTGTCGAAGCCAAGGCGGCAGGCGCCGACTTTGCCGCGCTGGCCAAGGCGAACTCGGAAGATCCCGGCTCCAAGGCACAGGGCGGTGACCTGGGCTGGGTGGAACGGGGTGCGATGGTCAAGCCGTTCGAAGACGCACTGTTTGGTGCCAAGGCGGGTGAGGTGATCGGCCCGGTCAAGACCGACTTCGGCTACCACATCATCAAGGTAGCTGCGGTTCGTGGCGGCGAGGGCAAGTCGTTTGAAGAAGTACGCGACACCTTGGCTGCCGAGCAGCTGAAGGCCGATGGCGAGCGCGGCTTCAACGATCTGGCAGGCCGCCTGGTCGATGCCATCAACAAGAGCCCGAGCGACCTGGCTGCAGCCGCCAAGGCGGTCGGCCTGTCGATGCAGACGCTGGGCCCGATCACGCGCACGACCGCCACCGGTATTGCCGCTGATCCGGCCGTGCTGCGTGCCGCCTTCTCCGACGTCCTGGTGCAGGACGGTACCGCCAGCGATCCGATCGCCCTGGGTGGCAGCAGCAACCACAGCGTGGTGATCCGTGTTGCCGCGCATACCCCGGAGCAGGCGCTGCCGCTGGACAAGGCGCGTGAGCAGGTGATCGCCGCGATCCGTGCCGACCGTCAGCGCCAGGCCGGTGACAAGGCCGCCGATGCCCTGCTGGCCAAGCTGAAGGCAGGCGCGACCCTGCAGTCGCTGGCTGCCAGCGAGAAGCTGCAGCTGAGCCCGATGCCGGGTCTGCCGCGCAGCCAGCCGGTGCCGACCCCGGAGATCAACCGTGCGATCTTCAGTGCGCCGCTGCCTGCCGAAGGCAAGCCGAGCTACGGCAAGGTCGACGTCAACGGCCATGCGCTGGTCTTCGCGGTGAACAAGGTCAACCCGGGCGACATCAAGGAAGTGACCGCCGAGCAGCAGAAGCAGCTGAAGGACCAGCTGAGCCAGATCGACGGCATGGCCGCTGCCAAGGCCTACATCGAGGCGATGCGCAAGAAGTTCTTGATCCAGACCACCGAAGCGAACCTGTAAGCCCTCTGGCGAGCAGGAACGAAAAGGCCCGGCATTGCCGGGCCTTTTTTGTTGTCGCAACCTGATCGATCCGTGACCTGCGCGATGAGTACCGACCAAGGTCGGCCCCTACCAGAAGCGAAACGACCTGCTCCTGCTCTTCATCCTTCAATCGGTGGGTGCCACCCGAATTTGCCCGCGGCCGGGCAGATGGGCTGTGCAGGGGCGTGAGCCGCATGGGCCCGAGGCATGCCTCGGGCGGGTTGGGCAGGACGCCCAACCCCGGTCTTGCCGTGTGCGCAGGACAGCGCACACGAGCAAGGCGCCATCGAGCCCCCAGGGGTGAGGGCGCTTTGCTTGCGAAGCACTGCTTCGCAAGCGCCCGAACGCACAGCCGCCAGCGGCTGGGCCGGACCCCGGAGGGGGGTTCACGGCGTGTCCTGCCAACCCACACCGCCCCGCCCAACCCACAGAAACCCAGAGCCGCTTTGGCTTTGGCTTTGGCTTCTGCCCGCCGCAGGCGGACCACCGCGCGTCAGCGCGGCACCTCCACATCCAACCCGATCGGGCAGCTCACGCCGGTACCGCCAATGCCGCAGTAGCCGTTCGGGTTCTTGGCCAGGTACTGCTGGTGATAGTCCTCGGCGTAGTAGTACGCAGGTGCCGGATACACGATCTCGGTGGTGATCGGGCCATAACCCGCTGCAGCCAGCTGCGCCTGGTAGGCCTCGCCACTGGCCAGCGCCGCGGCGTACTGGGCCTCGTCGGTGGCGTGGATCGCCGAACGGTACTGGGTGCCGGTGTCGTTGCCCTGGCGCATGCCCTGGGTCGGGTCATGGCTTTCCCAGAACAGCTGCAGCAGCCGCTCCAGGCTGACAACCGCCGGGTCGAACACCACCTGCACCACTTCGGTGTGGCCGGTCAGGCCCGAGCAGACCTCTTCATAGGTGGGGTTCGGGGTGATTCCACCGGCATAGCCCACCGAGGTGCTGTACACCCCCGGCTCGCTCCAGAACTTGCGCTCGGCACCCCAGAAGCAGCCCAGCGCGAAGCGGATCTGCTGCAGGCCGGCGAAACGGTCCTTCAGCGGATGGCTGTTCACGAAGTGCTGGTTGCTGTGCAGCGGCAGTGGCTGGTCGCGGCCCGGCAAAGCCTCTTCCGGGCGCGGCAGGCGCTGCTTGAAGGCCCCGATGCCGAGGATGCCCTGTCCGATTCCCAACATGATGCGCTCCTACGCCGGAAGCCCGGCAATGTCGTCGGCGTCTGAAATGGGGGCGTCCGCGGCGTGGCCCAAGTCCAGCGCCGCCACGATGTCTTCGGCCTGTGGCCGCGCGGCGTCGGGGATACCGACCCGCAGCACGCCGAACAGCGGCAGCTCGCCCATGCCGCCCAGCAGCGACTCGCCGAACACGAACGCCGGGATGCCGGCGTCTTCCAGCGCGTGCTTGACCAGGTGGGCGTCGAACAGATTGTCGGCCTTGTACACGATGTGCATGCGGCAGCTCCGTGGGACAGGATTCCAGCATACGCCCGGGGGCTGAATGGTGCCGCTGCGCTCGCCGGGCAGCCCTTCCCGGTAAGCGGTAGACTGGCAATCTTTCTGCCTTTCTTTCGCCGACTCATGTCAGAGCACACCCCCGCCAGCCCCGAGACCCCCGCCGACAGCCACGAGAAGCGCGATTTCATCCGCCAGATCGTGCGCGAGGACCTGGCCAGCGGTAAGCACCAGGCGATCAAGACCCGCTTCCCGCCCGAGCCGAACGGCTACCTGCACATCGGTCACGCCAAGTCGATCTGCCTGAACTTCGGCGTCGCCGGCGAGTTCGGCGGCGTCTGCAACCTGCGTTTCGACGACACCAACCCGGCCAAGGAAGACCCCGAGTACGTGGCCGCGATCCAGGACGACGTGCGCTGGCTGGGCTTTGAGTGGAACGAGCTGCGCCATGCGTCGGATTACTTCGACGCCTATTACCTGGCCGCCGAGAAGCTGATCGCCGACGGCAAGGCCTACGTCTGTGACCTGTCGGCCGAGGAAGTGCGCGCCTACCGCGGCACCCTGACCGAACCGGGCCGGCCCTCGCCGTGGCGCGACCGCAGCGTCGAGGAAAACCTGGACCTGTTCCGCCGCATGCGCGCCGGTGAATTCCCCGATGGCGCGCGCACCGTGCGCGCCAAGATCGACATGGCCAGCGGCAACATCAACCTGCGTGATCCGGCCCTGTACCGCATCAAGCACGTCGAACACCAGAACACCGGCAACGCCTGGCCGATCTACCCGATGTACGACTTCGCCCATGCACTGGGCGATTCGATCGAAGGCATCACCCACTCGCTGTGCACGCTGGAGTTCGAAGACCACCGCCCGCTGTACGACTGGTGCGTGGACAACGTCGACTTCGCCCACGATGACGCGCTGACCCAGCCGCTGGTCGACGCCGGCCTGCCGCGCGAAGCGGCCAAGCCGCGCCAGATCGAGTTCTCGCGCTTGAACATCAACTACACGGTGATGAGCAAGCGCAAGCTGATGGCCCTGGTCACCGAGCAGCTGGTGGACGGCTGGGAAGACCCGCGCATGCCGACCCTGCAGGGCCTGCGTCGCCGCGGCTACACGCCGGCGGCAATGCGCCTGTTCGCCGAGCGCGTGGGCATCAGCAAGCAGAATTCGCTGATCGATTTCAGCGTGCTGGAAGGCGCGCTGCGCGAAGACCTGGACAGCGCCGCGCCGCGCCGCATGGCCGTGGTCGACCCGGTCAAGCTGGTGCTGACCAACCTGGCCGACGGCCACGAAGAGCAGCTGACCTTCAGCAACCACCCGAAGGACGAAAGCTTCGGTACCCGCGAAGTGCCGTTCGCACGTGAAGTGTGGATCGACCGCGAGGACTTTGCCGAAGTGCCGCCGAAGGGCTGGAAGCGCCTGGTTCCCGGTGGCGAAGTGCGCCTGCGCGGCGCCGGCATCATCCGCTGCGATGAAGTGATCAAGGATGCCGACGGCACCATCACCGAACTGCGCGGCTGGCTGGATCCGGAGTCGCGCCCGGGCATGGAAGGCGCCAACCGCAAGGTCAAGGGCACCATCCACTGGGTCAGCGCGGTGCACGGCGTGCCGGCCGAGATCCGCCTGTATGACCGCCTGTTCTCGGTGCCGAACCCGGACGATGAATCGGAAGGCAAGACCTACCGCGATTACCTCAATCCGGAATCACGTCGCACCGTCATCGGCTATGTCGAGCCGGCAGCTGCCACCGCGGCGCCGGAACAGTCGTTCCAGTTCGAGCGCACCGGCTACTTCGTTGCCGACCGCCGCGACCACACCGCAGCCAAGCCGGTGTTCAACCGCAGCGTGACCCTGCGCGACACCTGGTCGGCCTGAGCACCTGCGCGGGCGCCGCACAGGCGCCCGCGTCATCCCGGCGAATGCCCCATCCCGTTAAGCCGCATCGCCGACCAGCGGACGCGGCCCGGCCGTGCTGCGCACGTGGCACGCACTGCCGCTGTGCAGCGGATACCGCCATCATCGTCCGTTCTTTCCTACCCATCAGGCCCTGCCATGTCCGCTGCCCCGAGTGCACTTCTGCCGCTGCTGCAACAGGTCCTGCTGGGCCGTGACATCGCCTGCACCGTCGAGGACGACGGACTGCTGCTCGACAGTGGCCTGCACCTGACACCGCACGGTGTCGCCAGCAACGAACGCGACAACGGCGGCTGGCAGACCTCCACCGTCATCGAGACCCGTCACGCGGGCTTGTTCGCCGATGGCCTGTTCGAATACCAGCACGCCAATGGCGCAACCGAACAGGAATCCCTGCTGTCCGGCTTCGAGACCTGGGTGCGGGTGGATCTGGCGACCCTGCAGGCCGCCATCGGCGCTGAAGACGCACCGGATCTGCCGATGATGGGCCTGACCTACCCGACCAACGAAGACGGCCGGGAACACGAGCGCACCGTGGTGCTGGGACCGCTGGCCCATTACCGCGCCCGCGAACTGGACGACGCTGCTGCATGCAGCGAAGACGACCACGGCTCCTGCCCCTGCTGCCTGTTCACCAGGAGCATCGACGCCTTCGACGACCTGCTGAAGGCCAATCACTTCCTGGCCATCCGCCTGTTCGCGTCGCGCGACGAGCAGGGCCAGTGCGAAGCCGACTGCCGGGTCAACGGCCATGACTTCGCCCCTGCCCTGCCGCTGCTGCGCGCCTATGCCGCGCGCTGGCCGCAGGCGGGGCTGGAGTTCCGCAAGCAGTACGTGGTGATCCGCACCGGCTCACCCTCAGCGGCCTGAATCCAGCGCGCACGCCCGGTACATGCCACTGCCGCTACACTGCGCGCCGACATCTGTTGCACCTGTTCCTTTAACTCCCAACGAGGCACCCCCGCGATGCTGTACGCGCAAGTCCACCTGACCCTTCCCGCCTGGATCCACGACCAGATCGACCTGGATCGTCGATATCCGGGCGACGAGGCCAAGGTCGCGCTGGCGATCGAGCTGTCGCGGCTGAACGTAGACCACGCCAGTGGCGGCCCGTTCGGCGCCGTGGTGTTCGGGCCGGATGACAAGGTGATCGCTGCCGGCGTGAACCGGGTGATGCCGCACTCGACCTCGCTGGCGCACGCCGAAAACATGGCCTACATGCTCGCCCAGCAGCGCCTGCAGACCCCGCGCCTGAACGCGGTGCTGTCGCCGATCACCCTGGCCACCAGCTCGCAGCCGTGCTGCCAGTGCTACGGCGCCACCGTGTGGGCCGGCATCGACCGCCTGCTGATCGGCGCCAGTTCGACCGACGTGGAAGAACTGACCCCGTTCGATGAAGGCCCGCTGCCAGCCGACTGGGTGGGCGAGCTCAACAAGCGCGGCATCGACGTGGTGCAGGGCTTGAACCGCGATGCGGCGCGCAGCGTGCTGCGTGCCTATGGGGAAAGCGATGGCGCCCGTTACTGAGGCCGGCATCGGCCTGCTGTGCCTGTGCCGGCAGGGCTTCGAGCCCGAGCTGGCCGGCGAACTGCAGTTCCGCGCAGGCGCCGCCGGTTTTGCCGGTTACGCCCGTACCCAGCGCAATGATGGCTACGTGCTCTTCATGTGCGACGAAGCCGCGGCGCTTGCACCGCAACTGCCGTGGCGCGAGCTGATCTTCGCCCGCCAGAAGCTGGTGGTGCTGGCCGAGCTGCCGCAGCTGGACCCGGCCGACCGCATCACGCCGATGCTGGACGTGCTGGCCGATGCGCCGCGTTTCGGTGATCTGTGGGTGGAGCATCCCGATTCGGACGCCGGCAAACCGCTGTCCGGGCTCGCGCGTGCCTTCGGCAATGCCCTGCGCCCGGCGCTGCGCAAGGCCGGCAAACTCAGCGACAAACCCAACGCACGCCTGCCGCGCCTGCACGTGGTGTTTGTCGATGGCACCCACGCCTTCATCTGCGTGGCCAACCCGGACGACAGCGCACCCTGGGCGTTGGGCATTCCCCGCTTGAAGCTGCTGCCCGACGCACCCTCGCGCTCGGCATTGAAGCTGGACGAGGCACTGCTGACCCTGCTTGCCCCGGAAGAGCGCGAAGCGCTGGTTCGCCCGGGCATGCGCGCGGCCGATCTGGGCGCGGCACCCGGCGGCTGGACGTGGGTACTGACCCGCCAGCACATGCATGTGCTGAGCATCGACAACGGCCCGCTGCGCCAGCACGTGCTGGACACCGGCCTGGTCGAACACCTGCGCGCCGATGGTTTCCATTGGCATCCGGAGCAGCCGCTGGACTGGATGGTCTGCGATATGGTCGAGCAGCCGCGTCGCGTCGCCGAACGCATGGCCACCTGGTTCCGCGAGGGCTGGTGCAGGCACGCGATCTTCAACCTGAAGCTGCCGATGAAGAAGCGCTGGGACGAGACGCGCCTGTGCCTGGACCTGTTCCAGGAGCAAGCCGGCAAGCCGCTGGTGGTACGTGCCAAGCAGCTGTACCACGACCGTGAGGAAATCACGGTGCTGGCGTCGCCGCTGCGCTGATGAACACCCTGCGCATATCCCTGCTGCTGTGTACCGCGGTGCTGGCATCGCCGGCACTGGCACAGCCGGCGCGCCCGCAACCGGCACAGAGCGCTCCGCTGCGCGATGACAGTGGCGTGGTCCGCCAGCAGTCACTGTCGGCCGGGCGCGTGACCGGCAGCGTCGACATCGTGGTACCGCTGGGCGAAACCCCGGTAACGGTGCGTTCGCTGGCGCCGGCCAGCGTGGTCGGCCAGTACCGCATCCATTTCGCCGAGCTGGACGTGAACGCTGATGGTTTCATCAGCCGTGACGAAGCACTGGCCAATCCGGCGCTTTCCGATGAGTTCAACGCCTTGGACAGCAAGCGCCGCAGCAAGCTGGACCGCGCTGACCTTGCCGGCTGGCTGATCGATTGACCCGATTCCGGTAGCGCCGGGCCATACCCGGTGGGATCGGTGAACCGCGCTGCGCGCTCGCCGGGCATGGCCCGGCGCTACCGGCGGATGACCGCGCGGCGCCGTCGGTCACACCCCTGCGGCGCGCTTCCAGAAGGCCTGCACCAGCGGCGGCCACTTGCCTGCGCAGCCCAGCGCGCGGCCACGCGCCAGGGTCAGGTGCATCTCGTCGTTGGAGAACAGCCGGTTGATCGCGTCGAAGCTGTAGGCGGCGATCTGGTTGTCGCTGCGACGCTCACGCGCCCAGCGCTGCACGCGCTGCGGCGACAACCGGGGTTGCCCACGCCGTTCGGCCGATGGCGCCAGCCAGTGCTGCAGGGCGGCGACATCGCGCAGACCAAGGTTGACGCCCTGCCCGGCCAGCGGATGCACCACGTGGGCGGCATCGCCCAGCGCCAGCACGCGACCGGCCACGTAGTGGCGGGCCAGCTGCCGGCGCAGCGGGAACGCCGCGCGCGGCGAGGCCAGCCTCAGCTCACCCAGACGCGCGGCGAAAGCGCGGGTCAGTTCACGATTGAATGCGTCTTCGTCCAGGGCCAGTACGCGTGCGGCCTCGTCGTCAGGCAACGTCCAGACGATGGAACTGCGGCGCTCGGCCACCGGCAGCAGCGCCAGCGGACCGGTCGGCAGGAAGCGCTGCCAGGCCGTGGCCTGGTTGGGCAGCTCGCTGTCCACATAGGCGACTACACCGCGCTGCTGGTAATCGTGGCGCTCGACCTCGATCCCGGCCAGTCCGCGCAGGGTCGATTCAGCGCCATCGGCAGCCACCGCCAGTGCGGCTTCGATACGACGACCATCATCCAGGCGCAGGCGCACAGCGTGCTCGTCCTGTTCAAGCGCTTCCACGCGCGCCGGGCAATGCAGCTCCACGCCAGCTGCCGGCAGCGCCGCCCACAGGCGATCCTGCAGCAAGCCGTTCTCGACGATGAAACCCAGCTCGCGACGGCCGAAGCGATCGGCGTCGAACAGCAGGTCGTCGCCACCGGCCGCGTCCCACACCCGCATGCGCCGGTATGCCCAGGCGCGTGCCTGCACGATCGTCGGCCACACACCGAGACGCTCAAGCAACTGCACGTTGTCGGCGGCGAAGGCGAACACCCGCAGATCCGGCTGTGCGGCCTGCCATGGTGCCGGTTCACGCCCTTCCACCAGCGTTACGGCAAGGCCGGCATCGGCCAGCGCCAGCGCACAGGCGGCGCCGACCACACCGCCGCCGACGATGGCCACGTCCAGGCGTGCGCGCCGGTTCATGCGGCTTCTCCACGGCACAGGCGCGGCACATCGCCACGGAAGCCCATCGCACCACCAACCAGCATCGACTGCACCGAGGCGCGCTGTGCGGCCATCAGGCCCAGGCTGCGCAGGGGGCGCAGCAGCGGCGCCGGATTGCTGGTCAGCCGGGCAAGGCCGCCGGAGAACGCCACCGTCTGCCGTCGATCTTCTTCGCGGCGGTCCACGTAGGATCGCAGCAGTGCATCGCTGCCGGCATCGCCCTCCACTTCCAGCAGCTCGGCCAACGTCAATGCATCACGCAGGCCGAGGTTGAAACCCTGCGCACCCAGCGGGTGGATGGTCTGCGCGGCGTTGCCCAGCAGCACCGTGCGCTCCCCCACCAGCGCGCGCGCCAGCACCTGGATCAGCGGATAGGCACTGCGCGGGCCGGAGTCGAGCAGGCGGCCGGCACGCCAGCCGATGGCCTGCTGCAGGCGCTGCAGCCAGGCGGTGTCGTCCAGCGCCATCACCGCCTCGGCCTGGTGACGGGCGACGCCGTGCACGGTGCCGAAATGACGGTCGCCACGGGGCAGCAACGCCGTCGGGCCGGTATCGGTGAAACGCTCCCAGGCGGTGCCATCGGGCGCGCGCTGGCTGCGCACGCGGGCCACGAACAGCGTCTGCTGGAAGTCGTGGCGATCAACGTCGATGCCCAACGCATCGCGCACGCCGCTGCTGGTGCCGTCGGCACCGACCACCAGCCGCGCCAGCAGCACCCGCTCGCCACTGTCATCGGCCACCCGCACCTGGCGGTAGCCGTCAATCACTTCGCCCAGGCCAAGGAAACGCATCGGCCGGTAGCGGCGCAGTCGCGACAACTCCTGCAGCCGGCTTTCCAGCGCCTGGCCGAAATCACGCGCCACCACCACCTGGCCGAACCAGGGCCGGTCGTACGCTGCGGCATCGAGCTGCACACGGCCGAAATCGCCGGCGCGGCTGACATGGATGCGGCGGATGGGGCCCGGGGCCATCGTCAGCTTCTGCATGACCCCCAGCGCGGTCAGCGCGTTGATCGTGGCTGCGGCAAAACTGAGGTTGCGCTGGTCGAACACCGCCGGCAGTTCCCCGGCCGGGCTGGCTTCGAGCAGGCCCACGTCGCGGCCCAGGCGGTCCAGGGCGATGGCCAGGCTGGCACCCACCAGACCGCCACCGACGATCAGCACGTCATGTCGTTCACTCATGGGCGCATGATACGCGCTCGCCGCGCCGGCATGCCCCACGCCGCCCCGCCTGCGCCAAGCGCCGCGCCGGGCTAGAATGAAACCTGAATCCGCTCCGGCCCGCCGCCATGTCCGACTCCGCCCCCCGCGCCTTCGTCCTGTCAGTGCTCGTGCTGTTGCTGGCGGCGACGCGCGTCAATCACTTCGCGGCAATCCCGGATGCCTCCTGGGCGGTGTTCTTCATCGGCGGCTTCTACCTCGCCCGCTGGACCCGCTGGGCGTTCCCGCTGCTGATGGTGTTCGCGGTGCTGGTCGACTGGATCGTGATCCGCAGCAGCGGCCTCGATTTCTGGCAACACTACTGCGTGTCGCCGGGCTACTGGCTGCTGTTGCCGGCCTACTTCGCGATGTGGGCCGGCGGCATGCTGCTGGGCCGCAACTACCGCAGCGCGCACTGGTCGGTGCTGGGCAAGGGTGCCTTGCTGCTGGTGGCGTCGGTGGCGCTGTGCCATCTGCTGGCGCAGGGCGGTTTCTACTGGACCAGCCAGAACGTGGCCGAGCCGACCGTGGCCGGCTGGGCACAGAACTACGCCCAGTGGTTCGGCCCCTACCTGCGCACCACCGCGATCTACGTGGCCCTGGCCGCCGCACTGCAGCTGGCCGTGGAGCAGGTGCTCAAGCTCCTGCAGGCCCGCCGCGACATCCACCACTGAGCCACGCCATGGGTCATCGCCTCTCGCGCATCTACACCCGCACCGGCGACGACGGCAGCACCGGCCTGGGTGACGGCAGCCGGGTCGGCAAGGATGACCTGCGTGTTGCGTCCTATGGCACCGTCGATGAAGCCAACGCCACGCTCGGCCTGTTGTTGGCCGTGCCGCTGCCGGAGGACGTCCGCGCACTGGTGGTGCACCTGCAGCACCAGCTGTTCGATCTGGGCGCCGAACTGTGCATTCCCGGCCATGCCGCCATCCACGCCGCTGATGTGTCGGCGCTGGAACAGCAGCTGGACCACTACAACGCCGACCTGCCGATGCTGAAGGAGTTCATCCTGCCGGCCGGTGGCGAGGCCGCCGCGCGCTGCCACCTCGCGCGCACCGTCGTCCGCCGCGCCGAGCGCGACACGGTCGCCCTGGCCCGCGTGGAACCGGTTCGCAGCGAGGCGCTGCAGTACCTCAACCGGCTGTCAGACCTGCTGTTCGTGCTGGCCCGGGTGCTGGCACGAGCCGATGGCCACGGCGAAGCGCTGTGGCAGCCACAGCATCGCCAGCGCTGAGCATCATGCTGGTCTTCACCCATCCCGCCTGCCTGCTGCACGACCCGGGCCCCGGCCATCCTGAATGCCCGCAACGCCTGCAGGTGGTGCTCGACGCGCTGCACCAGGCCTTCCCCGGGCAGCTGGACTGGCGCGAAGCGCCGCCGGCCAAGTTCGGTGACCTGACCCGGGTCCACGACAGCGCGCTGCTCGACCTGGTGCTGCAACCGCAGACCGCACCGCTGCGCCAGCTGGACATGGACACCTGGACCTCGCCGGGCTCGGCCAGCGCCGCGGTGCACGCCGCCGGCGCAGGCGTGGCAGCCGTCGATGCGGTGATGCTGGGTGAGGATCCGCTGGCTTTCTGCGCGGTGCGCCCGCCGGGCCACCATGCCACCAGCAGCACCGCGATGGGCTTCTGCCTGCTCAACAACATCGCCATCGCCGCTGCCCACGCCCGCGACCGGCACGGCCTGGAACGGATCGCGGTGGTCGACTTCGACGTACACCACGGCAACGGCACCCAGGACATCTTCCAGCACGACGCGCGTGTGTCCTACTACAGCACCCACCAGGCCGGGCTGTTCCCCGAGTCCGGCCTGCGCCGTGACCGCGGTGCCGGCAACCTGATGAACATCCTGCTGCCGCCCGGCAGTGGCGGCTTCCGCTTCCGCAACGTCTGGGCCGACGAGATGCTGCCGGCGATCGACGACTTCCGCCCCCAGCTGCTGCTGATCTCGGCAGGCTTCGACGCGCACCTGCGCGACCCGCAGGCCGACCTGATGCTGGAGACCGACGATTTCGCCTGGATCACCCGCGAACTGCACGCGCTGGCGCGCCGCCATGCCGCTGGCCGGGTCGTGTCGATGCTGGAGGGAGGATACGACCTGCAGGCCCTGGCCGAGTGCAGCGTGGCCCACCTGCAGGCACTGATGGCGACGCCTTCCGGCGGTGGGCCTGGATGAACCCGAACCGGCAGTCCGGGGAGGCCTTCATTGCCCCTATGCAAGGGATGGGGCAAGCTACCGTCCGTTTTCGCCCGAATCCGAACCGCGTGCGCCGAGCCCTCCGCCTGCTTCCCCTGCCCCTGAGCATCGCCGTCTGCCTTCCGGCATGGGCTGATGACAAGCCGCTCAACTGGGGCCTTTGCCCGGCCACCGACGTGATCCCTGCGTTCACCGACGCGCCGACCCCGGTGCCCGGCCAGGACAAGGCTGCCGCCACCGCTGCGCGCGAACAGCAGCCCACCGACATCGAGGGTGACCAGCTGCTGGGCACCACCACCGTGCCGCAGTACCAGGGCAACGTGGCGCTGCGCCGGGGCGACCAGTTCGTAGGCACCGACAAGCTCAGCTTCGATACCGAAAGCGGCAACTATGTCGCCGACGGCAACGTGCGCTACCAGGATGCCTCGATCCGGATGGTCGCCAAGCGCGCCGAGGGCAACCAGGAAAGCGACACCCACAAGATCACCGACATCCAGTACCAGCTGGTGTCCCGCCGCGGCAACGGTGAAGCCGAATCGGTCGACCTGCAGGGCGCGGTCGGGCAGATGCACCGCTCCACCTACACCACCTGCGACCCGTCGCAGCCGGTGTGGAAACTGACCGCCCCGGAAATCGAAGTCGACAACGACGAAGGCTTCGGCACCGCCCGCAACGCGGTGCTGCGGATCGGCAAGGTGCCGGTGCTGTGGGCGCCCTACTTCAAGTTCCCGATCGATGACCGGCGCAAGACCGGCCTGCTGTTCCCGCAGCTGGGCATGTCCGGCCGCAACGGTTTCGATTACGCACAGCCAATCTACTTCAACCTGGCGCCGAACTACGACGACACGTTGACCCCGCGTTACATGAGCCAACGCGGCCTGATGCTCGACAACGAGTTCCGCTACCTCTACAACGGCGGCCGCGGCGAACTGCTGACCGCGTTCATGCCCAACGACAAACTGCGCGACCGCGACCGCGGCCGGGTGATGTTCGGCGGCTACCACAACCTCGACGACCACTGGCAGGCCCGCGCCAACCTGGCCTGGGTCAGCGACGAGCGCTACGTGGAAGACTTCGCCAACCGCCTGGTGGGGGTCACCGCGTCGAACCTGCAGAGCACCATCGGCCTGTACGGCACCGGCAAGAACTGGACGGCCGGCATCATGGCCGACCGCTGGCAGCTGACCGACTACACGCTCGACGAGCGCGCGCTGGCCTACAACCGCCAGCCGCGCCTGTACTTCAACTGGGACAAGCCGCTGCTGCCGTGGCTGGAGACCGGTGTCTACGCCGAGGCCGTGCGCTTCACCCACGACGACGTCAACTTCAAGTACGACGCCAGCGCCGGTGAAGACCTGCAGTACACCCGCAACGGCAGCCGGCAGACCCAGGGCATCGGCGTCAGCGGCGGCTCGCGACTGGACCTGAAACCGTACGTGTCGTTCCCGATCAGCGGCGCGGCCTGGTATGTCACGCCCACGCTGGCTTACCGCTATACCGGTTACCAGTTGGACCGCGGTCTGGTCGACGGCGTGAACGGCATCCAGGCTCAGATCCTGCGCTCGCAGGGCATCGACCCGGCCACCGCCACCCCCGAGCAGCTGCGCGGCAACACCTCGCCCAGCCGCAGCCTGCCGATCGCCAGTCTCGATGCCGGCCTGTTCTTCGATCGCGAGACGAAGATCGGTGGCAAGTCGTTCCTGCAGACCCTGGAGCCGCGCCTGTTCTACCTGCGCACGCCCTACCGCGACCAGGACGAGCTGCCGATCTTCGATACCCGCGACTTCACCTTCAGCTGGGGCCAGCTGTTCCGCGATTCGCGCTATACCGGCGCCGATCGCCAGAACGACGCCAACCAGCTGACCGTGGCCCTGAGCACCCGCTTCATCGACCAGACCACCGGCAAGGAACGCTTCTCGGCCTCCATCGGCCAGATCCAGTACTTCGACGAGTCGCGGGTGAGCGTGGTCCCCGGTGGCGCGCCGGTGGAAAAGGGCAAGTCGGCGTGGATCGCCGACGGCAACTACATGATCAACGACCGCTGGACCCTGGGTGCCACCTATCAGTGGGATCCCAAGTACAAGCGCGAGGATCTGGCCAGCGTGCGTGCCCGCTACCTGATGTCCAACGACGGCGTGGTCAACCTGACCTACCGTTACCGCATCAATTCCGGCGCCCCGGCCACCGCCAACAAGCATGACCGCACCCTGCTGGAACAGGCCGACCTGTCGTTCCTGTACCCGCTGAACGAGCGCTGGAGCCTGGTTGGTCGCTATTACTACTCGCTGCAGGACAAGGAACCGCTGGAGATCATCGGTGGCGTACAGTGGGACAGCTGCTGCCTGGCCGTGCGCGCCGTGGCCCGCCGCTACGTACGCAACCGCGAAGGCGAAATGAACAACTCCATCCAGCTCGAGTTCGTGCTCAAGGGCTTGAGCTCCCTCGGCCAGGACACGGACCGCACTTTGCGCCGTGCTATCCTCGGCTACAACCGCGACGACCTCTATCTCGTGCCGCCCAGCAACACCGGAGCGACCCGCGATGACTACGATCCGAATCAGATCCCATGACCAAGAGCTTCCCCGTTCTCCTCGCATCGCTTCTGGCGGTGTCCAGCGTGTCCGCCCCCCTGCAGGTACTTGCGCAGGAGGCCCAGCCGTTGGACCGCATCGCTGCTGTCGTCGATGAGGACGTGATCCTGCAGAGCGAGCTCCAGCGTGCGATCGCCAACATCAAGGCGCAGTACGCCGGCCGCGAGGCCCAGCTGCCGCCCGATGACGTGCTCAGCCGCCAGGTGCTCGAGCGCCTGGTGCTGGTCAAGCTGCAGGTGGCCCGTGCCCAGGGCAGCGGCATCCGTGTCAGCGACCAGGAACTGACCCAGGCGATGAATGCCATCGCCCAGCAGAATGGCTCGACCCTGGATGCCCTGCGCCAGCGCCTGGCCAGTGACGGTATCGATTTCAACGATTTCCGCGCCTCGGTGCGTGACGAGATCACCGTGCAGCGCCTGCGCCAGAGCTTCGCGCAGAGCCGCATCAGCGTCAGCGAAGGCGAGGTCGATGCTGCCCTGAAGCAGCAGGCCGATGCCGGCAACCAGTTCCACCTCGCACACATCCTGGTCGCCCTGCCCGACGGTGCCAGCGCCGAGCAGATCGCCACCGGCCAGAAGAAGGCTGATGGCGTGAAAGCCCTGCTGGACAAGGGCGAACTGGACTTCAACGCGGCGGCCGTGCGCTATTCCGACAGCCCCAATGCACTGGAAGGCGGCGACCTCGGCTGGCGCACCCTGGATGAAATCCCGGCCGCGTTCGCACAGACGATGCAGCAGATGAAGCCCGGCGAAGTGGTCGGCCCGATCCGTGGCCCGAGTGGCTTCCAGCTGCTGAAACTGGTGGAAGTGCGTGACGCCAGCGCGGCGGCAGGCACCCACACGGTCACCGAGTACCACGGCCGCCATATCCTGGTGCGCGTGGACGATGCCCAGTCCGACGCGGCGGCCAAGGCCAAGATCGATACCCTGCGTGCGCGTATTGCCGGCGGTGCCGACTTCCAGCAGGTGGCCAAGGAATCGTCCGAGGACACCAACAGCAAGGGCCAGGGCGGCGATCTGGGCTGGTTCCCGGCCGACGCGTTCGGCCCGGCCTTCGGCCAGCAGGTGGCAGGCATCCAGGACGGCGGCGTAAGCCAGCCGTTCCGCACCGATGCGGGCTGGCACATCGTGCAGCGCGTGGGCACCCGCCAGACCGACGTCGGCAGTGACAACCAGCGCGCCCAGGTCCGCGAGACCATCGGTCGCCGCAAGCTGGAAGACGAGTACAACCGCTTCCTGCAGGAGCTGCGTGGCGAAGCCTACGTCAGCTTCCGCAGCGGTGACCGGGCGGAAAATACCGCCACGCCTCCGCAGTCCTGAGCCATGCTCCCCGAGCTCGCTCTGGTACCGGGCGAGCCCGCCGGGATCGGCCCGGAACTGTGTGTCCGACTGGTCCAGCAGCCGCGCGATGATTGCCGGCTGCTGGCATTCGCCGATCCGGACACCCTGCGCGCGGCCGCAGCCGCGCTGGATCTCCCCCTGCAACTGCTGCCCGAGGACGCACACGCACGCGTCCCTGGCGATCTGCGCCTGCGCGCCGTCGCCAACAGCGTCCCCAGCCATTTCGGCCACACCGACCCTGCCAACGCAGGTGCGGTGATCGGCGCCCTGCTCGGTGCGGGCCAGGCCTGCCTGTCCGGTGAACTGCACGGCGTGGTGACCGGCCCGGTGCACAAGGCGGTGATCAACCAGGGCGGCATCGCCTACAGCGGCACCACCGAACTGCTGGCCGACCAGGCCGGGGTGAAGGTGGTGATGATGCTGGCCAACGACATCGTCCGCGTTGCCCTGGCCACGACCCACCTGCCGCTGCGTGAGGTTGCCGATGCGATCACCGCGCCCGGCCTGGAACACACCCTACGCACCGTGCATGCCGCGCTGCGCCGCGAGTTCGGCCTGGCCGCACCGCGCATCGCCGTGCTTGGCCTGAACCCGCATGCCGGCGAAGACGGCCACCTCGGCCGCGAGGAACTGGACCTGGTCATCCCGCTGCTGCAGCGCCTGCGCAGCGAGGGCATGGACCTGATCGGTCCGCTGCCGGCCGATACCGCGTTCCTGCCGGCCAAGCTGGCCGGCTTCGACACCGTGCTGGCCATGTACCACGACCAGGGCCTGCCGGTGCTGAAGTACTCCGGCTTCGAGCAGGCGGTGAACCTGACCCTGGGCCTGCCCTATCCGCGCGTGGCGGTCGACCACGGCACCGCGCTGGATCTTGCCGGCCGCGGCATTGCCGATCCTTCCAGCCTGCAGGCCGCCACAACGCTGTGTGCGCGGCTGGCGCGGCAACGTACACTGAGCACATGACTTCCCCGCATTCCCCCTCCGGCCCGGTGTTTTCCGCCCCGGCCAAGAAGCAGCTCGGCCAGCACTTCCTTGCCGACCGCTACTACATCGACAAGATCGTGATGGCGGTCAATCCCAAGGACGGCGACCGCCTGGTCGAGATCGGCCCGGGCCAGGGTGCGATCACCCTGCCGCTGCTGCGCGTACACCCGATGATGACGGTGATCGAGTTCGACCGCGACCTGATCGCGCCGTTGACCGCCGCCGCCGAGCCGCTGGGTGAACTGACCATCGTCAACCGCGACGTGCTGCGGGTCGATTTCACCGAGCTGGCCGACGGCCAGCCGATCCGCCTGGTCGGCAACCTGCCCTACAACATCTCCTCGCCCATCCTGTTCCATGCACTGGAACATGCTGCGGTGGTCTCGGACATGCACTTCATGCTGCAGAAGGAAGTGGTCGACCGCATGGCTGCCGGTCCCGGCAGCAAGGTGTTCGGCCGCCTCAGCGTGATGCTGCAGGCCTACTGCGAGGTGACCTCGCTGTTCGTGGTGCCGCCGGGTGCGTTCAGGCCGCCGCCGAAGGTCGATTCGGCCGTGGTGCGCCTGGTGCCGCGCGACCCGGCCAGCATCGACATCAAGGACCACAAGCGCTTCGCCGAGGTGGTCAAGGCCGCCTTCGGCCAACGCCGCAAGACCCTGCGCAATGCCCTGAACAACGTGGTCAGCGCCGAGCAGTTCGTGGCCGCCGGCGTGCGCCCCGATGCCCGCGCCGAACAGCTGGACGTGGCTGAATTCATCGCTTTGGCCAATGCCACCTGATTACACTGCCGGTATGGAAGACGCTGACGTTTATGCCATCTCCGTCGAAGTCGCCCCGCGCTTCCTCGACGACCAATCCGCGCCGGAAGACGGTCGTTATGCGTTCGCCTATACGATCCGCATCCACAACCAGGGCCGGGTTGCCGCGCGCCTGGTCGCACGCCATTGGCGCATCACCGATGCCAATGGCCGCGTCGAGCATGTCGATGGCGATGGCGTGATCGGCGAACAGCCGCGACTGCGTCCGGGTGAAGACTTCCATTACACCTCGGGTGTCATGCTCGGCACCGAGCACGGCACGATGCAGGGCCATTACGACATGGTGGCCGACGACGGCACCGAATTCGCCGCGCCGGTCGCACCCTTCGTGCTGGCCATCCCGCGCACCCTGCACTGACACGGAGGCCGAACGATGAGTGTATGGGCGATCGGCGACCTGCAAGGCTGCTATGACGTAACCCAGCGCCTGCTGGAGAAGATCCGGTTCGATCCGGCGCAGGACACCCTGTGGTTCTGCGGCGACCTGGTCAACCGCGGTGGACAGTCACTGGAAACGCTGCGGCTGGTGCATTCGCTGCGCGAACACAGCGTGGTGGTGCTCGGCAACCACGACCTTTCCCTGCTGGCCGTCGGTGCGCGCACCGAGGAAGAACAGCGCAAGGTCAACCCGGACCTGCTGCGCATCGTCCAGGCCGAAGACCGCGACGTGCTGCTGGACTGGCTGCGCCTGCAGAAGCTGGTGCACGTGGACCGTGAGCTTGGCTGGATGATGGTGCATGCCGGCCTTGCGCCGAAGTGGACCACGCAGATGGCCGAGAAGCATGCGGCCGAAGTGGAAGTGCAGCTGCACGGCGCCGGCTACCGCAAGCTGTTCCGCAACATGTACGGCGACAAGCCCAGCTGGGCGCCGAACCTGACCGGCTACGAGCGCTCGCGGGCGATCATCAACGTGCTCACGCGCATGCGCTACTGCACCTCACGCGGCCGCATCGGCATCGAGGACAAGGGCACGCCGGGCACCCAGGAACAGGGGCTGTATCCCTGGTTCGAAGTGCCGGGCCGGGTCGAGCGCGACCTGAAGGTGGTCTGCGGCCACTGGTCCGCGCTCGGCCTGACCATCACCCAGGGCATCCACGCGATCGACACCGGTGCCGTGTGGGGTGGCAAGCTCACCGCGATCCAGCTCGACACCGATGAGCTGCGCGTGGTGCAGGTACCGGGACGCGACGTGCCGGCACCGGTCGCCAACGCGCGGCCGCCCGCGCGACCGGCACACGAGCGCACGGCAGGCAAGGACAACAGCCAGGGCAACGGCAACGCTGCAACGGCTGGCGCCCCGGGCAACCGTGGTCCGCGCCGGCGCCGCCGCCGTGGTGGTGGTGGCGGTGGTGGCAACAACAACGGAACGCCTCCTTCGGCATGACGCCCGGCAACCGCGCACCATGGACGGTGCTGCTGCTGACGCTGGCCCTGGCCAGCGGCTGCCAGCCCTCATCGTCGCCCGCGACCGTCGGCGCCGACGCTACCGCCGCCCCTGCATCAGCTCCTGCACCTTCGCCGCCGCTGGTCGCTGCCGCGCGCGCACAGGTCGGCGTCACCACCCGCTACGACCCTGCCTATCAGGTACTGGCCTACCCCGGTGGCGACGTGCCCGCTGATCGCGGCGTATGCACCGACGTGGTGGTCCGCGCCCTGCGTACGCAGGGGCTGGACCTGCAGGTCCGCGTGAACGAAGACATGCGCGCTGATTTCAGCGCCTATCCGCCCCTCTGGGGCCTGTCCCGACCGGATCGGAACATCGACCACCGGCGCGTGCCCAACCTGATGCGCTGGTTCGACCGCCACGGCTGGCAGCAACCGATCAGTGCCCGCGCCAGCGACTTCGCTGCCGGCGACATCGTGGCCTGGAAGCTCAACGGCAACGGCCTGCTGCACGTAGGCATCGTTTCCGACCGGCGCCTGGCCGACGGCACGCCGCTGGTACTGCACAACATCGCGCGCGGTACGCGGGAAGAGAACCTGCTGTTCCAGCACACCATCATCGGCCACTACCGGATGCCGTAAAACGATCCTGTAGAGCCGGGCACGGCCCGGCTTTCCACGCCTCAGCGGCGGACGTAATGCACGAAGCGGAACGCGTAGGCGTGACGCTCATCGGCCGGGTGCGGTTCACTGGCCACCTCCTGCCAGAGGCGCTCATCCACCTCCGGGAAGTGGGTATCGGCCGGTACTTCGGCGTCCACCCAGGTCAGGTACAGATCACTGGCCTGGTCCAGCAGCTGGCCGAAGATCTCGCCGCCACCAATGATGCACAGCTCGCTGGCGCCCTCGCCCTCTGCAATCGCTTTCGCCTCGTCCAGCGAGGCCACCGCGCGCATGCCCTCGAACGGCACCTGGCCGCTGCGGGTCAGCACCAGGTTCGTTCGACCGGGCAGCACGCGGCCAATCGATTCGGCGGTCCTGCGCCCCATCAGGATCGGCTTGCCCAGGGTCAACGCCTTGAAGTGCCTGAAGTCGTCCGGCAGGTGCCAGGGCATGGCATTGCCCTGGCCGATGCCACGATTGCGATCCAGTGCCACGATCATCGAAAGTTTCAAGGTGTGGCCTCCTCAGCCGGCGTCGATCTGCAGGCGTGTACAGGCCTCGTTGGCGGCACTGGCCGCGCGCAGCGCTGCAGCCAGCGCCGGGTTCGACGTGGAATTCTCGTCCAGGCCTTCAAGGATCCTCTGCATCTGCGCGTCCTCGATCTCCTTCAGGCCCGGTCCCGACAGGATGTCCCTGGACAGCGTGGCAACGTCGGTGCTGCCGCTGCGCGCCAGGAATCCCTGCAGTTCCTTGCTGGAATAGACCACCGCCAGGCGCTGCTCGAGCTCATGCTGGTAGGCGGTCTCTTCGATGCCAGCCTTCAGGTGTTCGGCCATCGCCGCGTACATGCCGGTCACCGCCTCGCGCACCTGTGCCTGGCAGCCGGCTGGCATGTCGCTGGGCAGTGGCGCGCTGCCATCGAGCGTCCGGACGAAGCTCTGCAATTCCCCGCGCATGTGCTTGTGCACGATCTGCTCGTTGACCTGCCGGGCCAATGCGAGGGTGTCTGCAGGCGCCGCCTGCACCAGGCTCAGCGGCGCCAGGCCAGCCAACGCCAGCAGTGCCGCAACGCGTGGGCGCGCGCTCATACCGCCACCGGCGCCTTGATCGCCGGATGCGGATCGTAGCCATCAATGCGGATGTCATCGAACTGGAAGCCGAACAGATCGCTCACCTCCGGGTTCAACCACAGCGTGGGCAGCGCGCGCGGTTCACGCGACAGCTGCTCGCGGGCCTGCTCGAAGTGGTTCGAATACAGGTGCGCGTCGCCCAGCGTGTGCACGAAATCGCCGACGCCCAGGCCGGTGGCCTGCGCCACCATGTGGGTCAGCAATGCGTAGCTGGCGATGTTGAACGGTACGCCGAGGAAGATGTCGCCACTGCGCTGGTACAGCTGGCAGCTGAGCTTGCCGTCGACCACGTAGAACTGGAACAGGTTGTGGCACGGCATCAACGCCATCTGCGAGAGCTCGCCCACGTTCCAGGCACTGACCACCAGCCGCCGCGAATCCGGATTGCGCTTGATCTCCTCCACCAGCCACTGCATCTGGTCGATCTGGCCGCCGTCGGCCGTGGCCCAGCTGCGCCACTGCTTGCCGTACACCGGGCCGAGGTCGCCGTTCGCATCGGCCCACTCGTCCCAGATGCGCACCTGGTTGTCCTTGAGGTAACCGATGTTGGTATCGCCCTTCAGGAACCACAGCAGCTCGTGGATGATCGAGCGCAGGTGCAGCTTCTTGGTGGTGACCAGCGGGAAGCCGTCGTTGAGGTTGAAGCGCATCTGCCAGCCGAACACGCTGCGGGTGCCGGTACCGGTGCGGTCGCTCTTCTCCGCGCCGTGTTCGAGCACGTGCGAGAGCAGGTCCAGGTAGGCCTTCATGCCTTGCCCTCTGCCGTCACCAGCGGCTGCGGCTGCAGCACCGGCGCGCGGCGCGACATCACCAGCAGCACCAGGCCGAAGGCGATCAGCGGCACGCACAGGATCTGCCCCTTGGTCAGCCAGCCGAAGGCCACGTAGACGCCGTTGTCGGGCATGCGCACGAACTCCACGGCGAAGCGGAAGATGCCATACAGCAGCGCGAACAGGCCGCCGACGAGATAGCGATGGCGCGGCTTGGCCGACACTGTCCACAACACCGCGAACATCACCAGCCCTTCCAGCAGCGCTTCATACAGCTGCGACGGATGGCGCGCGAACTGGTTGAGCGCACCGCTGGCGAACTGCGACTGCAGGGTGGCGTGGTCGAGCTGGTTCAACGGTGCCGGCAGGCCGGACGGGAACACCACGCCCCAGCTGCCGTCGGTGTACTTGCCCCACAGCTCGGCGCCGATGAAGTTGCCGATGCGGCCAAAGCCCAGGCCCAGCGGCACCAGCGGCGCCATGAAATCCATGGTGTCGAAGAAGTGCAGCGCATGCTTGCGCGACCACCACCAGCAGGCCGCGATGACGCCGAGCAGGCCGCCGTGGAAGCTCATGCCGCCATCCCATACCTTGAACAGCAGCAGCGGGTTGTGCAGGAAATCGCCCAGCGCGTAGAACAGCATGTAGCCGATGCGCCCGCCCAGCACTACGCCGAGCATGGCGTAGAACAGCAGGTCGGAGAAGCCGTTGGCGTCGACGCCCGGCAGGCGCCCGTCGGCGATCCGCTTGCGCCCCAGCAGCCAGGCGGCGGTGAAGCCAAGCAGGTACATGATGCCGTACCAGTGCACCTTGATCGGTCCCAACGAGAGGGCGATGGGGTCGATGTCGTGGAAATAGATCATGAAGGGCGCCTTGCAGGGATGCCGATATTCTAGCGCCGCCCGGGAGCGGCCTCGTGGTGGCCGCCGTCGCCCGATTGCCGGGCTTCAGCCCAGGATCTGCGGCGTGTCCGGCAGGCCGTCCTGATCGGACCGCGCCGAGGCCGGAAAGTGCCCTTCCACCAGGGAGGAAACCTCGTCGATGGCATCGCGCAGCGCCGCCACCGGCTGCGAGCCGCGCAGGCCTTCGCGCAGATGCGTGCAGACCCGCTGCCACTGCTCGGGCGCGACCCGCCCGTGCAGGCCACGGTCGGCCACGATCTCGATGGCGTGGTCGGCCAGCAGCAGGTAGATCAGCACGCCGTTGTTGTGCGCGGTATCCCAGGTGCGCAGGTGCGCGAAGGCATGCTCGGCCGCCTGCCGCGGGGTGACCTTGTGCCACAGCGCATGCAGCGGCAGGTCGGCCTCCACGGCAAACATCACCTGGCCGCCATGGCGCTGCTCGCCCGCGGCGATCGCTTCGGTGATCGCCTGCAGCGTGGCCGGCGGGAACGCCCGCCTTACTGACGGCGAAAACAGATGCCTGCACAGACGTTGGATCATCACCAGCCTCCCGACGCGCCGCCGCCGCCGGAACGGCCACCACGCCGGCCAGGCCACTGGCCAGCAAGGTGGAAGTGAACAGGAAGGCGGCTACCGCCGCACCAGCACCACCCAGCAGGCCACGCAGCGGACGCGGTACCCGCGAGAACACGCCGCGCAGGATGCTGCCGGCGAACACGCCGATGAACAACGCCAGGATCCAGGTATCACCGTCCCCGTCCGGGGCGCGTCCCTGCTGGCTGCTGATCGGCGCCGGCAGGGCTTCGCCGTCGATGATCCTCACCAGCACCGCCGTGGCCTCGGTGATGCCACCGGCATAGTCATTGGCGCGGAAGCGTGGCACCAGGTACTCCTGGATCACCCGGTTGGCGATCGCGTCGGGAATCGCGCCTTCCAGGCCATAGCCCGGTTCGATGCGCACCCGCCGATCGTCCTTGGCCACCACCAGCAGCACGCCGTCATCCACGCCCTTGCGACCGATCTGCCACTGGTCGAACACCCGGGTGGTGTACTGGGCGATGTCTTCCGGCTGCGTGGTCGGCACCACCAGCACCTGCATCTGGCTGCCCTTGCGCTGCTGCAGGTCCAGCGCCTGCTGCACCAGCGCCTGCTTCTGCGCCGCATCCAGGGTGCCGGTGGTGTCGACCACCGGCGAATCCAGCGCCGGAATCGGCGCCAGCGTCTGCGCCTGCACGGTCAACGGCAACCACAGCAGCAGGGCCAGCAGTGTGGCGGCCAGGCGCATCGGTCAGTGGCCCGGAGCCGGAGCCGGCTGCTGCTGCGGCGCGTTGCCGAAATCAACCGCCGGCGCGTTGGAGATCTGCGCTTCGTTTTCCACGGTGAAGTTCGGCTTGGGCTGGTAGCCGAAGATCTTGGCGGTGATCAGCTGCGGGAACGAGCGGATGTAGGTGTTGTAGTCCTGCACCTGCTGGATGTAGCGGCCACGGGCAACGGTGATGCGGTTCTCGGTGCCTTCCAGCTGCGCCTGCAGGTCGCGGAAGTTCTGGTCGGACTTCAGCACCGGGTAGTTCTCGGTAACCACCAGCAGGCGCGACAGCGCACTGCCCAGTTCGCCCTGGGCCTGCTGGAACTGCTTGAGCGAGGCTTCATCGTCGGCGTTGACGTTGATCTGGCCAACGCGCGAACGGGCGTTGGTGACTTCGGTCAGCACGCGTTCTTCCTGGCTGGCGAAACCTTTCACGGTCTGCACCAGGTTGGGCACCAGGTCGGCGCGGCGCTTGTACTGGTTGAGCACTTCGGACCAGCTGGCCTTCACCGCTTCGTCCTTCTGCTGGATGGCGTTGTAGCCGCAGCCGGACAGCAGGGAGGCCAGCAACAGCAACGGGATGAGGCGGGTCAGCAGGCGCATGGCCAAGGCTCCGGGTGGACTGAGCGCCGAGCATGCCATGGTCGGTGTTAACGGACGTGTGGAGAGTGCCGGCCATCGGGCGCCGCCCCCTCCGCGGTGTGGTCCAGCCAGCTCGGGTGGGCCGGGAGGGTGGGTTGGCTGGGGGACGCTGCAAGTACGTCCATGTAAGCTCGGTCGCCGCATCCATGCGGCTCACGCCCCCAGCCAACCCACCCTCCCGGCCACGGACGGTTTCCTGCACACCGCGGGAAGATCAAAAAAGAGCAAAAGCGAAAGCCGATGCTCCAGGCATTCGTACCGACCAAGGTCGGCACCCACCATCAGCAGCAGGTTCCAACAGATCGCAGGAACCTGTCGAAGGCGGGGTGGGTCCGGTTGAGGGGGCGTGAGCGCCATGGATGGCGCGACCGAGGCTACATGGACGTATTTACGCCGTCCCCCTCAACCGGACCCACCCCGCCAACCCACAGGAAACCCGCTTTTCGACGTTGCTCTGGCTGTCGCTGTGGCCTCTGCGGGTGCAGGGCGCAGCCCTGCCGGAACACGTCCCTCAGCAAGCCTCAGCCACCGGCGCGCGTGCCCGCCCCAGCCACGCCAGCAGCAGCGCCGACGCCGCCAGCAGGCCACCGGCCACCGGAATCGCCGCGTACCCCAGCCCCAGGCTGATCACCGCACCACCCAGCGCCGCGCCCAGTGCATTGCCGAGGTTGAATGCACCGACGTTGATCGACGACGCCAGGCCCGGCGCCTCGCTGGCCGCCTGCATCACCCGGATCTGCAACGGCGGCACGATGGCGAAGGTCGCCGCACCGAACAGCAGTACACCCAGCGCCGCAGTCGCGTGGCTCATGAAGGCCAGCGGCAGCACGAACATCAGCACCGCAAGTACCGCCAGCAGGATCCGGGTGGCGCCGTCCAGCGACCAGTCGGCCAGGCGCCCGCCGATGCCGTTGCCGAAGGTGAAACCGATGCCGATCAATGCCAGCGACAGCGCGATGAAGGCATTCGACGCACCGGTCAGTTCAGTCAGCACCGGCGCCACGTAGGTGTAGAGGGTGAACATCGCACCTGCACCCAGCACCGTGGTGGCCATCGCCAGCAGCACCTGCGGCTGCATGATCGATTTCAGTTCACGCCGCACATCCGGGCGCGCGCCCGCGGCTGACGGCGGCAGTGCCATGGCCAACGCGGTGATCGCAACCACACCGAGTATGGCGGTGCCGGCAAAGGCCAGGCGCCAGCCCAGCTGCTGGCCGACCCAGGTCGCCAGCGGCACGCCACCGATGTTGGCGATGGTCAGGCCCATGAACATCGTCGCCACCGCCGCGGCCTGCTTCTCCTTCGGCACCAGGCTGGCGGCGACCACCGCGCCGATGCCGAAGAACGCACCGTGATTGAGACTGGTCACCAGCCGTGACAGCAGCAGCAGGCCGTAGTTCGGGGCCAGCGCCGACAGCAGGTTGCCGATGACGAAGATCGACATCAGCAGCATCAGCGCGGTGCGCTTGCCGAAGCGTCCCATCAGCAGGGTCATCACCGGAGCGCCCAGCATCACGCCCACCGCATAGGCGGTGATCAGCATGCCGGCGGTGGGGATGCTGACGCCCACTCCGTTGGCGATGACCGGCAGCAGGCCCATCGGCGTGAACTCGGTGGTGCCAATGGCGAAGGCGCCGACGGCGAGGACCAGCAATGCGGCTCTGGAATTCATGGGGATTGCCTGCGTGGGGGCAGGCCCTGTGGAAAATGAGCGCGTAGCCTGCGCGCTTTGCCGGCCGGGAGTAAGCCACTACGCGGGAAAACAGTGTTGATCCCGATTCACAAGTGGAAGCTGCAAGCCGGCATTGCGGGAAGAAGCCCCGCCGGTCATGGCCCACGCTTCGGTAGCGCCGGGCCATGCCCGGCGAGCGCAGCGACGCCTGAAACGCAGAACCCCCGGCCGGGCCGGGGGTTCTGTCTCGCTTGCTTACCAGTCGCCGGCGCCCGGCACGTGGTGTTCGCGTGCGCGGCGGCGCATCAGCAGGTTCAGCCACTCCACCAGCACCGAGAAGCCCATCGCCGCGTAGATGTAGGGCTTGGGCACGTGCACGTCCAGGCCGTCCAGGATCAGCACCGCGCCGATCAGCAGGATGAAGGCCAAGGCCAGCATCTTCACGGTCGGGTTGGCATCGATGAAGCGGCCCAGCGGGTTGGCCGCCAGCAGCATCACCGCCACCGACAACAGGATCGCCGCCACCATCACCGGCACGTGGTCGGCGATGCCGACGGCGGTGATCACCGAATCCAGCGAGAACACGATGTCGATGACCGCGATCTGCGCGATCACGTAGCCGAACACGGCCGAGGTCTTGGTGGTGGTCGGGTCCTCGTCCTCGCCACCGGTGATCATCTCCTTGATCTCCATCCAGCCCTTGATGATCAGGAACAGGCCACCGACGATCAGCACCAGGTCGCGGATGGAGATGCCCATGCCGGCCACGGTGAACAGGTTCGCCTGCATGTGCGCCAGATACGCCAGCGAGACCAGCAGGCCGATACGGGTGATGCAGGCCACCGCGATGCCGAGGCGGCGCGCGAACGGGCGGCGGTTTTCCGGCAGCTTGCTGACGGCGATGGAGATGAACACCAGGTTGTCGATGCCGAGCACGATTTCCAGCGCGCTCAAGGTGAACAGGGTCAACCAGACATTCGGATCGGCGAGAAACTCAAGGGACATGGGTAGTCTTCAACAAGGGGGAGGAAGAAGGATCAGCCGACGCTGGCCGGGAACAACCGCGGCACCAGCACCAGGGCCCAGCACAGCAGCACGTTCATCATCAGCACGAACACCGCCGCCGAGCCCATGTCCTTGGCGCGGCCGGCCAGTTCGTGGATTTCCGCGCCATAGCGCTCGATCACCGCCTCGATGGCCGAATTGGCCAGCTCCATCGCCAGCACCAGCAGCATCGAGCCGATCATCAGCGCGCGCTCCACCGGGGTCTGGCCCAGCCAGATCGCCAGCGGGGTCAGCAGCACCAGCAGGTAGACCTCCAGCCGGAACGAGGACTCGTGCAGCCAGGCAGCACGCAGGCCCTGCCAGGACCAGCGGGCCGCCTGGAAGATGCGGCGCGGGCCGCGGGGCATGTGGCCGAACTGATCAGCCACGGGTGATGGATCCAGCAACAGGGGCGCGGCGCAGCGACCGCTCAGACGCACGGCAGGAAATCATGGGTGCACAGGGATAGGCAGACAGCCCCCATTTTGCCACAAGGGCGGCAATGGCACCCCGGACGCCCCGCCGTGAGGCCCTGCGAACGACCCCGCAAACGGCCCAGCACGGCCAAGCGCGGGGCCAGCCCAGCTTCTATGATGGATACCCCCTGCCCTGCCGGAGTGCCCGATGACCCGTCCCCGCACCTGCCTGATCCTGCTCGGCCTGCTGGCCGCGCCGCTGGCCCAGGCCCTGAGCCCGCCGGCGCCGCCGCAGATCCCTGCGCAGGTCTCCAACGTGGCCTGGGCCGCCGACATGAACGCCTTCGCCGCCGCCGACCGCACCAACCCGCCGCCGCGTGGTGGCATCGAGTTCATCGGCAGTTCGTCCTTCCGCATGTGGGACAGCCTGGCCCGGGATTTCCCGGGGCAACCGGTGTTCAACCGCGGCTTCGGGGGTTCGGAAGTACGCGACAGCACCTGGTACGCCGGCCAGGCCATCGTGCCGTACGCGCCGTGCAAGTTGTTCTTCTACGCCGGCGACAACGATCTCAACAGCGGCCGCAGCGCGACCCAGGTACGCGATGACGTGGTGGCCTTCGTGCAGCGCGTGCATCGCGACCTGCCGCAGACGAAGGTGGAATACGTCTCCATCAAGCCCAGCCCATCGCGGGCGCACCTGCTGCCGGCGATCATCGACGCCAACGCGAAGATCAAGGCCGCGTTGGCGAAGCTGCCCAACACCGGCTACACCGACATCTACACACCGATGCTCGGGGCCGACGGCCAGCCCGATGCGTCGTTGTTCCGCGAGGACATGCTGCACATGACCCCGGCCGGCTATGCGATCTGGACCAAGGCGCTGGCGCCGAAGGTCAACTGCAACTGATTGATCCCGAGGTTGCCGGCCAGCGGCCGGCACTACCGCGACAACGCGCGTGCTCCGGTAGTTGCCAACCTTGGTTGGCATGAATGCGTCCACCTGCATCCCAGTGAAAGCGCCGACCAAGGTCGGCAACTACCGAGCTGGCAAGCGGCCCTCAGCGGAAAATCACCGTCGCCTCGGTGCCCTTGCCCAGCTCGCTGGCCAGGCTGACCTTCCAGCCGAAGCGGTCACACAGGCGGCGCACGATCGACAGCCCCAGGCCAGTGCCCTGCGGTCGGCTGGGATCAGCACGATAGAACGGCTCGAACGCACGCGACAGCGCGTCGGCGGACATGCCGATGCCGGTATCGCTCACCACTACCCGGTCGTTGTGCACGTGCACGTCGATGCGGCCTTCGTCGGTATAGCTGCAGGCATTGCGCACCAGGTTGCTGACCACCACCTGCAGCACCCGCGGCGGTGCGTGCAGCTGCACGGCCGCGTCGCTGTGCAGGTGCACCGCCAGCGGCCGGCCCACCAGCAGCTCGTTGGCGTTGTCCACTTCGTAACGGACGATGTCGTTGACGTCGAACAGCTCCACCTGCGGCTCGACGTCGGCCTCACGGGCCAGGATCAGGAAGGCATCGATCACCGCTTCCATGTCCCGCCCTGCACGCTGGATGCGCTGCAGGCTGCGGCGCAGGCGCGGCTCCAGGCTTTCATCGCCCAGCGCCATGTCGCTGGCCACGCGGATGACCGTCAGCGGCGTGCGCAGTTCATGGCTGGCATCACGGGTGAAGTTGCGCTCGCGCGCCACGTGCGCGGTGACCCGGTTGGCCAGCGAATGCAGCGCCGCCGCCAGCTGCCGGGTCTCGCCCTGCATGTCCGCCGGCAGCTTGTTCGGCTCCAGGTCGGCCGCTTCCGGATGGCCGGGATCCCAGCGCGAGACACGACGCGCCAGCCAGTTCACCGGCGATACCAGGCGTTTGGAGGCACGGTAGGTGATCCAGGAGGCGCCATATACCGCCAGCAGGGTCAGCAGCACCGGCACGATGCCGAACCAGAACGCCAGCATCTCCGCGCGCGAGCGCAGGAACACCAGGTACAGGCGCCCCTCTTCGCGGGCGTCGACCAGCACCAGCTGATCGTCGTCGGGCAGTTCGTGGAAACCCGGTTCCAACGTGCGCAAGTTGGCCGGCAGTGACAGGCTGGACTGCCCGCGTTCCAGCAGGTAGCCACGGATGTTCTGGGTGTTGGGCGGCGGCTGCACGGGCGAGGCCTCGTGCAGTGTCCAGTAGTACGCCGCTTCTTCGCGCAGGGCAGCGCCCACCAGGCTGTGCTTGATCACCAGCGAAACCAGCCAGGCACCCAGCAGGATACCCAGGCTGGCCAGCACGGCTTGCAGGATGAAAGCGATACGGATCTTGCGCGGCAGGCCGTGCGGCATTGCGGTGTCCCGGTCAGAGCGCTGCGATTATAGGCAGCGCGCTGTGCCGTGATCGTGCATGGACGATGACGACCCGGTATCCGGAACGTTCACCCCTTCCCTGCCGACCACGGCCGTGCCGGTTCTGCTGCAACACCGGCACGACGTCGATCAGGCCATCGGCTGGGCGATATCGGCGATGCGATAGCCCGCGCTCTGCACGGTGTGCAGCAGCGGCCGATCGAACGGCTTGTCGATGATCTTGCGCAGGTTGTACAGATGGCTGCGCAACGTGTCCGAATCAGGCAGGCCGTTGCCCCAGATCTCGCGTTCGATTTCCTGGCGGGTGACCACACGCGGCGATTCACGCATCAGGATGGTCAGCAGGCGCAGGCCGATCGGCGACAGCTGCAGCTCGGTGCCGGCACGGGTGGCACGCATGCTGACCGGATCGAGCACCAGGTCGGCGACCTTGAGCACTTCCGAACCCACCTGGCGACGTTCGCGGCGGATCAGCGCGCGCAGGCGGGCTTCCAGTTCCTGGATCGCGAACGGCTTGGTCAGGTAATCGTCGGCACCAAAGCCAAGCCCGGTGAGCTTGTCATCCAGCGTGTCGCGCGCGGTCAGCATCAGCACCGGGGTCGACTTGCGCGCATCGTTGCGCAGCCGGCGGCACACTTCGATGCCATCCAGCCGCGGCAGCATGAGGTCCAGCACGACGACGTCGTAGCTGTTCTCGGCAGCCAGACGGTAGCCGTCCAGGCCATCCTGCGCATAGTCGACCTCGAAGCCACGGCCTTCCAGGTATTCACCGATCATCTCGGAGATATTGCGGTTGTCTTCGACCACCAGCACCAAGCCGGAAGTCTCCTTCGTCTGACGCATGAGAATCCCTCTTTCTTCAGCTTTGTGAAACATGCCCGATCGACGGTGCACGCGATGTGAAGTTGCGTCAATGAAAAGAAGATGGCCTGCTCACAGCAGCGGTTTCAGCAGCGGCCAGACGTTGTCCAGCACCTTCGGCTGCGCCTGGGCGGTGGGATGCAGGCCGTCGGCCTGCATCAAGCCGGGCTGCAGAGCCACGCCCTCCAGCAGGAACGGCAGCAACGGCACCTTGTACTGCGTGGCCAGTGCCCGGTACGCCGCAGCCAGGCGCTGGCGGTAGCCTGGCCCATAATTGGGCGGCACATCGATGCCCAGCAGCAGCACCTTGGCACCGGCGTTCTGGCTGGCCTGCACCATCTTTTCCAGGTTGCCCTGCACCTGCGCCGGGGTCAGCCCGCGCAGCGCATCGTTGCCACCGAGGGCGATCACCACCACCGTGGGCTTCTCCCGGCCAAGCAGGCCCGGCAGGCGGGTCAGCGCGCCAGCGGTGGTTTCCCCGCTCATGCTGGCGTTGACGATACGCGGCGGGGTTTTCGACTGCTGCCTGACCCGCTGCTGCAGCAGGCTGACCCAGCCGGCATCGGCCGGGATATTGTGGGCGGCACTGAGGCTGTCACCGAGCACCAGCACGGTACCGCCGCCCGGACCTTTGGCACACGCCAGTGCCGGCAACAGCAGCAACCCTAGCAGCAGCATCATCATTGCGCCGGCTTGCCGGCTCCATTCCGTCTTGTGCATTGGAGTCTCCTCATCGACAGCCTGTCCCCCCGCAGCGCGCCCGTCGCCATCGCCGTCGACCAGGTCGGCAAATCCGTGCATGGCCCGGAGGGTGAAGTCCACATACTGGACAACATCACCCTGACCGTCCATGAAGGCACCAGCGTGGCCATCGTCGGCGCCTCTGGTTCCGGCAAGACCACCCTGCTCGGCCTGCTGGCCGGGCTGGACCTGCCCAGCCGTGGCCGCATCGCGCTGGCGGGCCAGGATCTGACGGCACTGGACGAAGAAGCGCGTGCACAGCTGCGCGCGCGCGACGTCGGCTTCGTCTTCCAGAGCTTCCATCTGCTGCCGGCGCTGACGGCGGCCGAGAACATCGCGCTGCCGCTGGAACTGGCCGGGCGCGAGGACCGCACGCGGGTGGACGAGGTGCTGGCTGCGGTCGGGCTCTCGCATCGCGCCCGCCACTACCCGCGGCAGTTGTCCGGCGGCGAGCAGCAGCGTGTTGCCCTTGCCCGGGCATTCGTCAGCCGCCCGCGCATCCTGTTCGCCGACGAACCCACCGGCTCGCTGGACCAGGCCACCGGCCAGCACATCAGCGATCTGCTGTTCGAACTCAATGCCGGCAGCGGTACCACGCTGGTGCTGGTCACCCACGACCTGCGCCTGGCACAGCGCTGCCAGTACATCCATCGCATCGACAACGGCCGCCTGCAGCCGGTGGAACATGGAGTGGACGCATGAACCTGCTGCGGCATGCGTGGCGCGCGCTGCGCCGCGAGGCCCTGGCAGGTGACCTGCTGACGGTGTTCGCCGCCCTGGTGCTGGGCGTGGCGGTGATGACGGCGGTGGGCACGCTGGTGAACCGGGTCAACCTGGCACTGACCGGCAGCGCAGCGGAAATGCTCGGCGGCGACCTCGGCGTGGCCGGCCGCGATGACCCGCCCGCCGCGTTCGCTGAGGAGGCGCAGCGACGCGGCCTGGCGCATACGCGGCTGGCCGGCTTCGGCAGCGTACTGTTCCAGGGCGATGCCAGCCAGATGGCCAGCATCAAGGCCGTGGAAGCGGGCTACCCCCTGCGCGGCGCGCTGCGCGTGCGTGCCACGCCCGGCGGTGCGCTGATCGCCGATGCCGGAATGCCGGCCAAGGGCCAGGCCTATGCCGACCCACGCCTGCTGCAGGCACTGGGCCTGAAGGCCGGCGACGATCTGGAATTCGGTGCGGGCACGCTGCGCATCGCCGGCATCATCGAATCGGAACCGGATGCCGGTGGCGACCTGCTGACGCTGTCGCCGACCCTGCTGGTCAACCGCGCCGATGTGGAAGGTACCGGCCTGCTCGGCCCCGGCAGCCGCATCAACTACCGGGTGATGTTCGCCGGCCCTGCCGCCGACATCGCGTCATTCCGGCAATGGCTGCTGCCGCAGGTAAAAGGCATGCGCCTGCTCAGCGTGAACGATACCCAGCGCGGTGTGCGCCAGGCCTTCGACCTGGCCGGTCGTTTCCTCGGCCTGAGCGCGCTGCTGGCGGTGCTGCTGGCCGGCGTTGCCACCGCACTGGCGGCCAACCGGTTCGCGCTGCGTCGCATCGACCAGGTGGCGATCCTGCGCTGCCTGGGTGCACGCCAGCGCGACATCCTGGCCGGCCTGGCCCTGCAGCTGCTGATGCTGGCGGTGCCGGCGTGTGCGATCGGCATCGGCCTGGGCATGGCGGCACAGGAAGGACTGGTGCAGGTCCTGGGCAGCCTGGTACCGCAACGCCTGCCGCTGCCCGAAGCCATGCCTGCGCTGACCGGCGCGGGGATCGGCCTGTTGCTGCTGTTCGGCTTCGGACTGCCGCCGCTGCTGCGCCTGCGTGGCGTGCCGCCGATGCGCGTGCTCAACCGTTCGTTCGCTGCCTTGCCGCCGGCCTCGCTGCTGGCCTATGTGGCTGCGCTGGCGGCCAGCCTGGTACTGGCGGTGCAGGTCACCGGCGATCTGAAACTGGCACTGTGGGTGCTGGGTGGCCTGGCCGGGCTGGCGGTGGCCGCGGGCGTGGTCGGGTTCCTGCTGCTGCAGCTGCTGCGTGGCCTGCAGCACCGCCTGCACGGCAACTGGCGGCTGGGCCTGGCGGCGCTGACGCGGCGGCGGATGCTGGCGGTGATGCAGCTGGTGGGGCTGTCACTGTCGCTGTGCGCCCTGCTGTTGCTGGCGGTGATCGGCCCCGGCCTGCTGCAGCAGTGGCGCGAGCGCCTGCCTGCGGACACGCCCAATTATTTCCTGATCAACATCCAGCCCGAGCAGCGCGACAGCGTGCTGGCTGCACTGCAGGGCCTGGGTGCGGATGATGCCAGCATCGAACCGATGGCCACCGGCCGCCTGATTGCAATCAACGGCAAGCCACCGCTGCGGGTCGACCGCACACCAGCCGAGGACACTCGACCGCAGGGCGAAGGCCAGCGCGACGACGATGACGAGAACCGGCCGCTGAACTTCAGTTGGCGCAGCACGTTCCCGCCGGCCAATACGCTGGTCAACGGCACGTTCTGGAAGCCGGACAGCACCGCCGCCGAGGCCTCGGTGGAGATCGGCTGGGCCAAGCGCTACGGCGTGTACCCCGGTGACCGCATCACCATTGCGGTGGGCGAGCAGCAGCGCGAGTTCAGCGTTACCAGCGTGCGCAAGGCGGACTGGAATACCTTCCGCCCGAACTTCTTCGTGTTGTTGAACCCGAACGCGGTGGGCGATACACCGCACAACCTGCTGTCGGCATTCCATCTCCCGGCCGGCCGATCGGCGGGACTGGGTGCCCTGGTGCGTGCGCAGCCCAACCTCTCGCTGCTGGACGTGGATGCGGTGATCTCGCAGGTACGCGATGTGATGGAACGGGTGGCGCAGGCGGTGCAGCTGGTGATGGTGTTCAGCCTGCTGGCCGGCGTGCTGGTGCTGCTGGCGGCACTGCAGGCGACGGCTGGCGAGCGGCGCTATGACAGCGCGGTGCTGCGCACGCTGGGTGCAACGCGGCGCCAGCTGCGTGGCGCGGTACTGGTCGAGTTCGGTGCGCTGGGCGCGTTGGCTGCGCTGCTGGCGGTGGTCGCGGCAGCGGTGATCGGCGTTGCGGTGTCGCAGAAGGTGTTCGAACTGCCGCTGCTGCCGCCGTGGCCGGGCCTGCTGCTGGGTGGCCTGCTCGGCATCGCGCTGAGCCTGCTGGCCGGCTGGCTGGGGACCCGGCAGATCCTGCACACGCCACCGGCATTGGCGCTGCGCGAGGCCTGACGCTGTTCTGTGGCAAAGGCATCCACGCATGGCGTGGATCTACCAGCGAGCCCAGTAGATCCACGCCGCGCAAGCAGGTAGATCCACGCCATGCGTGGATGCAGTGCCGATGGTCCCAGTAGATCCACGCCATGCGTGGATGCAGTGCCGATGGTCCCGGTAGATCCACGCCATGCGTGGATGCAGTGCCGATGGCCCTGGTAGATCCACGCCATGCGTGGATACGGTGCCGGGCAGGGCCGGCACCCGCACTGCGCCGATCAACCTTCCTTCGGCGCCTTTTCCACGTACTTGGCGAAGACTTCGTCGATCTGCGCGTCCTTCACCTTCTTGCCGGCCTGCACGTCCTCGGCCTGGGTGAACAACGGGATGATCATCGCCATGCCGTCGAGCCTGGTCTTCAGGTGCACGCCCGGCGCCTGGGTCAGGAAACCGTCCCAGCGCTGGCGCACCTTGCTCCAGTAACCGGCGGTGGCCTTCCAGTAATCGCGCGCCGGGGTGAAGTCGACCTCGGTGGTCCTGGTGTAGTCGTTGAAGCCGAATTCGCGGGCGATTTCCACCTGGCTGCCATCCGCGTTGCGCTGCACCTTGGTGTTGAACTGCTCGTGGGTCCAGCCGTTCGGGGTCAGGGTGTGGCGGTTGACCACCGCCAGCGCGTTGTAATCGCTGCGCTTGGTGTACTCGCGGCGTGGCAGCGGCCGCCAGCTGATATCGCTGGTCCAGGTCGGCACGTTGTTGAGGTAGGTCCACGTGCCGGTGCCGCAGTAGCGCGGTGCATCGCTGACTTCGTACACGCACTGGGTCCAGGCGCCCTGGTTGGTCGCGGCCGCGATCGTGCGCACCTGCCAGGTCTGGTCGGCGCTGAACTCGAAGCGGTTCGGCGCTTCGTACACCCAGTCCTGCCGCCAGTGCTTGGTCACGTGGCCGCTCTTCTCGTCCAGCAGCAGGTGCTGCAGCACGATGCGCTTCGACGTGTCCTCGACCACGATCACCACTTCGTTGCCACCGCTGCGCATGGCCGGCGCGCGCTCGTAGCCCGGCTTCAGCAGCACGGTCTCATCGAAGGCGAAATCCACCGTGTACTCACCCTGCATGGCGAGGATGCTGTCATGGTCGCGGGCGGTGTCGGAGGGCTGCGCGCTGGCGGCGCCACTGGCGGCGAGCAGCACCATCACGCTGGCTGTCTGGAACTTCATCGGGGCTTCCTTCGGGGTTGCAGGTTTCGTGGAAAGGCCATCCTGGCCGGCAGGCAATCCATCGCAATCAGGTCACAGCCGTACCAGCGGCAGGTCGCCGGGAGCGCGCGCGGCAGGGCGGCGTGCGGCGTCGGCGCAGCAGCAGTCGTCGATCGCCAGTTCGCCTTCGGCGCCTTCCATGCGTGCGATGCGGCGCGCGGTGGCGGCACCGAGCGACGACAGCGTGGACAGGCTGGCGGCCAGGGTCCGGCCCTCGTCGGCGGCGTGCAGGCGCAGCGTGCACAGACGCCAGCGTTGTCCGCCCAGGTGCCCGGCCAGGCGCCGCCACAGGCGCTCACCGACGCTGCCATCGCTATCGTGCGAAGGACCCGGCGGCAGCGTCGCCACCAGCCGGTCCCAGGCCAGGAAATCGCTGTCCGGCAACAGGTACAGGCGCCACACGCAACGGCCACGTGCATCGAGGAAGCACAGGCTTTCGCGCAGGCCCTCGCTGTCCACGCCCTGGCAGGCATGCACCGATACCGCCTGGCGCCAACCACACAGCTCGTTGCCATCGGCGTGATACAGGCACAACACCGTGCCGAGCGCTGCCAGCTGTGCCGGCGCAGGCCAGGCCCGCAGCGACGAACGCGACAGGGAGGACGGCAGGCGACGCGCGGACAGGGCTCGGCTCATGGGATCACCAGGACACGGCAAGGCTGGCCGACAGGGTGCGGCCGGGGCTGGTATAGCGGTCCAGAACGGTACTGGTGGCCGACAGGGTCGAGCCGACGTTGGACCAGTCGATGTAACGCTTGTCACCCAGGTTGAAGACACCGACGTTGAAGGTGGCGCCCGGGGCGAAGTTCCAGTGCGCCATCAGGTCGGCCACGCCATAGCCCGCCGGGCGATAGGTGGTGGTGCTGGCCAGCCGGTCCTTGCGCTTGACGAAGGTGCCTGCCAGTTCAACTCCCCAGGTATCGGTGTCGTACATCAGGCCGACGGTGCCGCGCAGCGGATCGACCGAATCCAGCGGCGTGTCTCCGGTCTTGTTGTCGCCGCGCGACCACGCCACCGCACTGCGCAGCGCCCAGCCCTGCAGTGCGGGACGGATCTGGCCGAAGTCGACGCCGGCCTTCAGTTCGGCGCCGTAGATACGTGCGTCGGCGATGTTGCGCGACTGGAACACCATCAAGCCCTGCGGGTTGGTACCCACCAGCGTCTGCGACTCGATGAAGTCCTTGTAGTCGTTGTAGTAGCCGCTCACGCTCACGTACGCCGCCGGCGACAGGAAGCGCAGGCCCAGTTCAACGCCATCGCTGGTTTCCGGCTTCAGGTCCGGATTGGGAATGGCGGTGTAGCCGAAAGCGAAATTGGTGAAGCCGAGGTTGACGTCGTTGTACGGCGGCGAGCGGAAACCACGCGAGTAACCGGCAAACAGCGACCACTCGTCGGTGAAGCGATAGACCAGGCCGAACTTCGGCGACACGCTGGTCTTCTTCAGCTCCGACACGGCCACGCCGGGGTTGTCCTCGGCGAAGATGCTGTCCACGTCCGGCTTCAGTTCGTAGCGGTCCACGCGCACGCCCGGCACCAGCGACAGCCTGCCATCGGCCAGGCGCATTTCATCCTGCGCGTACAGGCCCAGCTCGGTGGTCTTGCTGATCGGGAAATCGCGCACGGGGAACGCGTCGGGCAGGATCGTCGTGCTGACCACGCCACGATTGCTGACCTGGTAGCCATCGCGCTTCTGGCGGATCTCGGTGCGGGCGCCATCGAAGCCATAGGTCAGCGCGTGTTCGACGCTGCCGGTGCTGAAGGCCTTGTTGAACACCGCCTGCAGGCCATACACGCGCTGGTCGAAACTGAACTGGCGATGGCGGCGGCTGCCGTTGGCGCGCGCCTCATCGGTGCGCTGCGTGGTTTCGCTGTCCTGCGTGTAGACCTGCCAGTGCAGGCTGTCGGCGAAGCCCTTGTCCAGCGCATCCATCTCGTGGGCGAAGGACACGCGGGTGCGGTTCTGCTTGTCGCGCGCCTTCATGCCGGTGGTGGTGGTGCGGTCGATCGAGGACAGCACGTCGGTATCGGTGTTGTCTTCGTTGCCTTCCACGGTCAGGCGGAAACGCTGGTCTTCGCTGGGCGCATAGACCAGCTTGGCCAGGCCGCTGCGACCATCGCGGTCCTGCGGGTTGGCCGCGGTGCGCGTGTTGTCGTTGCTGCGCACATCGCCCTTGTTGTCGGTTTCCTGGCCCTGGCGGTGGTTGATGTTGACCATGCCGCTCCAGTGTTCGCCACCGAAGGCGCTGGTGACGCCGCCGAGCAGGCCCTTCCACTCGCCGTCGTAGCCGAATTTCAGGCCGACGTAGCTGTCCTTGCCATCCTTGAGGTAATCAGCCGGATCCTTGGTGACGAAGGCAACCACGCCGCCAAGTGCGTCCGAGCCGTACAGCGAACTGGCCGGGCCGCGCACGACCTCCACGCGCTTGAGCGTGTCCAGGTCGGTGAAGTTGCGGTTGGCGTTGGAGAACGAGCCGATGTTGAAGCTGGTCGGCATGGCGATGCCATCGGTCTGGATGCGCACGCGATTGCCATCCAGGCCACGGATGCGGATGCTGCCGAGGCCGAAACGGGTGGCACTGCGGCTGACCGACAGGCCCGGCTCGTAGCGGACCAGGTCCTTGATGTCCTGCACCAGCTGCCGGTCCATCTGCTCGCGATCGATCACATCAACGGTGGCGGCGACATCGCTGACCGCACGTTCGGTACGGGTGGCGGTGACCTGCACGCGATCGAACTCGCGCGCGTCGGGCGCGGCATCGGCAGCAGCGTGGGCGGACAGCGGCAGAGCCATCCACAGGGCAATGGAAAGGGCAGTCGGGCGGGTCATCGGCATCGTTCGGTCAGGCAGGGGAACCCCCGGCCACCGCCACGCCAGACAGGCATGAACGGTAGACCGAGGGGGAGAGAGCAGGAGCGGACGGGTCGCCCACCCTGCCGGCGCTGCCGACAGGAGGGAGGGAGGCGGGCGACCAGACCGCGTTACTTGGTCAGGATCAGCTTGTCGTTGCTGGTATGACGCAGACGGTAGAAGCGGTCACCGTGCTGGATCAGGATTTCACGACGGCCCTTGAGCAGGGCTTCGCTGTCGATGACCTCTTCCGGCGGCACGACACGCACCGGGCGGTCGCGGAGGGTCAGCGTTTCGGGGCGCAGCAGTACAGGTTGAGCATTCATGAGCATCTGGACTCGTGCGAGGGACGCCTCAAATGATAATGATTCTCAGTTCACAATCAACAACCATTCTCAACTTCATTGATGGAATTAATGATCGAAATCGGGAATTAGATAGATAAAATCTATTGAAATAGACTCGGCGAGGCTGGGAAGGACGGGCCAAGCGGGGGGCCGCCCTACCGGCTGTCCCCCGGCCTTCAGGCGAAGACGGCTTCCACCTGCGCCCAGCCGGCATCGTCCACCTGCGCCAGCACGTCCAGCGCCTGCAGGTTCTGCAGCAGCTGGCTGACCCGGCTGGCGCCGAGGATCACGCTGGAGACGTTGGGATTGCGCAGGCACCAGGCGATGGCCAGGCTGGCCGGGGCGTGACCCAGCTCGCGGGCCACCGCACTGAAGCGGCGCACCCGGGCCAAACGCTCATCGGCGTTGTCGCCCAGCACCAGGTCCTGCAGCCAGCCCATGCCTTCGCGGCCCAGGCGCGCATCGGCCGGCACGCCATCGTCGTACTTGCCGCTCAGCAGCCCCGAGGCCAGCGGCGAGAAGATCGTGGTGCCCAGTCCGGCGGTGGCATACAGCGGCGCGTACTCCACTTCCACGCGCTGACGGTGCAGCAGGTTGTACTGCGGCTGCTCCATCGACGGCGCCTGCAGGTTGTGGCGCGCGGCGATGTCCACCGCCTCCTGGATCTGGTTGGCCGACCATTCCGACGTGCCCCAGTACAGCACCTTGCCCTGCCGGACCAGGGTGTCCATGGCATGCACCGTCTCAGCGATCGGCGCGTCCGGATCCGGACGATGACAGTAATAAAGGTCCAGGTAGTCCACCCGCAGGCGCTTGAGCGCAGCGTGGCAGGCGTCGGTCACATGCTTGCGCGACAGGCCGCGCTGGGTGGGCCGGGGGTCCTTGGCGCTGCCGAAGAACACCTTGCTGGACACGCAGAAACCATCGCGCGGCAAGCGCAGGTCGGCCATCACATCGCCCATCACCTGCTCGGCGCGGCCGCTGGCATAGCCCTCGGCGTTGTCGAAGAAGTTGATGCCATGGTCCCAGGCCGCCGCCACCAGGTTGCGCGCCTCGTCGCGCGGCACCTGGTCGCCGAAGGTCACCCAGGCGCCGAAGGACAGGGCGGACATCGGCAGGCCGGTGGAGCCAAGGCGACGGTAGAGCATGCGATTCTCCTGCTGCGGGCCCGCATACGGGCCGGGATCAAGCCACCATTCTACCTGTCCCGGCAGGCGCAACCCCTTGCTGTTGCTGGCCTGATCGGAGCCGATGGCCGCGCGCAGACGGCTTTTCCTTGCTCCGGCCCCTGCCCTGCACTAGGCTTCCCGTTTTTCGCGACGCCCCAGGGGAGTCACTCAGATGGTCGAAGGTTTGGGCAGGATCGGCTTCGGCCTGTTCGGTTTGGCGGTGCTGATCGGCATCACCTGGCTGTTTTCCAACAACAAGCGCGCGGTGGACTGGAAGCTGGTCGCCACCGGCATCACCCTGCAGATCGCCTTTGCGGCCCTGGTGATCCTGGTACCGGGCGGGCGCGACGTGTTCGATGCGCTGGGCCAGGGCTTCGTGAAGGTGCTGAGCTTCGTCAACGAAGGGTCGAAGTTCATCTTCGGCTCGTTGATGGACGTCAAGAACTACGGTTTCATCTTCGCCTTCCAGGTGCTGCCGACGATCATCTTCTTCTCGGCGCTGATGGGGGTCATGTACCACCTCAACGTCATGCAGGCGATCGTGCGGGTGATGGCCTGGTCGATCACCAAGGTGATGCGCGTGTCCGGTGCGGAAACCACCAGCGTCTGCGCCAGCGTGTTCATCGGCCAGACCGAGGCGCCGCTGACGGTGCGGCCGTACATCGCCAGGATGACCCAGTCCGAGCTGCTGACGATGATGATCGGCGGCATGGCCCACATCGCCGGCGGCGTGCTTGCCGCGTACGTGGGCATGCTGGGCGGTGGCGATCCGGTGCAGCAGGCGTTCTACGCCAAGCACCTGCTGGCGGCCAGCATCATGGCGGCTCCGGCTACCCTGGTCGTGGCCAAGCTGCTGATTCCGGAAACCGGCACCCCGCTGACCCGCGGCACGGTCAAGATGGAAGTGGAGAAGACCTCCAGCAACATCATCGACGCGGCCGCCGCCGGCGCCGGTGACGGCCTGAAGCTGGCCTTGAACATCGGTGCGATGCTGCTGGCCTTCATCGCCCTGATCGCCCTGCTCAATGCGCCGCTGACCTGGATCGGTGAAGTGACCGGCCTGGCGGCTGCGATCGGCAAGCCGACCGACCTGTCGACCATCTTCGGTTACGTGCTGGCCCCGATCGCCTGGGTGATCGGCACCCCGTGGGCCGACGCCACCACCGTCGGTTCGCTGATCGGCCAGAAGGTCGTGATCAACGAGTTCGTCGCCTACACCGAACTGTCGAAGATCGTGAATGGCCAGGTGCCGGGTATGAGCCTGTCCGACGAAGGTCGCCTGATCGCCACCTACGCGCTGTGCGGCTTCGCCAATTTCAGTTCGATCGCGATCCAGATTGGCGGCATCGGCGGGTTGGCACCGGAACGTCGCCACGATCTGGCCAAGTTCGGCCTGCGCGCGGTGCTGGGCGGTACCATCGCCACCTTCATGACGGCTACCATCGCCGGCGTGCTGACGCATTTCAGCTGAACCCCAGTTTCGAGAACAGATTCCCTATGAGCAGCAGTGTCGTTGTCGTCGGTTCCTTCAATGTCGATCACGTGTGGCGGTGCGAGTCGCTGCCGGCACCGGGTGCGACCATTGCCGGCCGCTACAGCACCGGTCCCGGTGGCAAGGGCTTCAACCAGGCCGTTGCCGCCTGCCGTGCCGGCGCTGACACCAGCTTCCTGTGTGCGCTGGGCGACGACGCCGGTGGTGCCACCGCCCGTGACCTGGCGGCGCAGGATGGTTTCGCGCTGATCGCCGAAGCCAGCAGCGAGCCGACCGGCACCGCCGGCATCTACGTCGATGCCCGTGGCCGCAACACCATCGTCATCGGCCCGGGTGCCAACGCGGCGCTGAGTACCGACTTCGTACAGCAACAGCAGGCCCTGCTGACCGGCGCCAAAGTGGTGCTGGTGCAGCTGGAATCGCCGGTGCAGACCATCGAAGCGGCCCTGGCCGTGGCCCGTGAGGCCGGTGTCACCACCGTTCTCAACGCCGCTCCGGCCGACGCCCCGTCGAGCATCGGCCTGCTGAAGCTGGCCGATGTGATCACCCCGAACGAAACCGAGTTCGCCGCCCTGCTCGGCCGTCATGTCGGCGAGCGCGTGGATGCCAACGACGTCGCCGCGCTGGACGGTGCCAGCCTGCACGCGCTGTGCCGCAAGCTGGTCGGCAACGGCACGGTGGTGGTGACCCTGGGTTCGGTGGGCGTGTTCGTGTCGCATGCCGACGAGCACCTGCGTGGCGACACCCAGCCGTACTACCGCGTGGGTGCCGAACAGGTGCAGGCGATCGACACCACCGGTGCCGGCGATGCCTTCAACGGTGCGCTGGTGGCCTCGATGGCACAGGTGCCGGACGCTCCGTTCGCCCGCCACGTCCGCTTCGCCAACCAGTTCGCCGGTCGCTCGACCGAGAAGGAAGGCGCAGCGGCGGCGATGCCGCGCTTCACCCCGGCCGATGCCGAAGTGAAGTGACGCGACATCCCCGTAGGGATGATGATCGGGCCCGGGCATGCAGATGCCCGGGCCTTTTCACGTTCATGGGCAAGGCCCCATCCACGCATGGCGTGGATCTACTGGGCTGGGTGCGATGGCCCCATCCACGCATGGCGTGGATCAACCGGGCTGGGTGCGATGGCCCCATCCACGCATGGCGTGGATCAACCGGGGCACAGTAGATCCACGCCATGCGTGGATGCGCCTTGCCGGCCCGCCCAGCCGTCCACCATGACCGGCCCGTGGGGGCGACGGAAGCGACCATCAAGCATCTGCTGATGCCCGTCCGGCATGAGGTCGGTCCGGATTGGCCTGAACCGGCGGGCCGCCAACCCAGCCGGGGCGCCTGCCGCGCCCTACAATGGGCGCATGCAGATCGGCCCGTACTCCATCGCCCCCAACGTCGTGCTGGCGCCCATGGCCGGCGTCACCGACAAACCCTTCCGCCTGCTGTGCAAACGGCTGGGCGCGGGCCTGGCCGCCTCGGAAATGACCATCAGCGACCCGCGCTTCTGGAACACGCGCAAGTCCATCCACCGCATGGATCACGCGGGTGAACCGGCGCCGATCAGCGTGCAGATTGCCGGCACCGAGCCGCAGCAGCTGGCCGAGGCCGCGCGTTACAACGTCGACCATGGCGCGCAGATCATCGACATCAACATGGGCTGCCCGGCCAAGAAGGTGTGCAACGCCTGGGCCGGTTCAGCGCTGATGCGCGACGAGCAGCTGGTCGCGCGCATCCTGGAAGCGGTGGTCAACGCGGTGGACGTGCCGGTGACGCTGAAGATCCGCACCGGCTGGGACTGCGACCATCGCAACGGCCCGCTCATCGCGCGCATCGCCGAAGACAGTGGCATCGCTGCGCTGGCGGTGCACGGCCGTACCCGCGACCAGCATTACACCGGTCAGGCCGAGTACGCCACGATCGGCGAGATCAAGGCCGCGCTGCGCATCCCGGTGATCGCCAACGGCGATATCGATTCGCCACGGAAGGCCGCCTTCGTCCTGCAGCAGACCGGTGTGGATGCGGTGATGATCGGCCGCTCCGCACAGGGCCGGCCGTGGATCTTCCGCGAAGTGGCGCACTACCTGGCCACCGGCGAGGAGCTGCCGCCACCGTCGCTGGCCGAAGTGCGCGACATCCTGCTTGGCCACCTGCACGCGCTGCACGACTTCTATGGCGAACCGCAGGGCGTGCGCATCGCGCGCAAGCACCTGGGTTGGTACGCAAAGGACCGGCCGGAGAATGCCGCATTCCGCGCGGTGGTCAACCGCGCCGAAGACCCGGCCAGCCAGATCGCGCTGACCACCGACTATTTCGACCGCCTGATCGCCGGGGAACCGGCGATGTCTTCCGCTGCCTGAGCCCGCCGCCATGACCCCGCCGATTTCATCCCCGACCTACCTGCACGGGTTCTCCGGCACCGAGCAGCAGCGCCTGATGACCCAGGCGCGCCTGCTGGAATCGAGCATCTTCGGCCAGATCGATTACAGCGGGGCAAAGCGCCTGCTGGAAGTCGGCAGTGGCGTGGGCGCGCAGACCGAGATCCTGCTGCGCCGCTTCCCCGAGCTGCACGTGACCGGCGTGGACCTGAGCGAGGCCCAGCTGGAAACCGCGCGGGAAAACCTGGCGCGCACGCCGTGGTGCAACGATCGCTACACCCTGCAGCAGGCCGATGCCGGCGAACTGCCTTTCGAGGCGCGCAGCTTCGATGCGGCGTTCCTGTGCTGGGTGCTGGAACACGTGCCGTCGCCGGCGCGCGTGCTGAGTGAAGTGCGCCGTGTGTTGGCCCCGGGCTCGCCGGTGTACATCACCGAAGTGATGAATGCCTCGTTCCTGCTTGATCCGTATTCGCCGCACATCTGGCGCTACTGGATGGCCTTCAACGATTTCCAGTATGACCACGGCGGTGATCCGTTCGTCGGCGCCAAGCTGGGCAACCTGCTGCTGGCCGGCGGCTTCCGCGACGTGCACACCGAGATCAAGACCATCCATCTGGACAACCGCGAACCGGCACGTCGCAAGACGATGATCGCGTTCTGGGAACAGCTGCTGCTGTCGGCGGCCGACCAGTTGCTGCAGGCGGGCACGGTGGACGAAGAGACCGTGGAGGGCATGCGCCGCGAGTTCCGGCTGGTGCAGAACGATCCGAACGCGGTGTTCTTCTATTCGTTCGTGCAGGGCCGCGCAACGGTGTATTGAGCGGCCGCGGTACACGCCATCCACGCGTGGCGTGGATCTACTGGTGCCGATGCATTGCGCCATCCACGCGTGGCGTGGATCTACTGTGCTGATGCATTGCGCCATCCACGCATGGCGTGGATCTACTGGTGCCGATGCATTGCGCCATCCACGCGTGGCGTGGATCTACTGTGCTGATGGGCTGTGGCATGGATCTACGGGTGCGCGGCGGCGCCGTCCGCCGCCGCCGGTTCGTGCCAGATGCGCTGCCACATCGCCGACAACCGGCGGCCGGCATCGGCACGCGCGGCCGGGCTGCTGTAGTCCACCCGCAACTGCTCGGGCACGATCGCGCGCCACTGGCCATCAACCTGCTCGGCCACCGCGAAATTGAAGGTGTAGTCCGGCTCCAGGCCCATGCGCAGGTCGCTCAGCACCAGCCTGCCCTGCACCACCTGTGCGCGCATGAAGCCACGGTTGAACCACTGCAGGCGCCGTACTGCCGGAATTCCCGCCGCTTCGCGCAAGGCCTGCACGTTGGACGGATGCCCCTCGAAACGCATCGGCCCGTGGTCGGCCACCAGCGAACGGTCACCGACCACGTAGCCATTCGGGGTCATCGCCACGACCCGCCACAACAGGGTAGTGAACGGCATCGGCACCGAGAACCGCGGCGCGTCGCCCAGGCCCATCGCGGCCAGGCTCTGCTGCGCGGCGCGGTCGACCTGTGCCTTGGCGATCAGCCCCCAGCCCAGGTACGCACTGCTGAGCAGCAACGCAACGCCGAGCACCTTGCCCACCCACGGTCGCGCGCGGCCGAACCACGCCAGCACGCAGCCCAGCAGCAGCCACACCGTGTAGCCGGGATCGATGATGAAGACACTCGCGCCCATCGCGGGATGTGGCTGCAACGGCCACCACAGCTGCGTGCCGTAGACAGTGAATGCATCCAGCACCGGATGGGTGACCAGCGCCAGCTGGATCGCCCAGAACCAGCGCAGCGGTGATTGCGCCACCCGGCCGTTGCCGAAGCGCTTGAACAGCCACCAGATCAGCGCGGCCACCCACGGCAGCACCAGCAGCGAATGGCTGAAGCTGCGATGGTCGGTCATGTTCGCCACCGGGTCGGCGGCGGCAAAGCCCAGCCAGAGGGCATCCAGGTCCGGCAGGGTACCGAGCGCGGCACCGGCCAGCAGGGCGGCACGGCGGTGTCCAGGCGGGGCGATGGCGGCAGCGACGGCGCCGCCAAGAACGATCTGGGTCAATGAGTCCATCGGCCGATGCTAGCGGCTTGGCGATCTCCGTGCAGCGGCGGTTTCCTGCCCGGCGGCGCGTCAGTCAGCTGCCAGTGGCGCCGCGGCCGCGCGTGGGCCTGTCCCTGCAGCTGTGGATCACGCCGCCTGCGACAACCGTGCTCCCGGCAGCTCCACCAACGTCCGCCCGTTGTGGTCCAGCAGCCGCAAGGCGCCGTCGTGGTCCTCGGCCAATGCCGTCAGGCTCTCCACCCAGTCGCCGTCATTGGCGTAGACCAGACCGTCGCGTTCGATCAGTGCGGCGCGGTGGATGTGCCCACAGATGATGCCGTCGAGGCCTCGCCGGCGAACATCGTCCAGGCCGGCCTGCACGAAGCGCTCGATGTAGCGTTCAGCGGCACCACTCTGCCGTTTCAGGAATTCGGACAGCGACCAGTAGCGCATCCCGAGTCGGCGCCGCACCGCATTCAACAGATGGTTGCCGGTGAGGATGCGGTAGTACAGCCAGTCACCAAACTGCTCCTGCAGGCCGCCGAAATGGGTTACACCGTCATAGTCGTCGCCATGCGCCACCAGCAGCCGGCGGCCATCGGCGGTGGTGTGGATCGCGCGGCGGCGCACCTGCATCGCCGGCAGCATCAGGCCGCACACCTGGCGCAGCGAGGCGTCGTGGTTGCCGGGGATGTAGATGATCTCGGTACCGGCGCGTCGCAGCGCGTGCAGGGCCAGGATGACCTCGCTGTGCGACTGCCGCCAGTTGGCGCGTCGGTGTGCCATCCACCACAGGTCGATGATGTCGCCGACCAGATACAGTCGCTCGCAGCGCAGGGTGCCGAGGAAACGCGCCAGCTCGGTGGCGTGGCAATGCCGCGACCCGAGATGAACATCGGAGACGAACACGGCGCGACGATGCGGTGCCAGGTTCGCCAGCGTGCTCATGCCGGCATCCCCGCATCGCGCAGGTAGCGCTTCCGCTTGTGTGGCCGGATCGCGTGCAGGTCGACTTCGATCAGGCCGTCGATCGAGTCGCTGAAATCCGGGTCGACGCCGAACGCCAGGAACCGTGCACCGCCGGGTTCGCACAGGTCTGTGTACTGCCGGTACAAGGTGGGCACACCGGTACCGAGCGCGGCGAGATTGGCTTTGAGCACGTCGAAGGCGGCCGCCGCATCCATCTCACCAAAGCAAGGTGGCGCGGCGAAGTACTGGAACGGTCGGTTCGACTGCACCCGGCCATCGGCTGCGCCGTAGTAACGCTGGTAATAGGCCACCAGCTGCTCGCGCGCATCGCGTGGCAGCGCGGCGCTGATCGACACCGCACCGAACAGGTAGCGGATGCCGGGCTGGCATTGCAGGTAAGCGCCGATGCCCTGCCACAGGTAATCCAGGCTGCGGCTGCCCCAGTAATCGGGCACCACGAAGCTGCGTCCCAATTCCAGGCCTTCGGCAATGCGGGGAATGGCGTCGTCGGAATAGCGGAACAGCGAAGCGCTGTAGAGCCCGGCCAGGCCCCGGCGTGCCAGCGCCTGCGCGCCCCGCATGATCCGGTAGGCACCGGCGATGCGCTGGGCGGTGCCGTCCCAGATCACGATGTGCTGGTAGTGCAGGTCGAAGTCATCCAGGTCGCGACTGCGCCCAGTGCCCTCGCCCACCTGGCGGAAAGTCAGTTCGCGCAGCCGCCCCAGCTCGTGCAGCAGCGGCGAATCGGCCGTGCAGCTGGCCAGCAGGATCTGTTTGCCATCGGCGGTCTGCCCCAGCACGGTGGCGGCGGCAATCGCAGCGGCGACCTGTGCAGGCGGCACCGGCGCGGCAAGCGGCTCGGGCCCTGCCGGGCAGCCGTCGGCAACCGCTGTGCTGCGCCCCAGCGCATATACCGCGCGGCGCACCGCCAGCAGCTGCGCGCCGGGATCACCCTGCCCCAGCTGCATCGGTTCGCCGATGCGCAGCCGCAGCGGCCGGCCGCGGCGGGCGAACATCTCCCGTGCCAGCAGTGCCGTACCAGCCGGCTTGAACAGGGTTGATGCGCCGTAGAACAGCGCCGAGTTGCGCGCTTCCACCCGTACCGGCAGTACCGGTGCGGCGGCGGCACGGGCAAAGCGGACAAACCCCCGCTGCCAGCGACCATCGCGGATGCCGAGCAGCGACAGCCGCGAGACCTCGCCGGCCGGGAACACGATCACGCACTGCTCGGCCGCCAGCGCCTGCTCAACCGCCTGCAGGCTGCTGCGCTGGACCTTGCCGCCGAGGATGCGTACCGGCAGCAGCAGGTCCTGCAGCGGCCCGATCGCGCCCAGCAGATCGTTGGCCACGATCCGCACGTCACGGCGGATGCGGCCGACCGCATCCAGCAGCGCCAGCGCATCCAGCGCGCCGGAAGGGTGGTTGGCCACGATCAGCAGGCGGCCGGTGGCCGGGATCCGCGCCAGCGCGGCGGGGTCCACGTGGTAGCGGCCCTCGATGAACTCCAGCCCGGCGGCGACGAAGTCGAAACCGCGCACGTTGGCGTTGCGGCGCAGGAACGCCTCGATCCGGTCCAGCCGCGACCAGCGTCCGACGCTGCGCAGCAGGGGCCGGGCGAGTTGGCCGCGACGGCCATGGAACCAGTCGGGATAGCGTTGCTGCAGACGCTGTTCGAGTTCCTGCATGGCGTGTCCCCTCCTGCCCGGCGGCCGGGTTGGCCGAGAGCCTGCGCCCGGCAGGCGGCAGCCAGATGGCGGTTTGGCGGCAGAATGATGACGGCGCCTGGGCAGGCCCACCCGGTGCCGGCGGGTGCGGCAATGGTCACGCCAGTGGAACACTGCCTGTGCACGATGCCGCCGCAATGCCCGCCAGGCCTTGCCCTGCCGGGCACAACACCTTAACCACCGGCAACCCATACGGGTTCACAATGCACAGGCGGCGCACCCCGTGTATCATTCGCGCCCATCTTTCCATCCGAATCAAAGGATATTAAGCCTGATGTCCAGCTACCTCTTCACCTCCGAGTCGGTCTCTGAAGGCCATCCGGACAAGGTTGCCGACCAGATCTCCGATGCGGTGCTGGACGCGATCCTGACCCAGGACCAGCGCGCCCGCGTGGCCTGCGAGACCATGGTCAAGACCGGCGTCGCCATCGTTGCCGGCGAAATCACCACCAGCGCCTGGATCGACCTGGAAGCGCTGACCCGCAAGGTCATCGTGGACATCGGCTATGACAGCTCCGACGTCGGCTTCGACGGCGCCACCTGCGGCGTGCTGAACCTGATCGGCAAGCAGTCCCCGCACATCGCCCAGGGCGTTGACCGCAAGAAGCCGGAAGAAATGGGCGCTGGCGACCAGGGCCTGATGTTCGGCTATGCCACCAACGAAACCGACAGCTACATGCCGGCGGCGATCCACCTGTCGCACCGCCTGGTCGAGCAGCAGGCCAAGATCCGCAAGAAGCGCAACTCGCCGCTGTCCTGGCTGCGTCCGGACGCCAAGAGCCAGGTCACCCTGCGCTATGAAAACGGCGTGGTTTCGGCCATCGACGCGGTGGTGCTGTCGACCCAGCACGCCCCGGGCATCAAGCAGAAGGACCTCATCGAGGCCGTCCGCGAAGAGATCATCAAGCCGGTGCTGCCGGCCAAGTGGCTGCACAAGGGCACCAAGTTCCACATCAACCCGACCGGCAAGTTCGAGATCGGCGGCCCGGTGGGCGACTGCGGCCTGACCGGCCGCAAGATCATCGTCGACACCTACGGCGGCTGGGCCCGTCACGGTGGTGGCGCGTTCTCCGGCAAGGACCCGTCCAAGGTCGATCGTTCGGCCGCCTACGCTGCCCGCTACGTCGCCAAGAACGTGGTTGCCGCCGGCCTGGCCGACCGTTGCGAAGTGCAGGTCTCCTACGCCATCGGCGTGGCTGAGCCGACCTCGATCTCGGTCACCACCTTCGGCACCGGCAAGATCAGCGACGACAAGATCGAGAAGCTGATCCGCAAGCACTTCGACCTGCGCCCGTACGGCATCATCAAGATGCTGGACCTGATCCACCCGATGTACCAGCAGACCGCGGCCTATGGCCACTTCGGCCGCAAGCCGAAGGAGTTCAGCTACATCAACGGCGAAGGCGAGACCGTCAACGCCACGGCCTTCTCCTGGGAGAAGACCGATCGCGCCGCCGCCCTGCGCGCCGATGCGAAGCTGAAGTAAGAAACACGAAGGGCCGCTGTAGAGCCGACTGTCAGTCGGCTGACCTTCAAGAAGGGCCGCGCAAGCGGCCCTTCTGCTTTCGGTAGTGCCGGCCGCTGGCCGGCAGATGGTTGCGACGGTGGTTGCCGATACAATCGCCCCATGTCGACCGAACTCAAGTCCCACCAGCTGTCCATGACCGTGCTGATGTCGCCGGAAATGGCCAATTTCTCCGGCAAGGTCCACGGTGGCGCGATCCTGCGCCTGCTCGACCAGGTCGCCTATGCCTGCGCCAGCCGCTATGCCGGCCGCTACGTGGTCACCCTGTCGGTGGACCAGGTGGTGTTCCGCCAGCCGATCGCGGTGGGCGAACTGGTCACCTTCCTGGCCTCGGTGAACTACACCGGCACCTCGTCGATGGAAATCGGCGTCAAGGTGGTGGCCGAGGACATCCTCAAGCGCAGCGTGCGCCACGCCAACAGCTGCTTCTTCACCATGGTGGCGGTGGACGAGGACGGCCGGCCGACGCCGGTTCCATCGCTGCAGCCGGCCAGTTCGGATGAAAAGCGCCGGCAGGCCGCGGCGCTGATCCGCCGCCAACTGCGGCAGGAAATGGAGCAGCGGCATCTGGAACTGCTGGCGTCCAATCCGCCGTCACCAGAAGAGTGAGGGCGTGCGGGGCAAGCCCCGCACCCACCGAGGCAGGTAGCGCCGGGCCATGCCCGGCGGATGCGGATCACCCCGTGTTCTGCACGCCCTGCGAAACACCGTTCACGCAGGCCACCAGCGCACGCAGCAGGTCGTCGTCCTCGCGCCCGTTTTCGCGCCAGCGCTGCAGCAGGTCCACCTGCAGCACGCTGATCGGGTCCACATAGGGATTGCGCAGGCGGATCGACAGCGCCAGCCGCGCGTCGTGGTCCAGCAGGGTCTGCTGCTCCATCAGCGCCAGCAGCCAGTGCCGGGTCAGTTCAAGCTCGCGTTCGACCTGCGGGAAGAACGCATCGTGCAGCTCGCCGGACAGGCGCGAAAACTGTTCCGCAATGGTGATATCGCCCTTGGACAGCACCATCGCGATGTCGTCCAGGAACGTGCGGAAGAACGGCCAGTCCCGCGCCATTTCGCGCAGCGCGGCTTCATGGCCCGCATCCACCGCCGCCTGCAGACCGCTGCCGACCCCATACCAGCCCGGAATCACCGCGCGCGCCTGGCTCCAGGCGAACACCCACGGAATCGCGCGCAGGTTGGTCAAGGCCGCGTCCTGGCCGAGCCGGCGCGACGGCCGCGATCCCAGCGTCATCCGTTCAATCACATCGATCGGCGTGGCGGTACGGAAGTAGTCCATGAAACGCGGTTGGCCCACGAACGCCCGATAGACCTCGCTGCTGGAACCGGCGACCACGTCCATCACCGGCCGCCAATCATCCTCGCGCGGTTCGGCGGCACGCGGGCGCAGGCTGGCGCGCAGCACCGCACCGGTGGCCTGCTCCAGCGAACGCAATGCCAGCGCGCGGATGCCGTACTTGCGGTGGATCACCTCGCCCTGCTCGGTCACCCGCAGGCGGCCATCGATGCTGCCGCGTGGCGAGGCATCGACCGCGTGCGTGGTCTTGCCACCACCGCGGCTGATCGAGCCACCGCGGCCATGGAAGAAGGTCAGGCGCAGGCCCGCTTCGGCGGCCACCTCCAGCAGCTCCACCTGTGCGCGCTGCAGGCCCCAGCGTGATGCGGCAATGCCACCATCCTTGCTGCTGTCCGAATAGCCGAGCATCACCATCTGCACGTCCTCGCGTGCACGCAGATGCGCGCGGTACACCGGATCGGCCAGCAGATCGCGCAGCGTCGCGGTGCCGCGCTTGAGGTCGTCCACGGTTTCGAACAGCGGCGCGATATCCAGCGGCACGTGGCCGGCGTCATCGACCAGGCCGCCACGCCGTGCCAGGGCCAGCACCGCCAGCACATCGCCACGGTCGTGCGCCATCGAGATGATGTAGCTGCCCAGCGCGTCGCCACCATGCCGCGCACGGGCATCGGCCAAGGCCGCGAACACCGCATCCAAGCGCTGGTTGCCCTCATCATCGCCAACAGGCAATGGTGTTTCACCACTGGCATGCGGTGCCAGCAGGCGTGCGCGACCCGCTGTATCCAAGGCGTCCCATGCCGCATCGCCCCCCAGCACTGCCGCCAGCGCGCGCGCATGCACGCTCGATTCCTGGCGCACATCCAGCCGCGCCAGATGGAAACCGAAGGTCTTCACCCGCCACAACAGGCGCTGCACTGCGAAGCCGCCGGCATGCTCGCCCCGGTTCGCGCGCAGGCTGTCAAGGATCAGCTGCAGGTCATTGATCAGCTCGTCCGGGCCGGCATAGGCGCCGTCGGCATCATCCAGCGTGGCCTGCAGGCGTGCACGCATGCGGTCGTTGAGCAACCGATAGGGCATGTCGGCGTGGCGTGGCCGCGACTGCACCTGCGGCAGCAACTGCTGGTAATGCGCGACACGCGCCTGCAGTGCATCGCTGACCCCCACCCGTTCGGTGGATTGGCTGAGCAGGCTGGCCAGCTGCAGCAGTTCCTTCTGGTAGCGGCCCAGCACGGCAACGCGCTGTGCAGCCAGCGTGTTGCGGATGGTGTGCGCATCCACATTGGGATTGCCGTCCATGTCGCCGCCCACCCACGTGCCGAAACGCAGCAGGCGCGGCAGCGGCAGTTCCGCGCCATAGGTATCGCGCAGTGCCTGCTGCAGCGATTCGTACAGCACCGGGATCACCCGGTACAGCACCTGCACCAGATAGAAGCCGACATGTTCGCGTTCGTCGTCCACGGTCGGGCGCACCGGCGAGGAATCGGTGGTCTGCCACGAGGCGGTCAACGCCATGCGAAAGCGTGCAGCGTCTGCGGCCGCCTCACCCGGCGTGCGCTGGCCGTCGAGGTTGTCGACCAGGCTGGCCACCATCAGCTGCTCTTTCTCCAGCAGCGCGCGGCGCACCGCCTCGGTCGGGTGCGCGGTGAACACCGGCTCGATATCGATGCGAGGCAACCACCGCGCCAGTTCATCCAGGCCAACGCCCTGCGCCTTCAGGTGCTGCAGGGCATCCTGCAGGCCATCGGGTTGCGGCGCGGCGGCGACGGCACGCTGGTAGTCGCGGCGGCGGCGGATGCGATGCACGCGCTCGGCGATGTTGACCACCTGGAAGTAGGTGCTGAACGCACGCACCATGGTCTCGGCCTGCTGCGGTTCACGCCCGGCCAGGCCGTCGGCCAGCTCGGAGAGCGGCGCCTGGTTCTCGCGGCGGGCAATGGCACGCGTACGCACGTCCTCGACGTCATCGAGAAAGGCGGCCGACACCTGCTCGACCAGCAGGTCACCGACCAGTGCACCCAGACGGCGCACGTCGTCACGCAGGGGAAGATCGGGGGAAGCGAATTCGATACTGCTGCGGTACTCGTTCATCGGCGACGCACAGGCCTCGGTCAACGGATCCAGACCCCAAGCCTAAACCAGAACGCGTGCCGTGCTGCGATGCAAAAATGGTTTCATCTGCACGCATCCGCCGGGCATGGCCCGGCGCTACCGTGGGAAGCGGCCCTGTTGCGGGGGCCGCCATCGTGCGCGGATCAGCGCTGTTTCTTCGCCTTTCCCTGCTGCACCGGGCCCAGGTTCTGCTCCAGCCAGCGTTCGCTTTCGGCCAGCATCGTCATGATCGATTCGCGTGCGCGGTAGGCATGCGACTCGTTCGGCAGCATCACCAGGCGGGCGGTGCCGCCCAGCCCCTTCACTGCGGCAAACATGCGTTCGCTCTGCATCGGGAAGGTGCCCGAGTTGTTGTCGTCCACGCCGTGGATGAAGAGGATCGGATCCTTGATCCTGTCGGCGTAATTGAACGGCGCCATCTTCTGGTACACGTCCTGCGCCTGCCAGTAGTTGCGCTCTTCGGCCTGGAAACCAAACGGGGTGAGCGTGCGGTTGTAGGCGCCGCTGCGCGCGATGCCGGCCTTGAACAGGCGGGTGTGCGCGAGCAGGTTGGCGGTCATGAACGCACCGTAGGAGTGGCCACCGATGGCGATGTGCTCGCGGTCGGTCACGCCACGCCGCACCACCTCGTCCACCGCGGCCTGCGCATTGGCCACCAGCTGTTCGATGTAGGTGTCGTTGGGCTCCTTGTCGCCTTCGCCGATGATCGGCATCGACGGGCTGGCCAGCACCACATAGCCCTTGGCCAGGAACGCCTGCGGGCCCCAGTAGCTGATGGCGTTGAAGCGGTACGGCGAATCGGTCACCTGGCTGGCGGCCGCCGCGCTCTTGAACTCACCCGGGTAGGCCCACATCAGCAGCGGCCGCGGACCATCGCGCTTGGGGTCATAGCCCGGCGGCAGCAGCAGGGTCGCGGTCAGGTCCACGCCGTCCTTGCGCTTGTAGCGGATCTGCTCCTTCTGCACGCCCTTCAGCTGCGGCAGCGGATGGGCGAAATGGGTCAGCGCACGCGGTGCGGCGTTGGTGTCGGCCAGTGACTGCACGTAGAAGTTGGTCGGCTCGTCCGGGCTCTCGCGGCTGATCAGCAGCGAACTGGCCTGCGCATCCAGCAGCGTTACCGGCGCGGCGTAGGTCGGTGCCTGCGAATGGAACAGGCGGGTTGCCTTGCCGCTGGCCACATCGAAGCGATCCACGAACGGACGGTCGCCTTCCGGCGATGCACCGGCACCGGCCAGGTACAGGCTGCCGCCATCAGCGGTGGTCTGCAGCAGCGAGCGGCCGCGATCATCGCTGGCCATCAGCGGGCGGCCCGGATCGGCGTAGCGGTCCTGCGCGTCGCGATCCCACAGCAGCCTGGCATCGGCGCTGGCGTTGTCCGGTGCGATCAGCCAGGTCTTGCTGCGGCGGGTCTTCCACCACGATTCGTTGAGCAGGGCCAGGTCACCGCGGCCCCAGCTGATGCCCGCATAGCGGCTGCCGAGCTGGGCCAGGGTCACCGGCGGCGTGTCGAACGGTGCGGCCTGCATGAACACCGCATCGCGCACCTTGGCTTCCCGGTTCGGGTCGCCACCATCCTGCGCTTCGGCCCAGACCAGGGTGGCATCGGCATCGCCGCGCCAGCTGATGTCACGCACGCCGGTCACTTCGGCATCATTGCCGGTCGGCAGGCCTTCCACCAGCGGCCGTACGGCCACGGTATGCACCAGCTTGCCGGTGCTGCGGTCGAGCACTTCGATGCGGCGCGGGAAGCTGCTCAGCGGCACCACGTAGGAGTACGGACGCTGCACCGGCTGGCTGAGCACGAAGCGGCCGTCTGGCGACACCGCAAAACCCATGAAGATGCCGGCCGCACCGATGGCACGGCTCTGCCCGTCCAGCCCCACTTCCATCGGTTGGGTGGTGGCGTAGTAATCGAACTGGCGCGCGTCGGCCTCGTTCTTCAGCAGGTCCTGGTAGGTGCGGATGGACACCACGCCACCGCCCTGGCTGGTCTGCTGCACGGCCGGGCCGGTCGGGATGCCATCAGCAGCCGGCGCGGCGCCAAGGTTGCCCGGGCGGGTGAACACCACCAGGCCCCGGCTGTCCGGCAACCACTGGTAGCCACTGCCCAGAACGGTATTCAGGCCGGCGACCAGGCGACGGGCGCTGCCGCCAGCCACGTCCACCAGCCACAGCTCATTGGCCCCGGTAGCGGCATCGACCTGGTTGAAGGCCAGCCACTTCTGGTCCGGCGACCAGGTCAGGCTGGCGATCGACAGCGAGGCCGGCAACCCGCTGATCTGCCGCTCCTTGCCGTCGGCCACATTCATCAGCCACAGCTTCTGGCCGAAGCTGAAGCGGCTGTCGGAAAAGGTTTTCGGATTGATGCGCAGGCCCGCGAGTTTCAGCTCCGGCTGTGCCACCACCTGGATCGACGGCAGCGACGGCATCTGCATCAGCGCGGCGACATCGCGGCGTGGCGACAGGAACAGCGACGGCGCCCGCGGCGCGTCGACCACCGCCTGCAGTGCGGCCGAGGGCAGCTCGTAACCGGCCACGCCCTGTGCCTGCGCCGCGGCCGCCTGCGGTGCCGCAGCCCAGGCCTGCGGGACCACCGCCAGCAGGGCCATCGACAGGACCAGGCCAGTCAAGCGCCGGTTGCGGCGTGCGTGCGTGCTCATCATTGTTCCACCTGTTCGCTGCGTGAAGCCCTTGACCTTAACAGGCCATGCACCTGCGCCCATCTGCCGATGGTTGGGTCATCGCCGTGTCACAGCGGAGGCGCGATATAATGGGCATCCTCCCCTGCCGAGGGGCGCTGCGACCGGATCCCCTGAGACCGGCCAGGCTCGGCCAGGTGGCTTTGCAACAACGGCGCCCGGCCAGATGCGAGCATCCGCTCGCCCACAACCGGAGCTACTGCATGAATGCTGTTGCCAAGACCTTCTCCACCGAAGGCGACTACAAGATCCGCGACATCACCCTGGCCGACTGGGGCCGCAAGGAACTGGACATCGCCGAGCACGAAATGCCGGGCCTGATGTCCATCCGCCGCAAGTACCAGGCCGAGCTGCCGCTGAAGGGCGTGCGCGTGACCGGCTCGCTGCACATGACCATCCAGACCGCGGTGCTGATCGAGACCCTGAAGGACATCGGCGCCGACGTGCGCTGGGCCTCGTGCAACATCTTCTCCACCCAGGACCACGCCGCTGCGGCGATCGCCGCCACCGGCAGCCCCGTGTTCGCCTGGAAGGGCGAGTCGCTGGAAGAGTACTGGGACTGCACCCTGGACGCGCTGACCTTCACCCTGCCTGACGGCACCCTGACCGGCCCGGAGCTGGTGGTCGACGACGGCGGTGATGTGACCCTGCTGATCCACAAGGGCTACGAGCTGGAAAACGGCAGCACCTGGGTCGACGAGAAGGCCGCTTCGCACGAAGAGCAGGTCATCAAGAACCTGCTCAAGCGCGTGGCCAAGGAGCGCCCGGGTTACTGGGGCCGCGTGGTCAAGGACTGGAAGGGCGTTTCGGAAGAAACCACCACCGGCGTGCACCGCCTGTACCAGCTGGCCCAGGCCGGCACCCTGCTGATCCCGGCGATCAACGTCAACGACTCGGTCACCAAGAGCAAGTTCGACAACCTGTACGGCTGCCGCGAGTCGCTGGCCGATGGCCTCAAGCGCGCGATGGACGTGATGCTGGCCGGCAAGGTCGCCGTGGTCTGCGGCTACGGTGACGTCGGCAAGGGCTGCGCCGCGTCGCTGCGTGCCTACGGCGCGCGCGTGGTGGTCACCGAGATCGATCCGATCTGCGCCCTGCAGGCGGCGATGGAAGGCTTCGAGGTCAACACCATCGAATCCACCCTGGGCCGTGCCGACCTGTACGTCACCACCACCGGCAACAAGGACATCATCCGCATCGAGCACCTGAGCGCGATGAAGGACCAGGCCATCGTCTGCAACATCGGCCACTTCGACAACGAGATCCAGGTCGATGCGCTGGTCGCCTTCCCGGGCGTGAAGCACGTCAACATCAAGCCGCAGGTGGACAAGTACATCTTCCCCAACGGCAATGCGATCTTCCTGCTGGCCGAAGGCCGCCTGGTCAACCTGGGCTGCGCCACCGGCCACCCGAGCTTCGTGATGTCCAACTCGTTCGCCAACCAGACCCTGGCGCAGATCGACCTGTGGGCCAACAAGGGCACCTACGAGAACAAGGTGTACCTGCTGCCGAAGAAGCTGGACGAAGAAGTGGCCCGCCTGCACCTGGAAAAGATCGGCGTGAAGCTGACCACCCTGAGCCAGGAACAGGCCGACTACATCGGCGTGCCGGTGGACGGTCCGTTCAAGCCGGATCATTACCGCTACTGATGCCTGCAGGTGTCGGCCAGCGGCCGGCACTACCAGTGCATGCAACACACGGACGGGCGCCTTCGGGCGCCCGTCCTGGTTTGGCGTGCGCTCGTGCACCACGCATCCACGCATGGCGTGGATCTACCGCATGTATCGCCCGATCCAGTAGATCCACGCCATGCGTGGATGCCGTCCATCCGTCCCACGGTGGATCCACGCCGCGCGTGGAGGCTGTCCATCGGTCCCATGGTAGATCCACGCCATGCGTGGATGCTGTCCATCGGTACCATGGTAGATCCACGCCGCGCGTGGATGCTTTCCATCGGTCCCACGGTAGATCCACGCCGCGCGTGGATGCTTTCCATTGGCCACACGCAGTAGTCTCGGTCAAGGCAACGCCCGCGCGCGGCGCTACGATATGCCCATGACCCCGGCCATCAACCTGCTCAAGCGCGAGAAGATCGCCCATACCGTGCACAGCTACGTGCACGATGCCCATGCCGAATCCTATGGCGGCGAAGCCGTCGAAAAGCTGGGCCTGGACCCGGCACAGGTATTCAAGACCCTGCTGGCCAGCACCGAAACGCACGAACTGCTCGTTGCCATCGTGCCGGTGGCTGGCCAGCTTGATCTGAAAGCACTGGCCGAGGCGGCCGGCTGCAAGAAGTGCGAGATGGCCGCCGTCGATGCCGCGCAGCGCGCAACCGGCTATCTGGTCGGCGGCATCAGCCCGCTTGGGCAGAAGAAGCGCCTGCGCAGTTTTCTCGACGCCAGCGCGCAGGCACTGCCCACCCTGCACGTCAGCGCGGGACGGCGTGGCCTGGAAGTGGAGCTGGCACCGGCCGACCTGCTGCGCCTGACCGGCGGCCACTACGCCGCGATCGGCAGGGCCCGGTGATGCGCTGGCCCTGGTCCACATCGCTGCCACCGCGGCTGGACGACCCGCAGGCCGATGTGCTGCTGCAGGACCTGCTGTCGCGCGATGCCAGTCGTATCCATGCCGCCAGCAGCCGCCTGGCACGGCTGTTCAGCGCTACGACGCTGGATGCGCTGGCGTCGCAGACCGAGCGGATCGAGCAGGCCTGCCAGGGCGTGCAGCTTGGCGGTGCGCTGGTCAGCAACGATGTGCACCTGCAGGCCGCACTGCGCCGCCTGCGTTACTGGCATGAGCGCAAAGGCTGCCTGTGCGCGCTGTATCCGGATTACCTGTTCTTCGACCCACGCCGGCTCATCGAGCAGGGGCATGTGCGGCTGCTGGAACAGGGCGTGGCCGAGGATGGCTGGGGCGACCGCCATCGGGTGGCCTGCACCTGCTGCGGCCAGCGCTGGGATGCGACCGACCGCGAGTACCACTACCCGTGGTGGGAGTGGACACCGCTGGCGGGGCGTTCGGCCGGTTAATCGCTCGCAAACGTCGCTGTGGCAGGCACAAGGCTCATACGCGGGGTGCCGGAGGTCCCTCCCTCCCGCTTCCACCGCCATCCCAGCGCGGCCTTCACCGCTGCGTCGTCGAGCAGCGGATGACCGCTGGACCCCGCCACGATGACAGCTTCGGCGTGCCCCTGGTCGTTCAACAGCACGCTCATGCTCGCTTTGCCCTGCAGGTTGTCAGCGCGTGCAGCCGCCGGGTAGCTCGGCATGGACGGGCGGTCGAGACGCCAGCGAGCGGCATCCTGGACAACCTGCGAGGTGCGTGCCGAGAGCGGGCAGCGCGACGGCATCTGCAGTTCGAAGCCCGGAGTTCCCTGCGTCGGCTGGGCGTGTGCCGGCTTGCCACATGCGATGAGGGAGATCGCCTCCAGCATGCGTTGCTGGCGTTGCAGCGCTGCTGCATCGCGCCCGGTGGCGCGGAACGTGCAGCGTCCTCCGGCGTTGGACGCCTGCAACTGGTCGACACTGGCATCGCGGAGCGCCGCCGGCTCGGAAAAGCTTCCGCAGGAAGCGTCGGCGTCGTATCCCGCCGAGCAACCGCCAGCGGCAAGCACCGCCATCAACACAGCGCCCCGTGGATTCATGCGTCCCATCATCACTCTGCACCTCCTGCGTCAATCTGCCGCCATCGTAGCGTGTTGTTTCGTGGCCGTTTCACAACGTCTCATCACGGCCGCCAGTTGGCGTTGTTCTCCCAGAACGCCACCGCGCGCTGATAGGCTTCGCGGTCCAGCGGCACGCCCGAACCCCCTTCCTCCACGCCCAGCGCATTGCGCATCATGGTGATCGGGGCCATCGGTACTTCTTCCGGTTCAGCGGTATAGATGCAGCCGACGATGCCCCAGTCCGCATCGATGGGTGAACCTTCCTTGGCCAGCTGCTCGGCGCTGTACAGGATCACCACCAGGTAATTGGCCCGTGGCGATTCCACGCCCTCGAACCAGCGCACCAGCACCGGCAGTTCCTCACGGTTGCGCGCCTCGTAGCCGCTGCGCAGCAGGTGCCGATTGGCGTCGGTGACCGGCACGGTCAGGCAGCGCGTGCTGGTCCAGTTTTCATAGACGAACAGCTTGCAGAATGGCGCATAGCCATCGAGCACCTTCAGCGGCGGGTGTGCATTGAGATGCGCCTGGAACTGCTCGGCACTGCAGTCCTGGATGGTGTTGGCGCGCGGTACGCGCGGGAACAGGCGGGGGCGGGCGAAATCGGTGAGGACGATGGACATGGCGGCAAGGTGCAGGAACAGGACATCAGGGTAACCGCCGTGCTTGAAGTCTGCTTCACATCTGCCGCGCAGACTGCGCCATACACCCAAGGAGAGACGAGCATGTTCCGATTCAACCCGAGCCACGTGCTGGCGCTGGTCCTGCTGCCGTTGGCCGTTGTTGCGGCCCCCGCTCCTCCAGCGCCGCCGCGCGTGCTGCTGGTGGTCAGCAGCGAGGGCCGCGACCAGGGCAAGAGCCGTCCCGGTTTCGAGATGGACGAGTTCGCCCAAGCCTGGTTGATCCTCAAGCGCAACGGCTTTGCCATTGACGTGGCAAGCCCCCGCGGCGGCGCCGTGGAAGCAGACAAGTACAACCCCGCCGAAGCATTCAATGCCGCGCTGCTGGCCGATGAGCAGGCCGTGGCCAAACTGGCCGCGACGCTTGCGACGAAACAGCTGCGTGCCGCCGACTACCAGGGCGTGCTGGTGATCGGCGGCAAGGGCGCGATGTTCGACCTGCCCGGCGATATCGCCCTGCAGAAGACCATTGCCGGAATCTGGGAACAGGGCGGCGTCGTTGCAGCCGTCTGCCACGGCCCCGCCGCATTGGCGGAAGTGCGCTTGGGCAGTGGACGCCTGCTCGTGCAGGGCCGGACGATGACCGGTTTCACGGAGGAAGAGGAAGCCCAGTTCGGCAAGCGTTGGGCGAAGGAGTTCAACTTCCAGCTGGAGCCGCGCATGCGCGAATTGGGAGCGCGCTGGCAGGAGGCACGGCTGATGATGCCCAAGGTAGTGGTGGATGGCCGGCTGCTGACCGGACAGAACCCGTTCTCGACTGCGGCCCTCGCCGATGCCTTCGTGCGTGCCAGCGGCCGCACTCCCGCAGCGCGCGAGCCTTGGCGTGACGAACGCAGCATGGCGCTGGTGGAGCAGCACCTGCAGCGGCGTGATGACAGCGCAGCACGGCAGCTGGCAGAGCGCAGCACCGATTTCCATGTAGAGCTGATCGGCATGCTGGGGTACGTGCAGCTGCAGGCCGCAGCCGACGGCGCACAGGTTTCCGATGCACTGGCCATCATGCAGCTGGCTCGCCCGCACATGCAGGAACCGCGACTGGACGTGGCCATCGCCGATGCGCACTGGCGTCTCGGCAGGACGACCCAGGCACGCGAACAATTGCTGGCGGTGCTGGAAAAGCAGCCGCAGCTGGACGAAGCTAAGGCTCTCCTGGCCCGCATGCAGCCCTGATCATGGACGCCGAGCGCCTGCGCCTGCTGTTGATCGAAGACAACCTGCCGCTGGCCTCGGCCATCGTCGACCTGCTGCAGGCCCAGGGCCATCAGGTCGACTTCGCCGCCGACGGCCAGGTCGGCCTGCGGCTGGCACTGGCAACACCACCGGACGTACTGCTGCTGGATGTGGGTCTGCCAGGCATGGACGGCATCACCTTGTGCCGGCGGTTGCGTGAATGCAGCGACCGCCATGTGCCGGTGCTGATGCTGACCGCACGCGATGCGATCGACGACAAGCTGCAGGGTTTTGCTGCCGGCGTGGACGACTACCTGGTCAAGCCGTTCGACGACGCGGAGCTGTTGGCTCGTTGTCTTGCCCTCGCCCGGCGCCATCGCGTGGGCCAACCGAACCTGCTGCAGATCGGTGCGTTGAGCATCGACCGGCGCAGTGGCCAGGCTTGGCGCGCAGGCACGGCGCTGGAGCTGCCGCAGGTTCCACAACGCATCCTGCTGGCGCTGGCCGAAGCCTGGCCGCGCACCGTTACCCGTAGCGAACTGGTACAACGCCTGTGGGGAGACGAAGCGCCTCCCTCCGACCCGCTGCGCTCGCATCTTTATCTGCTGCGCCAGGTACTGGATCGGCCATTCGACGGGGAGATGCTGCGCACCGTGCACGGCGTTGGCTTCCGGCTGGAGGCTTCGCCATGAAGGGGCGGCCGATCCAACGCCTGCGCCGTCGACTGGTGATCACATTCACAGCCTTCGCGCTGTTCACCGCCATGGTGTTCGGCACCTATTCGCTGGTGTTCATGTATGTGGTCGAAGACAGCATCTTCAACGCCCAACTTGACCGGGAAGCACGGGCTCAGCTCGCCCGGCACGCGCACCAAGGGGACTGGCAGGCACCTGCCGATGCCGGGATCCAGCTGCACCGCTCACCCGCGACCTTCCCCGACGATCTGCGCAGCGAGTTCGCAAAGGAACCGTGGCGCTCGGAGTTCGCGGGTATCGATGGGCGGCACTACCATCTCAAGCGGATCGATCCCCCGGCTGACGCCCCCCCTGCCTGGCTTGTGTCGGAGGTCAGTGCGCAACTAGTGGTCCGGCCGATCCGCGACCGGGTAGTAATGCTGTTGGCCGGCACAGCACTGCTGGTCCTGATCGGGGCGATTGTCCTCGGCATCTGGCTCGCCCGTCGCAGTACGCGCTCGCTCTACGCGCTGGTCGAAGAGGTTGAAGCGCTGCAGCCGGAACCAGGCCGAGGCGTGCGCCTGGCGGCGCACTTCGGTGATGACGAGATTGGCGTGCTCGCGCGCGCCCTGGATGGGTTGTCTGCACGCGTCGCTGCCTTCGTCGCTCGCGAACACGCGTTCACGCGCGATGCCAGTCACGAACTGCGTACCCCCTTGAGCGTCATTTCCAGTGCAGCAGCCCAGTTAGCCAGCGAGTCGAGCCTGTCCGAGCGTGGCCGCCAGCATGTGCTTCATATCCGCCTTTCGGCACTGCAGCTGCAGCAGGCAATTGCGGCGCTGCTGGCGCTGGCACGCGAAGAAGCCGTTGGCCACGGCGCTGCGCCAGTCAAACTGGTGCCACTGCTGGAGCGGGTGGTCATCGAGCAATCTCCGTTATTGGCTGCACGGCCGGTTGAGGTACAACTGTCCGTGGCCGACGGGGCCGCGCTGCGCGCGCCCGAGGCGGCACTGCGCGTCGTCCTGGCCAATCTGGTCGGCAATGCGTTCGCGCATACCGCGCAGGGACAGGTCCTCATTGAATGGCAGGACGGTCACCTGCTGGTGCACAACACGGCGGGTACTTCGCCCTTCCTGGGCAACTGGCCCGAACCGCGACCATTCGACAAGCGTGATGGCAGTGAGGGCAACGGCCTGGGCCTGGATATCATGCGGCGCCTATGCAGCCACTACGGGCTCGAACTGGTCATACAGCACGACGGTGGCAGGGTGATGGCCCGCTTGAGGGGGCAGCCAGCCGAGGCATGAAGCACCTCCGGCGGACCAGCCTGGTCAGCGCCGAACTGTAGCTGCGGCTACAACGCCATCCGCTCGCGAAGCTCCCGTGCCTGCCGCCGCGACACCTCCACTTCACTGCCATCATCCAGTGCCAGATCGTAACCATCGCCAATGCCCGGCGTGACCGCACGGATGCGCCGCAGGTTGACCAGCGTGTTGCGGTTGGCGCGAAAGAAGACATCCGGCGGCAAGCGAGCTTCCAACGCGCTCAGGCTGCGGGCCAGCAATGCGTTCTGATCGCGGAACCACAGCCGCGTGTAGTTGCCGTCCACTACCAATCGACGGATCTCGGCAATGGACACGAACCAGCAACGCTCGCCTTCGCGCAAAAACACGTGGTCCTGCGCGCCCAGCGTGCCGTGCCGCCTTGGTGCTCCGACGTCCAACGGCGCAAGCTGACGCGCCCGTTCGAGCGCTTCCAGTAGTCGCGGCGCCTCGACCGGCTTCACCAGGTAGTCCAGTGCATTGGCCCGGAACGCGCGTACTGCATAGGTGTCGTAGGCAGTGACGAACACCACCGAGGGCACCCTTTCCAACCCGTCCAGTACATCAAAGCCGGTACCGGACGGCATCTGCACATCCAGCAACACCAGGTCCGGCGCCAGCGTGGCGATCGCTTCGCGCGCAGCAGGCACATCGTCGGCCTCGCCCACGCACTTCACCCACGGCAGCGCCGACAACAGCGTCCGCAGTTCCTGTCGCGCCAGCCGTGCATCATCGACAATCAACACACGCAGCACGGCCGTCATTGCGGAATCTCCAGCAGCGCCTGCATGCGGTCGCCGACCGGCTGCAGGGCGAAACGGCCGCGCGTGCCAAGCTGCGCGCGCAGGTAGGTCAGTCCCACACCGTGCCCGTGCGCAGGTTCACCGCCAGTGCAGAGCGGGTTGTCCACCTGGAGGCGCAGCAGGTCATCTTCCAACGACGCGCGGATACGTACCTCACCGCCGCCCGCGCGGCTGGCAATGCCATGTTTTATTGCGTTCTCCACCAACAGCTGCAATGCCATCGCAGGCAGTTGTGCCTGCACAGCCTCTGCGGCTATCTCCCGCCGCACCTGCAGACGCTGTTCGAAGTGGATCGCCTCGATGGCCAGATAGTCGTCGACCACTTCCAGTTCCTCGGCCAGGGTCACCTGCTCGCTGCGATTGTGGGCCAACGCGTGGCGCAGCGTGCGCGACAGGCGGGTGACCATGTCGCGGGCACGCTCGGGGTCTTCCAGAATCAGCGCTCGCAGGTTGTTCAATGCGTTGAACATGAAATGCGGATTCAGCCGCGCACGCAACGCATCGCGCTCCAGGGCGCTGCGCTCCGCCTCCACCCGCAATCGCGCCAGCTCGCTGTGGCGCGCGCGGCGCAAGCCATGCAGGCCCGCCCACAGTCCCGTCCACATCAAAAGGAACAGGGCGGTGTTCATCCAGTACAGCACGACCGACGACAGCTGATAGTCGGCACGCCCACCGGGCAACTGCACCCAACCCAGGGCCAGCGCCGGCAACAGCAATGCCGCCGTCAGCGCCTGTGCAATGCTGGCGCCGACCACCACGCCAGCTGCCAGTTTCAGCACCAGTCTGCCCAGACTGCCATCCCACCAGCGCTGCCGCAGTGCGACCGAACGCAGCGCGCCGCTGCACAACCACAGGGAAACGGCAATGCTGAGGGAGATCAACACCACGCCGCTGAACAGCGTACCGCCGCCGATACGCACCCCCAGCCACAGGCTGTACGTCGCATAGCCTGCCCACGCCAGCGCGTTGAGGATCCAGAAGCGGCGGGATGGCGTGGTGGCGTCCATGAGCAGCCTTGGCGGTGGAGGAAAGGGCATACGGCGGTCAGGGATGTGCGGCGAGGAAGCGGCGCACGTGCGCCTGCAGCCAACGCGGATCATCCCACATCAGGAAGTGGTAACCCTGTGCGCTCATCTCGATCTGCACACCCGGCAGCTTTGCGTACTGCGCCTGGAACTGCGCACGGGTACTGGCTTGCGTACTCCCCATCGACTGGTAAGCGGCCCAGCTGCCCAGCACCAGGACCGGCGTGTGGATGCCGGCGATGTCATCACGCAGATCGCGCACCAGCATGGAGTACATCGCATCGGCCATGCTCGTGCGATCACTGTCGCGCCCCCAACGCTGCAGCTCCGGCAGATGCTGGGTGCTGCGGGTCAGGGCTTTGGCGGTCGCATCGTTGCGTGCATTGAAGCTGGCCTCATCGGCCGCCAGCAGCCCCTCACGCAGCTGCCCGGCCATCATCCCCACGTTCTGCGCGGTGGCCTGCGGGTTCATCACCGCCGCATAGAACGGCAGCGAATCAACGATCACCAGCGGACCGACGGTATCGGGTGCCTTCAGTGCCAGTTGCATCGCCAGCACACCACCCAGGCTGTGACCGATCACGGCAACCTTCGACAGGTGCCGTGCCTGCAGATAGCCCAGTAATTCGTCGCGCATCACCGGCAGGAAATCCGCCGGCCGCGGGTCGGCAGGTGCCGCACCAGCAAAACCCGGCAGTTGCACCAGATGGCACTGCACGTCCTTCAGGGCCAAGCAGGTCTCACGCCAGACCTCCGCACTGCTGTTAAGCCCGGGAATCATCAGCAAGGGACGGCCCTTGCCGAGCACCTCGACCTGCACTGCGCCTGGAACAGCGGCCTTATCGACGGCTGCGGCATGGGCCGGGCCTGAGCCAAGCACGGCCATCGCCATGCCGATCATGGTCAGCCTGGCCAAGGCCTTCATCGCGTACCAGAGTGCCTGGAAGATTTTCATCGTCTGCTCCTTCATCGCGTGGGTGGTGCCGGAATTGGGACCAGCCTGGCTTCGTTCCCGGTGCCCCGGTGGCGATTACGGAGCAACGGCCCGTCAGCGGGGCGAACGGTCGCCCGCACGGGATGGCCTGACCCCGCACATCCATCGCACATCCATCTCGATGAAGAGATATACTGCTTCGCACCCGATGCCGCCGCCCGTGCCATGACCGCCATCAGCTTCGAGTTCTATCCGCCCAAGACCGACGAACAGCGCACCCAGCTGGACCGTGCCGCGGCCAGGCTGAAGGCCTATGCCCCCGAGTACGTGTCCTGCACCTTCGGCGCCGGCGGCTCGACCCTCAGCTACACCTCCGAGACCGTGCGCCATCTCAACCAGCACCACGGCTTCGACGCGGCACCGCACCTGTCCTGCGTCGGCGGTACCCGCCAGGAAATCCGCGAACTGCTCAAGCTCTACCGCGCCATCGGCTGCCGGCGCCTGGTCGCACTGCGCGGCGACCTGCCCTCGGGCATGGGCTTTCCTGGCGATATGCGCTACGCCTCCGAACTGATCGCCTTCATCCGCGCCGAACACGGCGATGCCTTCCGCATCGAAGTGGGCGCGTATCCGGAAACGCACCCACAGGCGCAGGACGCCCTGCTCGACCTGAAGCACTTCAAGGCCAAGATCGACGCTGGTGCCGATGCCGCCATCACCCAGTACTTCTTCAATCCCGACGCCTACTTCCACTTCGTCGACGAAGTGCAGCGGCTCGGCGTGCAGGTGCCGATCACCCCGGGCATCATGCCGATCTCCAACTTCAGCCAGCTGCGCCGTTTCTCCGAACAGTGCGGTGCGGAAATCCCGCGCTGGATCAGCCGCAAGATGCAGGCCTACGGTGACGACGCCGAATCGGTGCGCGCCTTCGGCGCCGAAGTGGTGGCCAAGCTGTGCCAGCGCCTGGTCGAAGGCGGCGCACCGGGCCTGCACTTCTACACCTTGAACCTGGCCAAGCCGACGGTCTCGGTACTGAAGCTGCTGCAAGGCTGAAAAGTACGCTGCTTTATCGCAATCGGCGCTACGCTGCATCGATGAAGCTCGTCCTGTCCCTGTTGCTGGTCCTGCTGCTGCCCGGTGTCTGCGCCGGTGTGCAGGCGCAGTCCACGCGCTTGAACCGCTGCACCGATCCGCAGGGGCAAAGTGTCTATACCGACCGCCCCTGCGACAGCCTGGGCGCGCAGTCCCGGCGGCCACCGCCGGCGCCTTCCGGCAATACCCTGCAACGCGACAGCCTCGGCAGCAGCTGTCCGCGCCGCTTGAGTGAACTGGTGCAGGCCCTGCACACGGCGGTCAGCATCGGTGATGTGAACCGGCTTTCTTCGCTGTACCTGTGGGGCGCGGTGTCCGATGCCGGCGCACAGCGGATTCTTGGCCAGCTGGAATCGGTGGTGCGGCGGCCGCTGGTGGACGTGGTGCCGGTGTATCCGCGCCAGGATCTGGATGAGGGCCAGGACATCGCCTCGCAGGATTCGGAAACGGTGCCGGTACCGGCTGCACGGCGCCATCCGATCGGGTTGCGGTTGGAGCAGACCCTGCCGGGCAGCGCCACGCGTGCGGCGACGGTGCTTGGGCTGCGGCGGCAATATGGGTGTTTCTGGATTACGTTGTGAGCGGGGTCTGCCGAACCGCCATCCACGCATGGCGTGGATCTACTGCTTGCGGTGAGGGGTCGGATCCCCCTCCAGCGGAAAGGGCTCCGACCCCGGATTCAAGCGAGGAGGTCAGAGCCCCGCGTCGCGGGGATCCGATCCTGCGTATCGCGCTACACCGGCCATAGTCCGCGGATGGCGGCGATACCCTGCCCGCCATGCCGGCGTGCCTCGGCCACATGCTGCGGTGTCATGCCGCCGAGCGCATAGATCGGCAGCGAGACCTGCGCGCGCAGCGCGGCGAAGGCCTCCCACCCCAACGGCACTGCATCGGGATGGCTCGCGGTGGCCTGCACTGGCCCCAGCACGGCGAAATCGCAGCCCAGCCGCTGTGCGGCCAGCAGCTGCTCAAGCCCGTGGCAGGAGGCGGCCACCAGCTGCCCCGGCGGCAGCGGCCGTTCCTGCAGCGACTGCAGCTGCTCGCTGCCCAGGTGCACGCCAACGCCGAGGGTGCGCGCCAGTTCGATATCGCGGTTGAGCAGCCACTGCACACCGCGCCGATGCGCGCGCACGGCCTGCTCGATCACGCGCTGACGCTGCGGATGCTCGGCGGGCAGGCGCAGCTGGATGCGTTGTTGCCCGGAAGCCACGGCCTGCTGCAGCTGGCCGTGCCAACGCTGCAGGCCGACCTCATCGATGTCCGGCGCAGGGGTGATCAGGTAGCAGTCCGGCTGGCGCAGTGCGGCCACCACCGGCAGGTCGGCCGGCGGCATTGAATAACGGGCCAGCTTGTCCGGCGTCACCCAGGTGATGGCCTGGCCCTCGCGTCCGCGCGGGGCGCCCTTCCAGCTGCGCACGTGGCGCACTTCCAGGGTCAGGTCCTTGTCCGGGTAGCGCTGCGGCACGTCCATGATCCACTCGCCCACCTCGGCCTCGATGCCCAGCTCCTCGTGCAGCTCGCGCACCAGCGCCTGTTCGGAGGTTTCACCGGGCTCGCGCTTGCCGCCCGGGAATTCCCAGAGGCCGGCCATGTCGCGGCTTTCGGTACGGCGGTTGAGCAGGATGCGGCCGCGGGCGTCGGTGATGACGGCGGCAACGACGTGGATCGATCGTTTCGGGGAAGGCATGGCCGAAGCATGCCGAAAAGCGGGGCACCGGCGCAATCGCCGAACGCCTCAGGGCCCCAACAGGAAAGCCCCGCTTTCGCGGGGCTCTCCGGGGGTCAGCTCAGCTGGCCGTGGCAGTGCTTGTACTTCTTGCCGCTGCCGCACGGGCACGGATCGTTGCGACCAATCTTGGGCTCGTCACGCTGCAGCTGCGCCACGCCCTGCTGGGCGGCCTCCACCTGCGCCGCCTCTTCGTCGGCACCGTAGCCGCCAGCATCCTGGTGCTGGAACTGCGACTGGCTCAGGCGGGCTTCGACCTGCTGGCGCTCGGCCGCTTCCAGTGCCTGCACTTCCTCGTCGCTGCGGATGCGCACGCGGGCCAGCAGGGTCACCACTTCGCGCTTGACGTTCTCCAGCATGTCCGAGAACAGCTCGAAGGCTTCCTTCTTGTATTCCTGCTTCGGCTGCTTCTGCGCATAACCGCGCAGGTAGATGCCCTGGCGCAGGTAATCCATGCGCGCCAGGTGCTCCTTCCAGCTCTGATCGAGCACGGTCAGCATCACGTGCTTCTCCAGCGCGCGCATGGTCTCTTCGCCCACGCCCGCTTCCTTCTCGGCGAAGTGCTGGTTGATGCGCTCCTGCACCTTGGCGGTGATGCCTTCGGCGTCCAGTTCCTCGTGCGACTTGACCAGATCGGTCAGCGACATGTCCACGCCGAAGTCCGACTGCAGCGTGGCTTCCAGGCCACGCAGGTCCCACTGCTCGTCCACCGAGTTCGGCGGCACGAAGCGGGCGACCACGTCGAAGATCACGTCGTCGCGGATGCCATCGACGTTGTCCTTCACCGACTCGGCGTCCAGCAGTTCATCGCGCTGGGCGTAGATCACCTTGCGCTGGTCATTGTTGACGTCGTCGAAGTCCAGCAGGTTCTTGCGGATGTCGAAGTTGTGGGCCTCGACCTTGCGCTGCGCCTTTTCAATCTGGCGGCTGACCAGGCGGTCTTCGATGACGTCGTCTTCCTTCATGCCCATCATGCGCATGGCCTTCTGCACCCAGTCGGAGGCGAAGATGCGCATCAGGTTGTCTTCCAGCGACAGGTAGAAACGGGACGAGCCCGGGTCACCCTGGCGGCCAGAACGGCCACGCAGCTGGTTGTCGATACGACGCGATTCGTGGCGTTCGGTGCCGACGATGTGCAGGCCGCCGGCCGCCTTGACCGCGTCATGGCGCTTCTGCCACTCGGCCTTGATCGCGGCCTTCTGTTCGTCGGTCGCGCCTTCGCCCAGCTCGTGGATTTCCGCTTCCAGCGAACCACCCAGCACGATGTCGGTACCACGACCGGCCATGTTGGTGGCAATGGTCACGGCGGCCGGACGACCGGCGTTGGCAACGATGGTCGCTTCGCGGTCGTGCTGCTTGGCGTTGAGCACTTCGTGCTTCACACCCGCCTTGCGCAGGTGCTCGGACAGCATTTCCGAAGTTTCGATCGAGGTGGTGCCCACCAGCACCGGCTGGCCACGCTTGGCGCACTCTTCGATGTCGGCCAGCACCGCGTTGAACTTGCCCTTGCGGTTGAGGAACACCTGGTCCGGGCTGTCCTTGCGGATGGTCGGGCGGTTGGTCGGGATCACCACCACTTCCAGGCCGTAGATGCTCTGGAATTCGAACGCTTCGGTGTCGGCCGTACCGGTCATGCCGGACAGCTTCTTGTACATGCGGAACAGGTTCTGGAAGGTGATGCTGGCCAGCGTCTGGTTTTCGCGCTGGACCGGCACGCCTTCCTTCGCTTCCACTGCCTGGTGCAGGCCATCGGACCAGCGGCGGCCGGCCAGGGTACGGCCGGTGAATTCGTCGACGATGACCACTTCGCCATCGCGCACGATGTAGTCCACATCGCGCTGGTAGATGGCGTGCGCGCGCAGGGCGGCGTTGAGGTGGTGGACCACGGTCAGGTTCTGCGCCGCGTACAGGCCTTCGGTCTCGGCATCGAGGATGCCCGCTTCCACCAGCAGCTGTTCGGCGTGCTCCATGCCCGCTTCGGACAGGTGCACCTGCTTGCCCTTCTCATCGACCCAGAAGTCGCCTTCGCCGTCTTCCGCTTCCTGCTTGACCAGGTTCGGCACGATGCGGTTGACGCGGATGTACAGCTCCGGGGAATCGTCGGCCGGGCCGGAGATGATCAGCGGGGTACGCGCTTCGTCGATCAGGATGGAGTCGACTTCGTCGACGATGGCGTAGTGCAGGCCGCGCTGGTAGCGGTCAGCCTTGGACAGCGCCATGTTGTCGCGCAGGTAGTCGAAACCGAATTCGTTGTTGGTGCCGTAGGTGATGTCCGAACCATAGGCTTCGCGCTTGTCGCTGTGCGGCATGCCCGGGTAGACCACGCCCACGCTCAGGCCCAGCCAGTTGTACAGCTTGCCCATCTGCGCGGCATCGCGGCGGGCCAGGTAGTCGTTCACGGTGACCACGTGCACGCCCTTGCCTTCCAGCGCGTTGAGGTACACCGGCAGGGTCGCCACCAGGGTCTTGCCTTCACCGGTGCGCATTTCTGCGATCTTGCCCAGGTGAAGCACCATGCCACCGATAAGCTGCACGTCGTAGTGGCGCATGCCCAGCACGCGGCGACCGGCCTCGCGGCAGACCGCGAACGCTTCGGGCAACACCTTGTCCAGGCCTTCACCAGCGGCGATGCGCTGCTTGAATTCCGGCGTCTTGGCCTGCAGCTGCTCGTCGGAAAGCTTCTCGATCTCCGGCTCCAGCGCATTGATCTTGGCGACGATGCGGTTGAGCTGGCGCAGCTGTCGTTCATTACGACTGCCAAATACGCGGGTAAGCAGGCTGTTGATCATTGAGGGAACCGGGTTGGATGGAAATGCCGCACGGCTCCGGGAAGGATCCGTCCGCCGCAAACGAATCAGGGCGCCTGGCGCCCTGTCGATGGCAACACCCATTGTAGCTTGGGATGGGCCGCTGGGGTTTCAACCCTGTGCGGTCTTCTGGGCGGCCGGGACCGGGGTCGTGGTGGCCGCGCTTCGCGCTCGCGGGGCATGGCCCCGCGCTACCGCCGGGATCCGACGGCTTCCCGGTAGCGCCGGGCCACGCCCGGCGTTGCAATCAACCGCGGGTGATGCGCCCGACCGGGGTATTGCCGCCATCGCCGAGGAACTTGCGCGGGTTGACCACGTTGCCGTTCTCCCACACCTCGAAGTGCACGTGGGCGCCGGTCGAACGACCGGTGGAACCGGCCTTGGCCACTTCCTGGCCGGCACGGACGAGGTCGCCGACCTTCACCACCAGGCGCGAATTGTGCGCGTAGCGGGTGACGTAGCCATTGCCGTGGTCCACATCGACCACGTTGCCGTAGCCGCCCTTGACGCCGGAGAAGCTGACCACGCCGTCGGCTACCGACATCACCGGGTCACCGACGCGGGCGTGGAAGTCCATGCCCTTGTGGGTGGCGGCACCGCGACCGAACGGGTCGGCACGGGTACCAAAGCCGGAGGTGACGTAGCTGTTGCGGATCGGCATGCGCGAGGGCACGGCGTTCTGCTGCAGCTGGTGGTCGAACATCAGCGATTCCATCACCGACAACTGGCGGCCTGAAGCAGCGAAGCGCTGCTCCAGCACCTGTAAGTCGGCGTTGACGTCCTTGACCGGGATGTCGGCGGTCGGGCCGCCGGCATCACCGTCACCGAGGCCGGGGGTCTCGTTGAAGTCGAATTCGCCGTCTTCCAGCTTGCCCATCTGGGTCAGTCGCTCGCCCAGGGCGTTCAGGCGGGTGGCCTGCGCCTGCAGCTCGCCGAGGCGGGCAGCCAGCGCGTTGACCTGGGTCTGCGCATCGCGCTGGACCTTGGCCAGCTCGGCCTCCTGGCGGTCGACCTTGGCCTGCAGGCGCGAGTCATTGAGCGCGCTGACGCCAATTCCACCGGCAAGGCCGATAATGCAACCTGCGCCGAGCACGCTGCCCAGCAGGGCTCGGGGGCGGTCCTCGAAGTAGAACCGCAAACGCGTGAGCGCCGATTTGGCCTGTCCTTCACGCGTTTTGATTACGATCTTTTTGAATGCCATCAGTGAGTTTTCATGTCTGAGCCGAAATCCAGCGTTCGTCCCGCATCCCGACCGAAACCGGCCCTGGATGCAGTGATGGCGGACAAAAGCGGGAACCCGCTGCGGCGTGCCCTATGGCTCGACGCGCTGGACCGTCAGTTGCGCCCCCAGTTGCCGCCACCTCTGCGCAGCCGTTGCCGGCTGGCCAATGTGGACGGGGAACACCTCGTTTTTCTCGTCGAGTCCCCGGTCTGGCATGCCAAGTTGCGGCTTGCCGAAGCCCAGTTGCTCGACGCGGCCCGGTCCATCGGGCTGAAGGCCACCAAGGTGACCGTCAAGACTGCGTCTCCCACTCCCACGCGCTCCCCAGCGCTCGACAACCGGAATGGACCCCACGCAGTTTCAGCCGCCACGCACAAAGGGCTACGCGACGCCTTGGCAGCTCTGCAGGACCTTCCTTCGAAACCGAAGCGGGAAACCTGAAAGCAGCGGAGCGTCCTGCTCCACTCCCCGTCGCGCGTGTCACCGCTGCGTGAAACATTTCGGGGGCCGGGTCGCATCCTAGCTGGCCCCGGTGGGGCAGTCGTTAGATTGTTGTTAAAACAACGTTAAATTCAGGCTTCGGATCCAACAGGTTCACAAAACCGTGACCTCGGCCCTACCGTCGCGTCACCGACTGCGCCAGTGCGCCAGGCAACACCGGAAATGCAGACGCCGCCTTGGGAGGCGGCGTCTTTTCATTAAAATTCAACAACTTGTGAAATCAGGCATAGGCCGGTGTGGCGTACACCACCGGGTCCGGCACGGCCGGCGAGTCGTAAGTGACCCATTCCCAGGCGGTGGCATCGGCCATCAGCGCCCGCACCAGCTTGTTGTTGAGCGCGTGGCCGGACTTGAAGCCCTCGTAGGCACCCAGCACCTGGCCGCCGGCCAGATAGAGGTCGCCGATCGCGTCAAGAATCTTGTGCCGCACGAATTCGTCGGCGTAGCGCAGTCCGTCTTCGTTGAGCACGCGGAACTCGTCGAGCACGATGGCGTTGTCCATCGAACCACCCAGGCCGAGATTGCGCTCGCGCATGTATTCCAGATCGCGCATGAAGCCGAAGGTGCGCGCGCGGGAGATTTCCTTGGTGTAGGCCATCGTCGAGAACTCGATTTCCTGGCGCGACTGCTTGGCCGGGATCATCGGGTGGTCGAACTGGATGGTGAAGCCCAGCTTGTACCCCTCATACGGGGTAAAGCGGGCCATCTTGTCGCCCTCGGTCACTTCCACGGTCTTCAGCACGCGGATGAAGCGCTTCGGCGCATCCTGTTCGACGATGCCTGCCGACTGCAGCAGGAACACGAAGGGGCCGGACGAACCGTCCATGATCGGCAGCTCGGCCGAGGACAGTTCGACGATGATGTTGTCCACACCCAGGCCGGCCAGGGCCGACATCAGGTGCTCGACGGTCTGGATCTTGGCGTCGTTGCAGGTCAGGCCGGTGCACAGGGTCACTTCGGTGACCAGTTCGGCCTTCGCAGGCACTTCCACGACCGGGTCCAGGTCCACGCGCCGGAACACGATGCCATGGTTGACCGGCGCCGGACGCAGGGTCATGTAGACCTTGTCGCCGCTGTGCAGGCCTACACCGGTGGCGCGGATCGTGTTCTTGAGGGTGCGTTGCTGGATCATGGGGGACGACCGGAAGTGACACAGTAGATTAACACGCAGGGTCCCCTACCCCGGCTGAAACGCCGGTGGGACGCGCGTGAAGCAGGGCGGCCGGGCCCATCCTGGCCCGGCCCCCGCGTTTTCAGGACATGGTGGCGCAACCCGGGGGGGACAAGCCCCGGGCAGCGTCGATCAGTCCGCCTGGCGGCGCAGGAACGCCGGGATGTCCAGGTAATCGTTCGGCAGTTCCGCCGCGGCCGGGGCCGAGGAGGCCGGAGCCGACGGGGTGGAAGCTGCCACGCTGTCGCTGCTGGCACGACGCAGGCCCAGGCCCATGCCGCCGACGGCCTTGGACACGGCATCGCCGCCGTTGTCGAACTCGCCGAACTCCGGCTGGCCGGTGGTGGCGTTGCGGACCAGCTTGATCGGTGCACGCTCGCCCGGACGCTGGGTCTTGCTGGCCGAGACGCGGTTCAGGCCCGTGGCGACCACGGTCACGCGCACTTCGTCCTGCATGTCCGGATCGAGCACGGTACCCACCACCACGGTCGCGTCTTCCGAAGCGAAGCCGTCGATGGTGCGGCCGATCTCGTCGAACTCGGCCATGGTGAAGTCGGCACCGGCGGTGATGTTGACCAGGATGCCGTTGGCGCCGGCCAGGTTCACATCGTCCAGCAGCGGGTTCTGGATGGCCGACTCGGCTGCGGCCTGCGCGCGGTCATCGCCGCGGGCGGTGCCGGTACCCATCATCGCCAGGCCCATTTCGGACATGACGGTGCGCACGTCGGCGAAGTCGACGTTGATCAGGCCCGGACGCACGATCAGGTCGGCGATGCCCTGCACGGCGCCCTGCAGCACGTCATTGGCGGCACGGAAGGCCTGGATCATGGTCGCATTGCGACCCAGCACGGTGATCAGCTTCTCGTTGGGGATGGTGATCAGCGAGTCGCAGTGCTGGCTCAGTTCTTCGATGCCCTTCAGCGCGACCTGCATGCGGCGGCGGCCTTCGAACGGGAACGGCTTGGTCACCACGGCCACGGTCAGGATGCCCATTTCCTTGGCCAGCTGTGCCACCACCGGCGCAGCGCCGGTACCGGTGCCACCGCCCATGCCAGCGGTGATGAACACCATGTCCGCACCCTGCAGCGCGTCCATGATGCGCTCACGGTCTTCCAGCGCAGCCTGGCGGCCGACTTCCGGATTCGCGCCTGCGCCCAGGCCCTTGGTGACATTGGTACCCAGCTGCAGCTGCAGCTTGGCACCACAATTCTTGATGGCCTGCGAGTCGGTGTTGGCGGTGATGAATTCCACGCCATCCACTGCCGAGTTGACCATGTGCGCCACGGCATTGCCGCCGCCGCCGCCCACGCCAACCACCTTGATCACCGCATTGGGTGCCATCTTTTCGATCAGTTCAAAATGCGCCATGTCCGTGTCCTCGTTGTATCCGCTTGTCGGTGGCATGGACGGTCGGGCCTCCTGCCTTCGCGTGTCATGTTGCCGTTGCGGCTGTGTGGGTTGTGTGTTGCGTTGTTGCGTCGTGATGCGGGTACTGCGGGTGTTGCAGCCGGGCTGCGCCCGGGTGTTACAGGTGCCGCGTCAGAATTCGCCGCGGAACCAGGTCTTGAGTTTCTTGAACATGCTTCCGGCGCGGCCGGTCGGCAGCGACGGCCGGCGCGGATGCTCGATCTGGCTGCCCATCAGCAGCAGGCCCACACCGGTGGCATGCACCGGGTTGCCCACCACTTCGCCCAGCCCGGTAACGTGCTGCGGGATGCCCACGCGTACCGGCATCTGCAGCATTTCCTCGGCCAGTTCGACCACGCCTTCCATCTTCGAGGCACCTCCGGTCAGCACCATGCCGGCGCGCACCAGTTCCTCGAAGCCGGAGCGGCGCAGTTCGGCCTGCACCATTTCGAAGATCTCTTCGTAGCGGCCCTGCACGGCCTGCGCCAGCGCGTGGCGCGGCATGCGGCGCGGCGGACGATCACCAACCGACGGCACCTGGATGCTTTCCTCGGCGGTGGCCAGCTGGGCCAGGGCGCATGCATAGCGCACCTTGATCTGCTCGGCTTCCGGGGTCGGCGTGCGCAGCATGTGCGCGATGTCGTTGGTCACGTGGTCGCCGGCGATCGGCAGCGAGGCGGTGTGGCAGATCGCGCCCTGCACGAACACTGCGATGTCGGTGGTGCCGGCGCCCATGTCGACCAGCACCACGCCCAGCTCGCGCTCGTCGGCGGTCAGCACCGCCACGCTGGACGCCAGCGAGGACAGCACCAGGTCGTCCACCTGCAGGCCGCAGCGCTGCACGCACTTGCTGATGTTGGCCGCGGCCGACTGCGCGCACACCACCAGGTGCGCATGCACCTCCAGGCGCACGCCGGTCATGCCAACGGGGTTGCGGATGCCTTCCTGCGAATCATCCAGCACGTACTCGCGCGGGATCGCATGCAGGATCTTCTGGTCGGCCGGGATCGCCACTGCCTTGGCCGCATCGAGCACGCGGTCGAGGTCGCCCCAGGTCACTTCACCGTCGCGGATCGGCACGATGCCGGGCGAGTTCTTGCACTGCACGTGGTTGCCGGAAATGGAGGCATACACCGAGCGGATCTCGCAGCCGGCCATCAGCTCGGCTTCTTCGACCGCGCGCTGGATCGACTGCACGGTCGATTCGATGTCCACCACCACGCCGCGCTTGAGGCCGCGCGATTCGTGGGAGCCGATGCCGATCACTTCGATCGGGTTGCCCGGCGAATACTCGCCCACCAGCGCCACCACCTTGGAGGTGCCGATATCCAGGCCGACGATCAGCGATTTGTCACCCTTGCGATTCATGTTCTTTCCTGCGTCCTTCTTGCCGGGGTGCCCGGTGCATTGGCCGGGGCGGCCGGAGTGCCCCAGCTCAGCGTGAAACCATTGGTATATCGGAGATCGGCGCGCTCGATCGGCGCGGCCTGGTTGGCCAGCTGCGGCAGAACGCGCACGAAGCGCTGCAGGCGCGAGCGGGCATCGTCGCGGCCGACCACCACTTCAGTGCCGTTGCTCAGCAGCAGCGACCAGCTGCCGCGCGCGTCCATCGTCAGCCGGCGCACGTCGACGCCTGCCGGCGCGAACAGCGCGCGCGAATCGTTGTACAGCTTGACCACTTCCTCGGTCTGGCTGTCCGGGCCATCCAGCTCGGGCAGCTGCAGGTCGGCCAGCTTCTTCGGCGTGGGGAACAGCTTGCCCTGCTCGGACAGCAGGCGATCTTCGCCCCAGCGCGCGAACGGCTTGTGCTCGACCAGCGTCACTTCCAGCACGTCCGGCCACTGCTTGCGCACCTGCGCGCTTTCCACCCACGGCAGTTTTTCCAGTGCGTCCTGCGCGTCCTGCAGCTTGACCGCGAAGAAGCCGGCATGCGCATACGGCAGCAGCACCTGCTGCAGCTGTTCGGGCGGCACCCGCTTGAACTCACCGTGCACGCGCAGCTTCGCCAGCGGCCAGCGCTCGGCGCCGACCCAGCCATTGACCACGGCCACCACCGGCAGTGCAACCACCGACAGTGCCAACAGCCAGACGAAAATGCGCAGCACCGCGTTCATGCGTGCGATGCCTCCAGGGTCTGTTCCAGCACGCGCCACACCAGCTCTTCGAAGCTGATACCGGCCTGCCCGGCCGCCTTGGGCACCAGCGAGTGGCTGGTCATGCCCGGCGCGGTGTTCACTTCCAGCAGGAAGAAGCGGCCGCTGCTGCGGTCACGCATCACGTCGACGCGACCCCAGCCACGGCAACCGGCCGCGCGGAAGGCAGCCAGCGCGATGCGGCGGATCTCGTCTTCGTCATCACCGTCCAGGCCCGGGCACAGGTACTGGGTGTCTTCGGCGATGTACTTGGCGTTGTAGTCGTACCACTGGCCCTTGGGCACGATGCGGATCGACGGCAGCGCGACATCGCCGAGGATGGCCACGGTCAGTTCGTCGCCCACCACCATCTGTTCCATCAGCAGCTGGCCGTCGTAGCGCGCGGCCAGGGCCACGGCTTCGTCCAGGCCGGCGTCGTCGGTGACCCGGCTGATGCCCACGCTGGAACCTTCGTTGGCCGGCTTGACCACCACCGGCAGGCCGAGCTCGGCCGCCAGCGCGTGCACCGTGGAGGCATCGACCTTCCGATACTGCGGGGTCGGCAGGCCCAGCGACAGCCACACCTGCTTGGTGCGGATCTTGTCCATGCTCAACGCCGAGCCCAGCACGTTGGAGCCGGTGTACGGCACGCCGAAGGCCTCCATCAGGCCCTGCACGATGCCGTCCTCACCACCACCATTGTGGCCGTGCAGGATGTTGAACACGCGATCGATGCCGCCGGCCGCCAGCGCCTTGGCCAGCGCCGGAATGCCGTCGATGGCGACGGCGTCGACGCCGCGCGACTGCAGGGCTTCGAGCACATTGCGGCCCGAATCCAGCGACACGTCGCGTTCGCTGGAGCTGCCACCGAGCAGCACGGCGACGCGGCCGAACACGGCCGGGTCGGTGCTGCGCAGCGGCGGGAAGGTCAGCGTGCTCACGCCTCGCCCTCCGCCTTGAAGCCTTCCACGGCAATGTGGCTGGCGACGGCGCCGATGTCGCCGGCCCCCATCATCAGCAGCAGATCGCCGTCCTGCAGCACGTCCGGCAGCACGGTGGCCAGCTCGGATGCCTTGCCGACCACCACCGGCTCGCTGCGGCCGCGCGCGCGGATGGCGCGGGCCAGTGCATGCGAATCGGCGCCGGCGATCGGCTCTTCACCGGCCGGGTAGACCTCGCTCAGCACCAGGGCATCGACACTGGACAGCACCGCGGCAAACTTGTCGAACTGATCACGGGTACGGCTGTAGCGGTGCGGCTGGAAGGCCACCACCAGGCGCTTGTCGGCCCAGCCACCACGCGCGGCGGCGAACACCGCTTCCAGCTCGCTCGGATGGTGGCCGTAGTCGTCGATGATGCGGACCTTGGCACCGCTGGCGGTGGTCACTTCGCCCAGGTCGTTGAAGCGGCGGCCGACACCGGCGAAGCTGGCCAGCGCACGCGCGATCGCATCCGGGGCCACGCCCAGCTGCCAGCCCACCGCCGCAGCGGCCAGTGCATTGAGTACGTTGTGCTTGCCCGGCAGCGCCAGCACCACTTCCTGGCTGGTGCCCTGCGGCAGGCGCAGGGTGAAGCGCATGCGCGAACCTTCCTGCACCACGTTCTCGGCGCGCACATCGGCCTGCGGGCTCATGCCGTAGCTCATCACGTGGCGCGGAGTCCTGGCGGCCAGTGCGGCCACTTCCGGATCGTCGATGCACAGCACTGCCAGGCCGTAGAACGGCAGGCGCTGCAGGAACTCGGCGAACGCCGCCTGCACGCGGGCGAAGTCGTTGCCGTAGTTCTCCAGATGATCGGCATCGATGTTGGTGATGATCGACATCAACGGATTCAGGCGCAGGAAGCTGCCGTCGCTCTCGTCGGCCTCGGCCACCAGCCACTGGCCACCACCAAGCTTGGCGTTGGCACCGGCCGCCAGCAGCTGGCCACCGATCACGAAGGTCGGGTCCAGCCCACCCTCGCTCAGCACCGCAGCGGTCAGGCTGGTGGTGGTGGTCTTGCCGTGGGTACCGGCCACGGCGATGCCGCGGCGGAAGCGCATCAGTTCAGCCAGCATCGCCGCGCGCGGCATGATCGGAATGCGCTGGCTGCGCGCTTCCATCAGCTCCGGGTTGTCTTCGCGGATCGCGCTGGAGACCACCACGCAGTCGGTGCCCAGCACGTTGGCGGCGGAATGGCCGCGCATGATGCGCGCGCCCAGGCCGGCCAGCCGGCGGGTCGCAGCATTGTCGGCATTGTCCGAACCGGATACTTCATAGCCCAGCGTCAGCATCACTTCGGCGATGCCGCTCATGCCGGTGCCGCCGATGCCGACGAAATGCACGCGCGGGAACGCGCGCACCAGATCGTTGGTGTCATGCAGGCGGCGGATCATGCGCGGCCTCGCGCAGGGCAGGCGCTGGAGCGTGCCTTCTTCATACAGCTTCCTCGAGAATGATATCGGCGATGCGCTCGGCGGCATCGACCTTGGCCAGGGCACGCGCGGCTTGCGCCATCTGCATGCGGCGGGCGGGATTTTCGGACAGATCACGCAGCAGCGCGGCAATGCCGTCTGCCAGCGTTTCGTCCTGCTTCAGCAATACGGCTGCATCGCGCTCGACCAGGTACTGCGCATTGCGGGTCTGGTGATCATCGACAGCAGCGGGGAATGGCACCAGCACGCTGCCGACGCCGACCGCGCAGAGTTCGGCCAGCGTGGACGCGCCGGAACGGCACACCACCAGGTCGGCCCAGGCGAAGGCTTCGGCCATGTCGGCGATGAACGATGTCACCTCGCCCTGCACGCCGGCCTTGGCATAGGCCTCGACCGCTTCGGCATGCAGCTTCTCGCCGCTCTGGTGGCGCACTACCACCGGCACCTGCGCACCCAGGCTGGCCAGTGCCTGCGGCACGCCACTGTTGAGCGCGCGGGCCCCCTGGCTGCCGCCCAGCACCAGCAGGCGCAGCGGACCGCTGCGGTCGGCCAGCCGCTGCTGCGGCGGCGCGACGGCGGCGATTTCGGCGCGCACCGGATTGCCTACGAACTCCTCGCGTGCAGCGAAGGTGCCCGGGAAACCGGTCAGCAGGCGGCGCGCGTAGCGCGACAGGATGCGGTTGGTCAGGCCCGGCGCGCGGTTCTGTTCGTGCACGATCAGCGGCAGGCCGTGCAGGCGCGCGGCCATGCCACCGGGGCCGGAAGCGAAGCCACCGAAGGCGACCACCGCACGCGGCTGGCGATCACGGATGATCAGGCCGGCGGCACGCAGCGCGCGCATCAGGCGCCACGGCGCGGCCAGCAGGGCCAGCTTGCCCTTGCCGCGCAGGCCGGTGATGGCCAGCGTATCGATGGCGATGCCGTGCTGCGGCACCAGGCGGGTTTCCATGGCGCCATCGGCACCCATCCAGGTGACCGGCACGCCACGCGCGCGCAGTACGCGGGCCACGGCCAGGCCCGGGAAGATGTGCCCGCCGGTACCACCGGCCAGGATCATCACCGGCCGGCTGTTGTTCTGGGCCGCGCTCATCCGAGCCTCCCGAAGGTCGGTTCGACGCGCGACTGCAGGCGGCTGGTGCCGCGCACGGCGGCCGGCTCGGCTGCGGCCGGTCCGGCGGCCATCGGCATGTTCTTCGCCACCGGTGCAGCAGAAGGCTCGGCCGCGGCAGGGCCGGCAACATCGTCGGCAGCGCCCATGCGCACGGCCTGGCGGCGCTCGGCGCGCTTCAGTTCATAGGACACGCGCAGCAGCAGGCCCATCGCCACGCAGGTCATCAGCACCGACGAACCACCCGACGAAATCAGCGGCAGGGTCAAGCCCTTGGTCGGCAGGATGCCCAGGTTCACGCCGATCGAAACGAAGGTCTGCATGCTGATCCACAGGCCGATGCCGAAGGCGATGTAGCCGGAGAAGTGGCGCTTCATTTCCACGCAGCGCATGCCCAGCCAGAAGGTGCGGCCGACCAGCAGTGCGTACAGGGCCACGATCACGCAGGTGCCCAGGAAGCCGAATTCCTCTGCGGTGACCGAGAAGATGAAGTCGGTGTGCGCCTCGGGCAGGTAGTACAGCTTCTGCACCGAATTACCCAGGCCCACGCCGGTCCACTCGCCGCGGCCCACCGCCATCAGCGCGTTGGACAGCTGGTAGCCGTCGCCCTGCTGGTCGGCCCACGGGTCGAGGAAGGAGGTGATGCGGCGCATGCGGTACGGCTCGATGATCGCCAGCGCGCTCATGCCGACCAGGCCGATCACCACCGGCATCGACATGCGCGGCATGTTCACCCCGCCCAGCACCAGCATGCCGGCGGTGATCGCCAGCAGCAGGGTGGACGAGCCGAAGTCGGGCTGCAGCAGCAGCAGCACCACCAGCGCACCGGCCACGCCCAGCGGCTTGAGCATCGCCGGCCAGGTCGCGTTGACCTCGTCGCGGAAGCGCACCAGGTAGCTGGACAGCCAGACGATGTAGAGCACCTTCACCGCTTCGACCGTCTGGAACTTGGAGATGCCCAGGTTGATCCAGCGGCGGGCGCCGTTGACGCTGCTGCCCAGGCCCGGCACGAACACCACCACCAGCAGCGCGAAGCAACCCAGCAGCAGCATCTGGTTGTACTGCTCGATGGTCTTCAGTTCGGTACGCGCGGCGATGATGGCCAGCACGATGCCGACCGCCAGGAAGATCAAGTGGCGGTTGAGGTAGTAGAACGGGCTGCTCATCAACGCGATCGAGCTGGACGCCACCATCACCACGCCCAGCCCGGTGAGCGCGATCATCGCGCCGAGCAGCCACTTGTCGTAGCTGCCACCGATGGCCTCAAGGCGTGTTGCCTGGTGCGACAGGTCGTTCATCAGCGTACCTTCAACGTGGCCAGGCCGATCAGCACCAGCACGACGGAGATGATCCAGAAGCGCACGATCACGCGCGGCTCCGGCCACCCCTTCAGTTCGAAGTGGTGGTGGATCGGCGCCATGCGGAACACGCGCTTGCCGGTCAGCTTGAACGAGGCGACCTGGATCATCACCGACAGCGTTTCGATGACGAACACGCCGCCCATGATCACCAGCACCAGTTCCTGGCGGGTGATCACCGCGATGGTGCCCAGCACCGCGCCCAGCGACAGCGCGCCGATATCGCCCATGAACACCATGGCCGGATAGGTGTTGAACCACAGGAAGCCCAGCCCCGCGCCAGCGATCGCCGCACAGATGATGACCAGCTCACCGGCACCCGGAATCTGCGGGATCTGCAGGTAGTTGGCGAACACTGCGTTGCCCGAGGCGTAGGCGAACACGCCCAGCGCGCAGGCCACCAGCACCGTCGGCATGATCGCCAGCCCGTCCAGGCCGTCGGTCAGGTTGACCGCGTTGGAGAAGCCGACGATCCAGAAATAGGCGATGGCCACGAAGCCGATACCGGCCAGCGGCAGCGCCACCGACTTGAACATCGGGATGTAGAAGGTCAGCGCCGCCGGTACGTCGGCGGTCTGGAACAGGAAGATGCCTGCAGCCAGGCCGAAGATCGACTGCAGCAGGTACTTCCAGCGCGACTTCAGGCCGTTCGGGTCGCGACGGACGATCTTGATCCAGTCGTCGTACCAGCCGATGGCGCCGAAGCACAGCATCACCGCCAGCACCAGCCACACATAGCGGTTGCGCAGGTCGGCCCACATCAGCACCGACAGGGTGACGGTGAGCAGGATCAGCGAACCACCCATGGTCGGCGTGCCGGCCTTGGAGAAATGGGTCTGCGGACCATCGGTCCGGATCGGCTGGCCGCCCTTGAACTGGGCAAGCTTGCGGATCATCGCCGGGCCGAGCCACAGCGACAGGAACAGCGCCGTCAACGCGGCAAGGATGGCGCGGAACGTCTGGTAGTTGAACAGCCCGAACAGGCTCTCCAACTGCTGCAACCATCGAGCCAGTTCATACAACATGCGGGGATTCCTCTCCTTGCGCCAGCAGCGCTTTGACAATCGTGTCCATGGCGCTGCCACGGGAACCCTTGACCAGGCAGCGCACGCCGGCATGCAGCGCTTCCTTCAGCGCCTGCGACAGCGCGTCATGGGTGGTGAAATGATGTCCGCCCTCGCCAAACGCAGCGGCAGCAGCAGCGCTGAGCGGGCCCAGCGCATACAGGCGCTTGAGGCCGGCGGCACGCGCACGGATACCCGCCTGTGCATGCAGCGCCTCAGCGTCCGGTCCGAGTTCGCGCATGTCGCCCAGCACCAGCCAGCCCTCTTCCGGGGCGGCGGCCAGCGCGTCGATGGCGGCGGCCAGCGAGCCGGGGTTGGCGTTGTAGCTGTCGTCCACCAGCACTGCGCCATTGCGCAGCTGATGGGCGATCTGGCGGCCCGGCACCGGCTGCGCTTCGGCCAGGCCGGTGGCCACCAGTGACAGCTCGATGCCGGCGGCCAGCGCCAGGCTGGCGGCGGCCAGCGCATTGCTGATGTTGTGGCGGCCCGGCAGGCCCAGCACCACGCCCGCCTCGCCCATCGGCGTGACCAGGGTGAAGCGGCTGCCCTGCGCACCGGCGCGGATGTCGCGCGCGGTGACGTCGGCGCTGTGTTCCAGGCCATAGCGCAGCACCCGGCAACGTGCCGGGGTACCGATGAAATGCTGTTCGAACCAGCGCCCGTAGGCATCGTCGGCGTTGATCACGGCCACGCCATCGGCCGGCAGTGCGGCGTAGATCGCGCCCTTGGTCACCGCCACGCCGAGCAGGCTGCCCATCCGCTCCAGGTGGGCCGGGGCGATGTTGTTGACCAGGGCATAGCGCGGGCGCGCGATGTCGGTCAGGTAGGCGATGTCGCCCGGCTTGCCGGCGCCCATCTCGTAGACGGCGTAGTCGGCATCTTCCGGTGCGTCGATCACCGCCAGCGGCAGGCCGATCTCGTTGTTGCGGTTGCCCGGGTTGGCGTAGACCACCTTGTGCGCGTGCTGGGCCACCTGCTGCAGGATCGCCAGCAGCAGGCTCTTGACGCTGGTCTTGCCGTTGCTGCCGGTGATGGCGAACAGTTCGGTCGCGCGGTCGCGCTGCATGCCGGCGGCGATCTTCGCCAGCGCGCGCTCGCTGTCGGCCACCAGCACCTGCGGCAGGTCCAGCGGCAGCAGGCGCTCGACCAGCAACGCGCTGGCGCCACGTGCCTGTGCATCGGCAGCAAAATCGTGGCCGTCGAAGCGTTCGCCACGCAGCGCCACGTACAGGCTGCCCGGGCCAAGGCTGCGGGTATCGTTGCTGACCGCGTCGATGGCCACGTCGTCGCCGTGGATCTCGCCACCGGCCCAGTGCGCCATCAGCGAAAGCAGGGTGCGCTTCATGCGTCACCCTCCCCGGCCTGCGGGCCCTCTTCCGCGTCCTGCGGCCGGGCCACTAGCGCGTCCATGCGCGTCGCCAACACACCGGCCTTCGCGGCCAGCGCGGCGGCCGACACTTCGGTGTCGTCGAAGTCATGGCGCACGCCATTCACTTCCTGGTAGGGCTCGTGGCCCTTGCCGGCGATCAGGATGATGTCGCCGGCACCAGCGCGCTTCACCGCCAGGCCGATCGCACGCGCGCGGTTGCGCTGCACGGTCACGGCCGAGGCATCGGTGAAACCGGCCAGGATGTCGGCCACGATCACGTCGCCGTCTTCGCCACGCGGGTTGTCGTCGGTGACGATGACCTGGTTGGCCAGGCGCTCGGCAATGGCGGCCATCTGCGGGCGCTTGCCGGTATCGCGTTCGCCACCGCAGCCGAACACGCAGAACAGCGTGCCCTGCAGGTGGCCGTGCAGGCTGTCCAGCGCCTGTTCCAGCGCGTCGGGCGTATGTGCGTAATCCACCACCACGGTCGGCAGGCCGTCTTCACCGCCCAGGCGGTTCATGCGGCCACGGATCGGCTGCAGTGCCGACATCACCTCGGCGATACGCGGCAGCGGATGCCCCAGCGCATGCAGGCTGCCAGCCACCGCCAACAGGTTGTCCACGTTGAAGCGGCCCAGCAGCGGTGACTGCACCGCAGCACGCTGGCCGTCGATGACCAGTTCGAAACCGATGCCGCGGCCATCCAGCTGCAGCGCTTCGGCGCGCACGCTGGCACCGTCGGCACCACGCGAGCTCAGGCCGATGGCCTGCACGCCTGCCGGCAGGCCGGCGAACAGCTGGCGACCGAACGCATCGTCAAGATTGATCACCGCCGCCTTCAGGCCCGGGCGATGGAACAGCCGCGCCTTGGCCGCGCCGTAGCTGGCCATGTCACCGTGGTAATCAAGGTGATCGCGGGTGAGATTGGTGAACACCGCCACGTCGTAGTGCACCGCATCCACGCGGCCCTGGTCCAGCGCATGCGAGCTGACTTCCATCGCCACCGCGCGCGCGCCATCGTCGCGCAGCTGCGCCAGCAGCGCATGCATCTGCAGCACCAGCGGGGTGGTGAAACCGGTCGGCTCGACCGCACCATAAAGTCCGGCGCCCAACGTGCCGATACTGCCACTGGGCGTACCGAGCAGGTGCCAGGCCTGGGCCAGCAGCTGCACGGTGGAGGTCTTGCCGTTGGTGCCGGTCACGCCAACCATGGTCATCGCCCGCGAAGGCGCGCCATGGAACTGGTCGGCCATTGCCCCCAGACGCGCGCGCAGGTCCGGCACGGCGATGGCATCGGCCGGTGCAGGCAGCTCGGCAGGCGCCGGCGCTTCGAACAGGATGGCGCCGGCACCGGCAGCACGCGCCTGCTCGACAAAACCCAGGCCATGCGCGCCGAAGCCGGCGATGGCAACGAAGGCATTGCCGGGGCGCACGGCACGGCTGTCCAGCACCAGGCCGGTCAGAACGGGATCATGGCCCGCCAGGGCCACGTCCGGAAGCAACTGCGAAAGCAACATCGAAGGGCTCATTGCGTGCCTCCCGTCGCGGGCGGCACATGGGGGTGCGCGCTGGGCAGCGCGGCATCGAATTCAGCGGCGGCATCCACCGGCAGTGCGGCTTCGGCCGGCGGCACCGGCAGCACCGAGGCCGAATGCCCGATCTTTCCGGACTGCTGGGCAGCCAGCCACGACTGCAGGTCATCCAGTGGCACGTCCATCAGGCGCAGGGTGCCTTCCATCACGTTGTGATAGACCGGCGCCGACACCAGGCCACCGTAGAACTTGCCGCCCTGCGGATCGTTGATGACGATGACGGTGGCAAAGCGCGGATTGGTGGCCGGCACCACGCCGGCGAACAGCGCGTTGTAGTGGCCGCGCTCGTAGCCACCGGGGCCGGTCTTGCGCGCGGTACCGGTCTTGCCGGCCACGCGGTAGCCCAGCACCGCCGCCTGCTTGGCGCCGCCCTGGGTGACCACCGTTTCCATCATCGCCACCACCTGCTTGGCGACGTTCTCGTCGATGATCTGATGGCCTTCGTTGCGCTGGCCCTTGACGAAGGTCGGCGCGATCAGCTTGCCGCCGTTGGCCAGCGCCGAGTACGCGGTGGCGATCTGCAGCGGCGTGACGTTCAGGCCATAGCCGTAGGACATGGTCGTCTTGGTGGTGCCCGACCAGCGGGCCGGGCGCAGCACCACGCCACCGGACTCGCCGGGGAAGCCACTGTGCGGCACCGAGCCGTAGCCGAAACGGCGCACACCATCGTAGAACACCTGGTCGGGCATCTTCGCGGCGACCTTGGCCGCACCCACGTTCGAGCTGCGGGTGATCACGCCGGTGACGTTCAGCACGCCGTTGTTGCGCGGCACATCGCGGATGGTGAAGCGCCCCAGGGTCATGTAACCCGGGTTGGTGTCGATGACGGTGTCCTTGGTCACCGCACCGGCCTGCAGCGCGGTGGCGATGGTCAGCGGCTTCATCGTCGAACCCGGCTCGACCAGATCGGTCACCGCGCGGTTGCGGCGCGTGTCCGGCTGCGCGCTGGTCAGCGAATTGGGGTTGTAGGTCGGCAGGTTGACCATGGCCAGGATCTCGCCGGTGGTCACGTCCATGATCACCATCGAGCCGCCGGCCGCCTTGTTGGCCACCAGCGCGTTGCGCAGTTCCTTGAAGGCCAGGTACTGGATGCGGCGGTCGATGCTGAGGGTCAGGTCCTTGCCCGGCTCGGCCGCACGCAGCAGATCGCTTTCGACCGTCTCGCCCTTGCGGTTGCGGATCACCCGCTTGCCGCCGGGCTTGCCACGCAGCCATTCGTCGAAGGCCAGCTCCAGGCCTTCCTGGCCGCGGTCGTCGATGTTGGTGAAGCCCAGCACGTGCGCCATCGCTTCACCTTGCGGGTAGAAGCGACGGAACTCACGCTGTGCCGCCACGCCCGGAATCTTCAGCGCGACCACGCGCTCTGCCTCGTCCGGATTGATACGGCGACGCAGGTACATGAATTCCTTGTCCGACTTCTGCGACAGGCGGCTGCTCAGCTCGTCCACCGACAGGCCCACCGCCTGTGCCAGCTCGGGGATGCGCTCGGGCGAACGCAGCAGGTCCTGCGGGTTCACCCAGATCGAGGCGACCGGGGTGGACACCGCCAACGGCTCGCCGTTGCGGTCGGTGATCATGCCGCGCGAGGTCTTGATCGGAAGCTCGCGCAGGTAACGCGCTTCGCCCTGGCGCTGGTAGAAGTCGCTGTTGATGATCTGCACGTAGGCGGCACGACCCACCAGCGATACCGAGCACAGGCCGAGCGCCAGGGCCACCCAGCGCAGGCGCTGGCGCAGGTTGAAGGCGTTGCGGGGACGGTTGCGGCCGGTCTTGCTCATGGGCGCACCACCACCACGTCGGCGGCTTCGGGGAACTTCATGCCGAGCTTTTCGCGGGCGATGCTGTCCACGCGGTTGGCTTCGGCCAGGGTCGCCTGCTCCAGCTGCAGGCGGCCGAATTCAATGTTCAGGTCATCGCGCGCACGCTCGGCGCGCGACAGCTCGATGAACGTCTGCCGGTGACGGTGACGCACGAACACGACGCCGATCGCCGAGGCCACGGTGCAGGCCAACAGGATGATCAGCAGCAGCCGGCTCATGCATCGGCCTCCCGCTTCTGGGCCACACGCAGCACGGCGCTGCGGGCGCGCGGGTTCATCGCCAGCTCTTCGTCGGTGGCCTTGATGGCACCACCGATCAGGTCCAGGGTCGGCACGAAGGCCTGCGCCTCGGGCAGCCGGCGGTTGGCTGGCGGTGCCTTGGCCAGGCGGTTCATGTACTGCTTGACGATGCGGTCTTCCAGCGAATGGAAGCTGATCACCGCCAGCCGGCCACCGGGCTTGAGGCGTTCCACCGCCGCGTCCAGGCCGGCTTCGAGGTCGGCCAGTTCGCGGTTGATGTGGATGCGGATGGCCTGGAAGCTGCGCGTGGCCGGATGGATCTTGTCCTTGCCGCGCGGCATCACCGAGGCGATCAGTTCGGCCAGCTCGGCGGTACGGGTGAACGGCTGCTTTTCGCGGCGGGCCACGATGGCGCGGGCGATGCGCCGGCTCTGCCGCTCTTCGCCGTAGGTCCACAGCACGTCGGCGATCTCGCGATCTTCCACGCGGTTGATCCACTGCGCGGCGCTTTCGCCACTGTCCGGGTCCATGCGCATGTCCAGCGGGCCGTCCTTGCCGAAGCTGAAACCACGCTCGGCCACATCCAGCTGCGGCGAGGACACGCCAAGGTCGAACAGCACGCCATCCAGGCCTTCGGCGGTCTCGTTCCACTGCAGCAGCTGGGCGAAGCTGCCACGGAAGATCGACACGCGCGGGTCCGGCGCGAAATCGCGCTCGGCAACGGCAATGGCTTCCGGATCCTTGTCCATGACCAGCAGGCGTCCCTCGGGACCGAGCTGGGTGAGCACGCCACGTGCATGACCGCCACGACCGAACGTGCCATCCAGATAACGTCCGTTTTCGATCACCCTCAGGCCTTCCAGGACCTGGGTGTACAGGACCGGCAGATGCACCGCCGGCGACTGCGACACCGGAAGGTGACCGGTCTGCGCTTCTGGGCGCATCCGGGCACCCCGGCTCACAACTTCAGGTCGAGCAACCCATCACCCAGATCCTCGTCAGACAACGTCTGCTGGATCAGGGCCCGATGCGCCTGCTCGCTCCACAATTCGAATTTGTCGCCCATACCGAGCAATACCGCCTTCTTCTCAATGCCCACCGCACCGCGGTGGCTGGCGGGAATGCTGATGCGACCGTTGCCGTCCAGCTCCAGGTGGGCGGCTGAACCGACCAGCTTCTGCTGCAGCAGACGTACGACGCGCTGTGTGTTGGGTTTGGACATGACGTCGTCGCGTACCCGCTCCCATTCCGACTCGGCGTACAGCCACAGGCAGCCGGATTCGAAGGGGTTGTAGGTCAACACGAGACGGTTGTTGCTGACGCGCGCAACCAGGTCGCGGTGAGCGGTGGGAACCGCCATGCGCCCTTTGTCGTCAACTGTGATGGCCGTCTCGCCCTGGAACACGACGCCTGCACCTTATCCTTCGCCCGGTGAAACATTGAACCACGAAAATCCACAAAACACCCGGATTTCCCTCTGATGCCCACCTTAGCAGCGGCCCAAGGGTTGTCAACAACTTTTCAGCAGGGAAATCGCCAGCCGCATCAATGGTTTGCGCCGATGTTTAGAGAGTTGTTCAAGGTTTATCCACAAGTTGCTGATCCGTCTCAATTTTTGAGATTGAACGGAAGTTCAGGGGTGTGGAGGGGGCGTGAAACATGGGCTGCGCATTCATGCAGAACGGGCCGAAAGCGACGTCGGACTGCGCAAACCGGGCACAATGGCGCCATGTGCCTGCTTGCTATTGGCTGGTTGCACCACCCGCGCTGGCGGCTGGTGATGGCCGGCAACCGTGATGAGTTCCACGCCCGACCCACTGCCGCTCTGGCCCCCTGGCAGGACGGGACGTCGGTCATCGGTGGGCGCGACCTGCGCTCCGGCGGCGGCTGGGCAGGGGTGGGTGCCGGCGGCCGGATGGCGGTGGTGACCAACGTCCGCGATCCGCAGGCTTCCCAGACCGGGCCATCGCGTGGCGCCCTGGTGGCCGACTACCTGCGTGGCCGCGATCCGGCGGGCATACATATAGAACGCTTGGCCGGGATCTCCACTGCCTATGCCCCGTTCAACCTGCTGCTGGCCGATGGCCACAGCCTGGAGTATCTGGGCAACCACCCGGCCGAACGGCAGACGCTTGGCCCGGGCGTGCATGGCATGTCCAACGGCGCGCTTGATGCGCCCTGGCCGAAGACCCGGCGGCTGATGGATGCGCTGTCGTCGTGGCTGGAACAAGACGGGGTCAGATTCCTTTCCCAACGGGAAAGGAATCTGACCCCGGACCTGACCCCACTGTGGGATGCGCTGGCCGATGAACATCGCCCGGTCGACAGCGACCTGCCCGATACCGGCATCGGCCTGGAACGCGAACGCTGGCTCAGCCCCGCCTTCATCCGTGGCGACGATTACGGCACCCGCGCCAGCACCGTGCTGCTGATCGATGGCAACGGCCAGGGCGAAATCCATGAGCGCCGCTTTGGTCCGCAGGGTGTACCCAGCGGACAAGGTCACGTCATTTTCTGACTGGAACGGTAGTGCCGGCCGCTGGCCGGCAACTTCTGGATCCTCGGATGCACCTTGCGGTTGCCGGCCAGCGGCCGGCACTACCGGGCATCGCGTTGTCGCGATCCACGCGATGGCAGTTGTCATCGCAAGGGCGAGAAACGTCATTCAGCTTCCAACCGCGACCGCGATCCGCCCACGCCACAGGGGCTCCGTCGTCGCAGCCCGCGCACTGTGTCCTTTTCGTATCCGGCTCTGTGTCTATAAATGTCGGCCCTGACCTCCCAGGGTGGTCACGCCCGGCACCGCGCCGTGCGATCGACCACACCCACAAGGAGGCACCATGCGCCGCATCCTCATCCTGCTTGCCACCCATCTGCTCACCCTCGGCGTTGGCTTCGGCCTGGGCGTGTACTTGCTGCCCATCCTGATCGCTCCCGATGACCCGCCGATCGCGCAGGTGCAGGCCACGATGGCCGACGCCACTTACCACACCACCTTCCGTCGCGACCTCAAAGGCAGTGACGCGGTGCATTGGGCCGAAGGCAAGGTCAGCGTCAGCGCGCGCCACGTCGCCTTCGACGGCAAGATGGGCCCGGGCCCGGACTACAAGGTCTACCTGGTCCAGGACTTCGTCGACAACAAGGCGGACTTCCTGAAGATCAAGGACAAGGCCGAGCGCATCGGTGAGGTCAAGAGCTTCAACCGCTTCCTGGTGGATGTGCCGGCCAATGTCGACGTGAACCAGTTCACCACCGTGGTGGTGTGGTGCGAGCGCTTCTCGCAGTTCATTTCCGCCGGGCACTACCGGATCCAAACACCGTGCGTGGATCGCGATTGGTGGATCCACGCCATGCGTGGATGGATGCGGATGGAATGAAGGGGCGGAGCCGGCCGATAAGCCGGGTTCTGTCGTGGACAGTCATTCCTCTAGGCGTTACGTCGCCGCAACGCTCAAGCAACCTACCCGGATCCAACGCGGGCCGCGCCAATGGATCCCTATTTGGTCTTGCTCCAGGTGGGGTTTGCCGTACCGGTCTGTTGCCAGACTCGCGGTGCGCTCTTACCGCACCATTTCACCCTTACCGGCCTTCCGAAGAAGACGTAGGCGGTATCTTTCTGTTGCACTTTCCGTCGGCTTGCGCCGCCCAGGCGTTACCTGGCACCTTGCCCTATGGAGCCCGGACTTTCCTCGGCACCCCCGAAGGGATGACGCGACTGTCTGGCCGACTCCGCCGCGCGCATTCTAACGTACATGGGGGGTTCCTGCCCGCCGCGTTCTGGTAGCGCCGGGCCATGCCCGGCGGCCGTTGGATGCCGCGCTACGCGCTCGCCGGGCATGGCCCGGCGCTACCGGCCGTACAACGCCTTGCGCGGTGCGCCGGTCAACTCGGCCGCCAGCTTGGCCGCGGTCGACGGTGGCAGGTGCTCGCTCAGCTTGGCGTAGACGTGCCGGCCATGAGCCAGCTGCGCCTCGGCATCGTCGCCAGCGCCCTGCACCATCACCACGAACTCGCCCTTGCGCTGGTTGTCATCGGCTTCCACCTGCGCCAGCAACCCGGCCAGGTCGCCATCGAGCACGGTCTCGAACAGCTTGGTCAGCTCGCGCGCGAGCACGGCCGGGCGCTCGCCGCCAAAGATCGCCGCCATGTCGGCCAACGACTCGGTGATGCGGTGCGAGGATTCGTAGAACACCATCGTGCGCACTTCGCCGGCCAGCCCCTGCAGGCGATCGCGGCGGCCGCTGGCCTTGGCCGGCAGGAATCCCTCGAAACTGAAGCGGTCGCTGGGCAGGCCGGCCACGCTCAGCGCAGCGATGGCCGCGCAGGCACCGGGAACCGGGCTGACCTTGATGCCGGCAGCACGCGCGGCACGCACCAGCCGGAAGCCCGGATCGCTGACCAGCGGGGTGCCGGCATCGCTGACCAGCGCCAGCGACTCGCCCGCCTGCAGCCGCGCCACCAGGCGCTGGGCCAGGGCCTCTTCGTTGTGTTCGTGCAGGGCCACCAGCGGCTGCTGGATGCCGAAATGGGACAGCAGCTGGCCACTGCGGCGGGTGTCCTCGGCGCAGATGGCCGCCACCGAACGCAATACCTCCTGCGCGCGCGGGCTCAGATCGGCCAGGTTGCCGATCGGCGTGGCGACGACATACAGGGTTGGGACACTCATTTCAGCGGTACTCACGGGGCAAGGGTAGAATCCTAGCGTGTACCTGGCCAAGGCCGCTGCCCTCATCGCATGGACCCGATCATGAACAAGCCCGCCGCACGCATCTCTGCCCTGTCGCTGTCGTTGATGCTGCTGGCCGGTTGTGCCACCACCAGCCTCGTCAGCACGCCCGAATCGCCGGCCCAGAGCCAGGCGCTGGCGCTGATTGAACAAGGCAAGCCGCGCGACGCCGCCCTGCAACTGGAAGCGCTGGCCGCAACCCTGCGTGGCGGTGCCCGCAGCAACGCGCTGGCCGATGCGGCCTGGGCCTGGCACCTGGCCGGCGACAGCGCACGCGCGCGCAGCCTGCTGGGCCAGGTGACCGCCCGCCAGCTGACCGGCGCCAGCCTGCAGCGTTACCAGCTGGCCTGCGCCGAGCTGGCACTGGCCGACAAGCAGCCGGCACAGGCACTGGCCCTGCTGAAGGATCATGCCGACAACGTGCACCCGAGCCTGCGCACGCGCTGGTCCTTGGCCCGCGCCAATGCCCTGCAGGCCACCGGCGATGCCTTTGGCGCCGCCACCGAACGCGCCCGTGCGCATGCCGGCCTGGCCGGCACCGCGCGCAGCGAGAACCAGGCCGCCATCTCCGGTCTGCTCGGCACCCTCGACGATGCCACCCTGCGCAGTCGCGCCGCCGCCTTGCCGGCCAACGACCCGCTGTACAACTTTGCAGGCCGTGCACTGATCGCCCGTGGCCTGCCGCTGCCGCGCCCGTTCGATCGCGATGGCGCCGCCCAGTTCGACACCAGCAAGCGCCCGCCGGCGATGAGCGATGGCTACCGCCCGCCGGCCAAGCTGGCCGTGCTGCTGCCGCTCAGCGGCCGCCTGGCCACTGCCGCACAGCCGGTGCGCGATGGCCTGCTCAGCGCCTACTACGGTGAAACCCGCCGTCGTCCGGAGGTCAACTTCTTCGACACCGCCGGTACCCCGGCCGGTGCGCTGGCCGCGTATGACAAGGCCGTGGCGTCCGGCGCCGACTTCGTGGTCGGTCCGCTTGGCCGCGACGAGGTGGATGCCGTGTACGGCCGCCAGCAGCTGCCGGTGCCGGTGCTCGGCCTGAACCGCGGCAAGGATGCACCGCCCGCTGGCAGCGCCGGTTTCTCGCTGGCACCGGAGGACGACGGCATCGTCGCCGCCGAATACATGCGTGGCCGCGAGCGCAGCAAGGCGCTGGTGATCAACAGCAGCGACGACACCGGCCGCCGCGCTGCAGCCGCCTTCGCCCAGCGCTTCGCCCAGCGCGGCGGCAGCGTCGCCGCCACCATCGCGATCAGCGAAACGGTGGGGGATGTCAGCGCGCAGGTGCGCAACGCCGGCGCGGTCGACGCCGTGTTCCTGGCCGTACGTGCACCGCAGGCCCGCCTGCTGGCCCCGCAGCTGGCGTTGGCCGGTGCCGGTGGCGCCACCCGCGTGGGTACCTCGCAGCTGACCACCGGCAGCGGCAAGGTTGAAGAAGACGTGGCGCTGGACGGCATCATCTACCCGAACGAAGCCTGGAACGTGCGCAACGTGTCCGGCGTGCCGTCCGCTGCCCAGGTCGCGCAGACCCTGCCCAGCGCGCGCGGCGCCGCCAGCCGCCTGTTCGCCTTCGGCGCCGATGCGTGGAAGATCAGCGCCTACCTGGACAAGCTGGCCACCGAAGGCGGCCTGGACGGCGCCACCGGCACGCTGTACCTGGACAGCAACGGCAACATCCTGCGCCAGCCGGCATGGTCGACCTTCAGCGGTGGCCGGCCGATGCCGATCGCCGGTGGTCGCTGAGCACCTGCAACGTGGCTCGGCGGTGGAAGCCGCCGCCGAGCAGCATCTGCAGCAGGCCGGGTTGCGGCCGCGGGCGCGCAACGTGCGTTATCGCGGCGGTGAACTGGACCTGGTGATGGATGACGCCGGCACCGTGGTGTTCGTGGAAGTGCGCTACCGCGCGCGACAGGACTTCGGTGGCGGCGCGGCCTCGGTCGATCCGCGCAAATGCCGGCGCCTGATCCACGCGGCGCAGCTGTACCTGCAGGAACATCCCGCCATTGCCAATGCGCCGTGCCGCTTCGACGTGGTTGAAGCCACGGGCGAACCACCGCAGCTGCACTGGCTGCGCGATGCGTTCCGGTTGGATGATTACTGATGGGTACCGTCCGCTCTGGTAGAGGCCGACCTTGGTCGGCGCTTCTGTGCCAACCAAGGTTGGCACCTACCAGAGCGCAGCCTGGCCGGCACTACCACGGTGCGTGACTGATGCCTTCGATCATCACCCACGCGGCGGTGCCACTGGCGCTGTGGTGCGCCGCTGATCGTGGCCGCATCCCGCCGCGACTGCTGGCGGCCGGTGTGGTCGCGGCAATGCTGCCCGATGCCGATGTACTGGCCTTTGCACTGCGCATTCCCTATGCCGATGCGTTCGGCCATCGCGGGGCCAGCCATTCGTTGTTGTTCGCCTGCGTGCTGGCCGTGTTGGCGGCGGTGTTGGCGTTCTTTGGTAGCCGCCGACCTTGGTCGGCGCCTCCATGCCAACCAAGGTTGGTATCTACCGTACAAGCGGCGGCGTTCGTGTTCGTCTGCGCCGCCAGCCATCCCCTGCTCGACGCCATGACCTCGGGAGGCCTTGGCGTTGCCTTGGCCTGGCCCTGGAGCGAGCACCGCTTCTTCGCGCCCTGGCGGCCGATCCGCGTGTCGCCGTTCGCGCCGCAGTTCTTCAGCGCGCGCGGCCTGGCCACCCTGCTGTCGGAACTGCGCTGGGTGTGGCTGCCGCTGGCCGGCGCTGTCATCGCCTGGAAACTGATTCACTCCGCCCCCGCTGCCCCACGAGATCTGTCATGAGTACTGCCCTGCCCTCCGCATTGGTTGCCGAACTGTCCGCCCTGCTGGGCAGCGACGGCTGGCGCATGGATGACGGCGCACTGGAGGCGAACGCGCAGGACAACTCGTGGCGCCACCAGTGCCCGGCTGCGGTGGCACTGCCGGCCGACATCGAACAGGTGCAGGCGCTGGTGCGTGCCTGCCGCGCGCATGGCGTGGCCCTGGTCGCGCGCGGTGCGGGCACCGGCACCACCGGCGCTGCGGTGCCGTTGCCCGGCAGCATCGTGCTGTCGTTCACCCGCATGGACCGCATCCTCGAGATCCGCGCCGGTGACCGCTGCGCCGTGGTACAGCCGGGCGTACTAAACGGAACGCTGCAGCAGGCGCTGGCACCGCACGGCCTGTTCTGGGCACCGGACCCGTCCAGCGCCGAGATCTGCAGCATCGGCGGCAACCTCGCCTGCAATGCCGGCGGGCCGCGCGCGGTGAAGTACGGCACCAGCCGCGACAACGTGCTGGGCCTGGTGGCGGTGACCGGTACCGGCGAGGTGATCCGCTGCGGCGGTGCCTACACCAAGGACGCCACCGGCTACGACCTCACCCATCTGCTGGTGGGCAGCGAAGGCACGCTGGCGCTGATCGTGGAAGCCACGTTGAAGCTGACCCCGCTGCCGGTCAGCCAGGCTGGCCTGCGCGTGCTGTACCGCGATGCCGATGCCGCCGCCGCTGCCGTGTCGCGGCTGATGGCGCAGCCGGTCGTTCCCACGCGCTTGGAATTCATGGACGCACGCAGCCTGGAGCTGTTGCGCCTCAACGGTGCCGACGTACCCGACGCTGGCGCGTTGCTGCTGGTCGAGGCCGATGGCGACCACGACACCCTGCCCTACCTGCTGCAGGCATTGGCGACCGCCGCCGAAGGTGACGGCATGATCGCACTGGACGTGGCGATGGAAGGCCGCGCGCGCGACCAGCTGTGGGCCGCACGCAAGGCCTTGTCACCCGCGCTGCGCAGCGTCGCCCCGGGCAAGATCAACGAAGACGTGGTGGTACCGGTATCGCGCATCCCCGATCTGGTGGCCGGCGTGCAGGTACTGGCCCGCGACTATTCGCTGACCATCGTCACCTTCGGCCATGCCGGCAACGGCAACCTGCACGTCAACATCCTGTACCACCCCGACGATGCCGACGAGAACGCACGCGCGCATGCCGCGCTGCCGAAGATCTTCGAGCTGACGCTGGCGCTCGGTGGCACGCTGTCGGGCGAACACGGCATCGGCCTGGCCAAGCGTGATTTCATGGCCAAGGCGTTCACCGCAGAAACGCTGGCGGCGATGCGCGCGATCAAGGCCGCGCTGGATCCGGATGGCATCCTCAACCCGGGCAAGGTGCTGCCGCCGCTGTAACGCGATGCGGTCAGCACTTCTACGACCGGGGCGCGCCCAAGCGGCGTATCCCGCCGCACCGTACCTCGGCCAACATATTCAGTCGTAGGCTGCCGTCACCACGATCTGGGTGGAGATGTTGCCGGCGTTGATGCCGCTGGTGTTGGCGATGTAATAGCCCGCGCGCAGTGGATAGGACGCGGTGGCCCCGGAGACAGCAACTGGAATATCAACATCGCCATTCTTCAGGTAGGTAGTGCCGGTCGTACCCGCCAGCAACGCGACCGTCACGCCGGTGGCGGGCGCGGTCGCGGCCGTATTCTTCCAGCGCTCCGGGTCGCCATCGGCGGCCGTGCCAGTGAATGACAAGCGCGCGCGATTTACGCCCACGCAGGTGCTGAAGTCGAGCGTGCCGGCTTTCACGGCGTTCGCCGTACCCGGCGTCATCTCGTCAGCCTTCACCGGATCCAGCGTGATCGCGGGCGCTGCCAGCGTGCAGGTACCGGGCAGGACACGGCCGCTGATGGTGAGGGTGGCTTGCGCATGCGCAGCCGAAGCAAGCAGGCAGAGCAGCGATACCGCAACCAACTGCAGAGGGGAACGGGACATGGTGGAACTCCTGTGTACGATGAAAGGAAATACGAAACTCACGGGGCAATGCTCGCTTCCGGCTCCGGCGTGCTCACCTGCAGTCCTTCCGGCGGCAACGGTTGCGGCATGCACACGACTTGACTCCACGACAACCCGTAGGCATCAGGCGCGTCAGGCACGCGGTAGTCGATACGGCAACGTCGCTTGCCTTCGGGGTCAACGATCAGCACACCACGGTCCTGCGCGCCGCGCAGCTGGATGACACCGCCCTGCCCGACCGCGCCCGCCGGCGTACCATCCTCGGTCTGCACTGCGGCAGCGAAGGGCAACGGCTGGCCCAGCGCATCGGTAGCATCGATGAACAGCATGCGCTCGCGGCGTACCTGGAACGGCACGCGCACGATGCCCCCGGCGGTAGGCGCGACGCGGTGCGAGGTCTGCAGCAGCTCCACCTCGATCGGCAGGCCGGATGGATCCAGGTCGATGGTGTTCCAGCGATAGGGGCTGATGTGCGGCAACAGCGCATAGCCGTTGCGGGCCACACGCAGGCTGCCGCCGCCGATGCGTGCGCCCTGAGCGCCCGGTGCCTGCACCAGCGCAAAACCCTCGCCCACCGGCGCGCCCAGATTGAGACCGCCGCCATGCACTGCCACGCTGCCGGACGCTCCCAGTGACAGGCTGCGGTAGCCCCCGCTGCGGCTGTAGCCCGCGTTGAGGTTGCCGTGGCTGCCCTGCCACGCGGCATAGGCACTATGGCTGCTCTGGTCCTTGTCCTGCGCGCTGGACAGGCTGTAACTCAGCGCACGCGATTGGCCCAGGCTGCCACTGATGCCCAGTTGTGATTGCCGCCCGCTGTCGGCCTGGCTCAGCTGGGTGCTGGCACGCGGTGCGTTGGCACTGCGGCCCAGCGGCACACTGAGGGTGAACGCATAGCGCGTGTCCTGACGACCATCGCCCAAGCGGTAGCGCAGCGCTGACACACTGTAATTGACACGCCCCAGCGTGCTCTGGAAGCCCAACTGGAAGTCGTTGCGGCGTCGGGCGCTGTCCCAGTAAGACACGTGGCCGCCACTGAGATACAGATTGCTGCGCTGGCCCACTTTCTGCGAGAAATTCACTTGGTAGCGCTGCCGTGCGCGCTGGCCGTAGCCCCAGTCGTCGTCATGCACGCGTGCTGCGTCGTTGAGGCTGAGAAAGCCACGGGTACTGTAGCGGTACGCGGCCAGGCCGACGTTGGTGCCGGTAGTGGCCACATAACGTTGATAGTTCAAGCGGAAACTGTTGCCGGTCGCTGTCTCGCTGCCGCGCAGGCGGGCGCGTGAGCGGGTGACATCGGCACCGAATGCGCCGATGGCGGTGTTGACCGCGGCACCGGCCAACAGCGCGTGATAGCCCTCGCCCAGCTGCGCGCCCCCCAACACGGTAAGCCGGTTGTTCAGGCCACGCGCATAGGTTCCCTCGGTGAAGCGCAACGTCTGCAGCGTCGTGCCTGTATCGCGCAGTTCACCAACGGTGAACGCCAAGCGCGACGTCCCCGCACGCAGCGCCTGCGGTACGGCGGAGAAATTGATGGTGAAGCGCTGCACGCGCCCATCGGCCTCGGTGATGCTGACCTCCAGATCGCCGCCGAAGTTGGTGGGATACAGATCCTCGATGGCGAACGGACCAGGGGCCACGTTGCTTTCGTGGACGATGCTGCCGTTCTGGCGGATGGTGACCACCGCATTGCCTTCGGCAATACCGCGCACCACCGGCGCGTAGCCGCGCAACGAATCGGGCAGCATGCGCTCGTCGCTGGCCACACGCACACCGGTGAACGGCACACTTTCGAACAGTTCGCCACCGGTATTGCCCTGCCCCAGCAGCAGCTGACTGTTCCAAAGCGGAATGTCGCGCTGCAGGTGGCTGCTGATGACCTGATGGCCGCTGCCCTGGTCGCCATGGGTGAACGACGCACGGTGGCGCAGGCGCCAAGCACCCAGATTCACGCCTGCCCGCAGACCCAGGTAGCTGCTGCCGTTGCCCTGGCTGCGGTAGTGGCTGGCGCTGTAATCGATGAATGCGGCAGTGATGCCCTCATCGCGCAGTTCCGGCGCCACGAAGCCGCGCGCAGCGATGGCCTGCGCGGCCTGCGGAATGCTGATGGACAACTGCAGTTCACCGCTGTCGAAGGCAATGCTTGCGCCGTCCACCAGCGTCGGCAGCTGCACGCAGGTATGTTCATCGACCGGCAGTGTTTCCAGGAATGCCGGCTTCAATGGCAGCGTGCGTACCAGCGTCGGGGACAGGCAGGGCACGGCGAGGTGCGGGTCGTCGTCGATGACAAAACGGATGTCCTGGCTGCGCATGAACTGGCCGTTGACATGCACATCCACAGCGTAGTCGCCGGCCGGCAGGGGATTGCCGTTGGCGTAACGGGTCATGTCGATGGCCTCGCCGCCGATCAGGAAGCCTTCACTGAACTCGACCGGTGCAGCGACGGCGTCCACCGCTACGCCAGCCGAAAGTACCGCGCTGACGGCCGCCGGGAGCGACCGCACTGCGCGCAACGCCCGTGCGCGCCGCAGCCGAAGGGTGCGAGGTGTTCTCATCGGTAATCGGCGGTCAGCACCGCCTCCCCTTTCACCTCACCGGGAGCCAGCGGATCGGCGGTACGCAGATAGCGCGCACTGAATGGAATGGCCTGCGAGCCCTTGCTGGACCAGCCGTGGGACCAGACGTGGCCAAACTGCACCGGCAGGCCGCCGCGCAGCAGCTGCACCTGCACGCCGCCAGCAGTAGCGCCTGGGGCGGGGGCGAGTTGACCATTGCTGCTGCCAGGATTGTTGGCGTCGGCCAGCGACAGATGAACATCGATGTTGCCCATCGGGCAATCCATCATCACGTCGAAGCTGGACTCCTTGGCACTGCTGCCGCTGGCGGCAAGGTCATTGGCCACCACATTGTCGAGCGCGTGCGAGGTGCTGGTGATGCTGCAGGTGGCGGGACGGATGCTGACTTCCAGCCGCATGGAGTGCTGCATCGTTTGGCCAGGGTCGGTCTCTACCGATGAGGTGGCGAAGCCCAGGTCGGTGGCGGGGAAGCCTTCCATGGCACCGCCGCGAGCGAACAGCAAGATGGACAGGCTGGACATGACTGGCGAGGTAGTCGCCAGCACGAGGCCCGGGTTGCGATTCCGACCAGAAGCGAGCGGCATCTCGTTCTGCACGCTGCCACCCTGAACGCTCAGCGAATGACGAAACCCGATCAACGGCGAGCGTGGGCCGACACTGTAGGCCTGGTAGGTATGACCGCGATAGTTGATATCACGTTCGTATGTCAGGCCAAGGACGGTCAGGTCGACGACAAATGCAGTCTGGCCTACGGTGCACTCAAAGCCTTGTTCGACATAGCCATTGGAATACGGCCCAAACGCGGCGTCGGGCCGATCCACGTTCGGCATTGGGAACGGTGGAAGCACGATGTTCTGGTCACCCGGCGCCAGCCGGGTACAGGCTGCCTCGGCGCCACCCGGAAGTGCCAGTACGCAGATGGCCAATGCCGACGCAAAGCACAGACGCAGCGCGGTGGAAGGACGGTTCATTGACAGGGATGCCGGTACTTGAAAAGCAGGAAGTCTAGAAACCACGCAACGCGCTTCCCATCGGATTAATTGCAATTGGCGGGCATCAAGCTGTTTTTGCAATTAGTTGCATTCCGCAGATGCGCGCCCGCATCGAAACTGCCCACTGGCTGCCATGGGCGGCCATTGCGTGTCTTCATTCCTCTACAGAGAACTGCCATGTCACTGATATTCCGCCTGCTGTCTCTTTCCGTCATTGCCGTTGTGTCGCCCTCGGTGTCCGCCGAAACGCTGGAAATCACCGGCGAACTGATGACCTCCACCTGCTCGGTCGGCTCCACCGGCGGCACCATCAGCGTGCCGATGGGCAAGGTCGACCTGGCCTCGGTGAACGCCAACGCCCGCGCGGGCCAGAAGAACTTCACCATCGCCCTGGATTGCTCCGGCTCGGGTGCATCGCAGGACGTAGGCGTGCGCTTCGGCGGCACCCCCGATGGCAGCACCGGCAACCTGGCGTTGACTGGGCTATCGACCGCCACCAACGTGGGCGTGGCGCTATACGACGCGGCTGGTAACCAGCAGAAGATCGGTGAGGACCCCACCGTCTGGGTCACCATTCCCGCCGGTGCCAGCGGCCAGCTGGCCTACAGCGCCTGGTATGCCTCGCCGGGCCAGAACGCCACCATGGGCAGAGCTGATGCTTCGGGTGACTTCGTGGTGCTGTACCGATAATCCCGCGGCCGGTTGGCGCCGCACGGCGCCAGCCGGCGGCCTCAACGAGACGCCCTATGAAACTCCGCCATGGTTTCCGGCTGGTCACCCTGTTGGCCAGCCTTGCCGCATTGCCGGTGTCGGCTGCAGTGACGCTGCAGGGTACCCGCGTGATTCATGACCTGAACACTGGCCGCGATGTAACGGTCAAGGCCAGCAACGTCGGCGAGCTGCCGGCGCTGACCCAGGTGTGGATCGATGATGGCGACAGCCAGTCGCGCCCTGAGAACGTGCGTACACCCTTCCGGCTGACGCCCGCCGAGCCGCGCCTGCTGCAGCCGAAACAGGGCCAGGCGTATCGGATCACCTATGCGCCACGCCCCTCCGACGAACCACTGCCGACCGATCGCGAATCGGTGTTCTACTTCAACCTGCTGGACATTCCGCCCAAGCCCGAAGATGCCGCCGGCAGGAATCTGCTGCAGTTTGCGGTACGTACCCGGGTGAAGCTGTTCCATCGCCCGGCCGGCCTGCCTGGGACTGCACACGGCGCAGCCAGCCACCTGCAGTGGCGTGCGCTGGAAGGAGCGCTGCAGATCACCAATCCAAGCGCATACCATGTGACCCTCAGCAGGCTGACCCTGCCCGATGGACGCACGCTGGACCCGGAGATGATCGCACCGGGTGCAGAGGTGCGGCTGCCGCTGCCGGCAGGTAGCGCGATGCCGGCCTCGGTGACGTTCCAGTGGCTGGATGACTACGGCACTCCCCGCGATGCCCAGGCGCGCATCGAGGGATAAGCGCGTACGGCGCCGTCAGCAACCGTCATCTGCCGGCCGCCAGCCCGATCAGCAGCTGGCGGAAGCTGGGCAGCAGAACCCGGTTGCCATGCCCGCTCAGGTGATCGTTGTCGAAGAACAGCGGTTCACCGTCCTGCACCGCCGAGCAGGTATCCGGCCCGCACAGCAGCGGCAGCGGATCCCACACGGCCAATGACGGATAGCGCGCGGCCAGCTCGGCCAGCAGTGCCATCTGCGGCGCACGCAACCGCTGCAGATCCGCGCGCGACATGCTCAGGCCCCCGGCACACGCCGGATTGCTACGGTTGAACCAGTCCGAGCAGCGATAGGCCCCTGCCTTGAACAGCGGCAGCGGTGCATCGATGACCACGTGCACGCCCAGCCGCTGCAGGCGGCCCAGCACACGCTCGGCTTCATCACGTGCCGCCTGCGCATGCGCGGGCGTGCGTTCGGCCAGCAACTGCCGATAAATCTGCTGTGCGTCCTGTTGCTGCCAATCGAACCCTCGCAGCTCCGGCATGCGCAGCGCCGCCAGCAACACGATGTCACCCGGGCGTGCGTCGCGTTCGATGGCCGACAGGCTGTCCTCGATGAAGTCCTGGCAGTCGGCCGGGCTGGCCCGCAGCAGATTGACGAAGCTGCAGCCGCCGCGATCCTCCTGGCGGATCTCCATCCCGGTCTGTCGCGCGACCATGCTGGTCATCGTGCGGTAGGCCGCCGCATGCGAATCGCCGACAACAAACAGGCGTCGACCTTCAAGCGCGGGTGCGCTCACCGGTTCCAGCGGTCGCCACGCCGGGTAGCGACGCGCCTGCCATGCGTAGCCATCACGGGTGACGCTGAGCGAGATCTGCTCGTGGTACTCCACCGTTGCCCAGGCGCCGGCGCCGCACAGCGCCACCACCGGCAGCGCCATCGCCAGCACCTTCGCCGGCGCCAGCCGCGACAGCGGCAGCGCGCTGCGCAGCGGACGTTCAACGTAATGGTAGGACGCGGCCGACACGGCCAGCAGCAGCACCGGATACAGCCACAGCGCAGCGCCCTGCAGCCCGTAGGTCCAGCGCAGCAGCACCAGCAGTGGCCAATGCCACAGGTACAGCGAATACGACAGGCGCCCCAGGTACGACAACGGTGCCCAGCCCAAGGCGCGGGCGACGCGCGATTGGCCATGCCCCGCTACCGCCACCAACAGCAACAGGGTACCAACCACCGTGGCCAGCACACCCGGCACCGGCATGGCCAGTTGCGGCGCGACAAGCACGCCCGCCAGCAGCAGGGCCAGGCCGGGCAGTGCGAGCGCATCCCCGCGCTTGCCGGGACCGCGCGCGCTCATCCACTGGTACAACAGCGCACCGGCCGCCAGTTCCCAGAACCGCGACGGCAGCAGGTAGAACGCCGCCGCCGGGGCGGCCTGCGCCTGCCAGCCCGCCCATGCCAGCGACAGCAAGGCGGCCACCGGCAACAGCACACGCGACCACGGCCAGCGGTCGCGTCCGCGCAACCACACGAAGAACAGCAGCGGGAACACCAGGTAGAACTGCTCCTCCACGCCCAGTGTCCAGGTGTGCAGGAACGGATTGAGTTCGGCGCCGGGCGAGAAGTAGTCATCCTGCTGGCCGGCCAGTACCACGTTGCTGAAACCCACCAGCGCCGCCCAGCCGGTCTGGTCGAACTGCTCGTTGCGCCAGGCGCGGGGGATGAACAGCGCCGACAGCACGAAGGTGGCCATCAGCATCACCAGCAGCGCCGGCAACAGGCGCAGCACGCGGCGCCGGTAGAAATCGAGCAGCAGCGCGCCCAGTGGCATGCCTGCACGCGCAGCCAGCGATTGGCTGATCACGAAGCCGGAGACCACGAAGAACAGGTCAACGCCGGTGAAACCACCGGGCAGCCGCGCCGCGTTCGCATGGAAGACGATGACGGCCAGCACGGCCAGTGCACGCAGACCATCGATGGCAGCGTTGTGGGAGCGTTCGGGGTGAAGCATGCGGGCGACCGTCAGCGAGCGATCGGGCAGCATGGCCAGCGCTTGCGCAGTCATTCAATGGACAATCGCGACAGACGTGGACATCGTTCATGTCCCGTCCCTGCTCGCCGCAGTTGTAGAGCCGAGCCATGCTCGGCTGCTCTTCGTTCAGATCGCGATGAGCCGAGCGTAGGCTCGGCTCTACAGCAGCAGCCAGGGGTCAGAGCCCATTGCCATGCAATGGGCTCCGACCCCGGCGTCGGCCTTGGCGTCGTTGCTTACCAGGCCATGCGCAGACCCACCTGGCCGCCCACGTTGCGGTAAGCATGGTCACCGCGCTGCACGCTCACGCCGCCCCATGCACCCCAGCGCTGGCCCAGCTTCAGCTCGGCACCTGCCTGTACTTCGTAGCGGTTGCGCGGAACATCCGCACCCAGCGTGTCACCGTTGAACTGCAACGTGCTGGTACCGCTGCCACGCAGCCAGTTCACGCCCAGGTAGGGCTGCACCACGCTGCCCGCCGCAGTGCCGCCACCGAACACGCGCACGCCCACGCGTCCGTTCAGGCCACCGGCCTCGGCACGATCGATCACCGTGCCGTTGTGCTCCACATGACGCTCGGCGCGGAAATCCGCGTACGACAACTGCAGCTGCGGCTGCAGATACAGCTGGCTCGACGCCCCCTGCCAGACGTTGAAGGTGTAACCGGCTTCCAGCGATGCGCTGGTGGTGCGCGAATCGTACTGCTCCGGCTCCAGGCCGATGCCCTGCACCCGGTTGTCGAAACGGCCGTACTGCACGTTCGCATCCACATAGGCGCCGTGAGTGCCCTCGCCATCCTGCAACCAGGTGCCATAAACACCCAGCGCAGTGCCACGCACGCGGCCGGTAGCGGTGTAGCCGGTCAGATCCGAAACGACGCGGCTGTCGGCACGGCCACTGCCCAGCATCACCCCGAAGACGGCGCTGCCCCGACGCAGCAGATCACTGCCGATCTGCAGTACCGACGTATTGCCGTCCACCGACAGCTGGCCACCGACAGCGCTGAAATCTGCATTGCTGCGACCTGTGCGCGCCCACGCAGTGCGCTCGCTGCCGATGGCGCCGGTGCGCTCATGCATGCGGTGGGCAAACATGCTGATGGCCGCCGACTGGTTAGCCAGATAGGCACCTGCCTCGGGGCGCAGCACCGGCGGCGGCCGGATCGGGTCCACCGGCCCCACGCCCTCGCCACCGTCCCCGCCCTCACCCGGGTCGGGGCCCGGGCCGGGATTCACGGCACAGCCCGGCGCCGCCGGATCGTCCTGGCACACATCAAACCACTGCGAACGCAGGTACCAGTTGCCATCGGACGGATCGGCCAGGCCGCCCTGGAACAGGAAGTACTCGTACGAGCCACCCACCGCGCGGCCGGCCAGCGCGTAGCTCGCAAGTGATGCACCGTCCACTTCGATCAACTGGATGCCATCCACCGTAGGTGCACCCACACCACCGATGTTCCTGACCACGATGCTTGCATCACCCGAGGTATCCCCCTGCACATGCAGCTGATCCATCGCGCTGTCATCACCGGCCAGCGCGCCCTGGAACAGGAACGTGGCACCTTCGCTGTGCAGGTCGCCACCCACGGTAAGCGTGTTGAAGCGACCGCTGCCATCGGACAATGCCAGCCCGCTGTCGAGCACGCGCAGTTCGCCCACGGTGGCATCAGCGCCCAGCGTCCATTGGCTGGCGCGTTCGATCGTCATGGTCTGCACCAGATCCGACGCTCCCTGCCACAGCGAACCGCCAGCCAAGCGCACGTGCACATCGGACTGCGGCACCAGCCCGGCGTCCTCATCCTCGGGCGTGATGACGATGTCGCCCACCAACTGCGAGTGCTCCTCCAGCACGACGTCGAAACGTCCTGCCACCGCCGCATCCAGTGCCAGGCCGATGCCGTTGCCGCCGGATACCAGTGCGCCGTTGGCCAGGGTCAGGCCCGGGTCACGGCTGCCGCGTACCCACACCCCGCCGTGCTGCTGGCTGATCAGCGCGCTGCCGTCGATCCGCAGGCTACCGCCCTCAACGATGGCCGCGGCCCAGGCGCCCTCCCCTTCGGTGATCACCTGAGTGGCTGCCAAGGTCAGCTCACCCCGTCCATCTGCCAGTACCCCGTGTGCCTTCTGCCCACGTGTACGCAGCAGGCTGTCCGCCAGGTGCACATTGCCGCCTTTGCGCGCGGTGGCCCCGTAGGCACTCTCCCCCTCGGTCACTACTTCAATGCGCGTTGCCGTGACGGTCGGCGCCGTAGCGTTGTTGCCGAACGTGTGCAGCGCATGAGCATACATGCCAGTGGTGTGCAGGGTGGTCTCGCTCAATGTGGCAGCACCCTCGTACACGGCAACGGCCGGATTCTGATCGCCGCCGGTGGTGATCGCAGAGGCGTGCACATCCACCTTGCTGTTGCCCTGCACCGAAACACCGGAGCCGTTGCGTACATGCAGCGTTGATTGCTCTATCCATGCTTCGCCATCGGCCATGCCAAGATCAATGCCGCTCTTCTCAGCCTCAAGCTGGCTGTTGCGCATCTCCAGCGACGAGCCCGTGCGCAGGCTGATGCCCCAGGTTCCGTCCATCACCACGTCATCCAGCAGCAGCGAGCCGCCACCGCCTGTGGCAAAGCTGACCACGCTGCTGTTGTCACCTGCCGCGTGGATCCGCCCGCCACGGAACTCCACATCGCCCCCCACGGACAACCCCGCGCCCGAACGTTCGTGGGTGAGATTGATATCCACGTTCTGCAGCAGCAGCTGGCTGCCCAGGCCGCTGGAAACACCCGATGCGCCCGCTGCGGTTCCATTGATCTGCACATCACGCAATGTCGCGCGCGCGTTGCCGACGAAATCAAGCGTCACCGCGCTCCCCGAGGTGTTCTGTTGCAGCCGGACCCGCTCGGCCAGCAGGGTGCCGTCACTGACGAACAGTCCGCTGGCGCTGTTGTGCGTCTCGATCACGCTGTCACGCAGCTGCACATCGCCACCACGTACTGACACGCCATGCCCGAGCCCACCACGGGTGATGATATGGACATTGCTTGCTTCCAGCGCGCCACCTTCAAGGCCAACACCGACGCTGGCCTGGCCTTCGGTCTCGATGCGGGTACCGCTCAACATGGCAGAACCCCCACTGGCAATCGAAACGCCCGCTGCACCGTAGCCGGTGGTGACGATGCTGCCACCCGTCAAGGCAACATGGCTGTCTGCGTCTTCAACGCGTACAGCGGCGGCACGCATTCCTCCAGTGCGCAGATTCACTTCGCCGGCAGGCACGATCGTGCCGCCATTGAGTGCGTGGAATACATGCCCAGCCGGGTTGCCTGGCTCCACCGGCTCACTGGTCTGGTAGTCGCCTGCGGCTGGCGCCTGATCGTCGCCGTCGGCAATGACCTGCTGTGCGAGCACAGGCACGGACGAGCAGAGAATCATGGCCAGCGCGATCGGCAATGCGCGGCGCGGCGGAAGCGAGGGGGACATGGGGGGTATCTCCTGGGAACGGCGGCCCATGCTCCACGTACAGCCTGCGTACGGATATCGAATCCATTGCAGATGAAGTGCGGCGCTGGGCCGCCCTGGTGTCTGCCGAATGAATCGCGCGACGCGCCAAGCGAGCTTTGCAACTATTTGCATGGGCAGTGCGACGCGCGCAATGGACACTGGAGGCCAATAAAGACAGATGGCTTCGCAGAAGACCCGCCCGATCACTCCGGCTTCACAGATCGAAGGCGTATACGTCACCCGGCTGAACGGGCGCGGCAAGAGTCGATGCTGTCTCCACCGATTTCCTTCGCAAAGGACACTATCCATGAGCCAATTCCTTTCTGCAGCCGTCTCACTGCCCCTGCGCCCGCTGGCACGGGGCCTGCTGCTGGCCCTGGGAGCCTGCCCAGCCGGCATGGCGTTAGCCGGTAATCTGGACAACCAGAGCGCCCAAGTATCTGCAGGCGACCCGGCCGAGGCCTGGACGCTGGTCAATGGCTCGTACCTGGAGGTGGACGGTGGGCAGACGCTGCAGATCGTGGCTGACGACGACTCCGAGCTCAACATCCGGGAGGCCGTGGTAACCCGTAGTGGAAACAGTCAGAGAGCCATTACGCTGAACGACTCGGCGTATCTCGCTCTGGCCCGAAGCCGGGTCTTTGGTGGCATCGGGTTGAATGGTGGCACCACGCAGGCCGTCCTGTGGCAGAGCTCGATCTCCGTGACCCCTGCTTCGTTGCGCCCTGGCGAGGCACTTTCGGTCGGCGTCGACCTGGCAAGCGCAGCGACAGGAAACGGTGTTGCCAGCCCCCGGGCGACCATCGACGACACCACCATCTACGTGGAAGACGCCCCAGCCGGCACCCGCGATGTCAGCAACGGCGTTGGCGTGCGGATCCAGTTCGGGCAGATGGATATCATCAACGGCTCGCGTGTGGATGCATCCAATATCGGCGCAGTGCTCTGGGGCGAATCCAATCCGGATCAACGCCTCCGTCTGAACATCGATAACTCCACCCTGCAATCTGGTCGCGGCGCTGCCATCCGGGTCAACGCAGCCGCTGACAACACCTACGACATCACCGTGGCCAATGGGGCGCAGCTGATCGGCGGCGATGGCAACCTGCTGCTGGTGGGCCGCGACATCGGCGTGGTCACCTCGCGTACCGACGTCAACTTCAATGTGGATGACGCCCGTTTGGCCGGCAACATCACCTTGGAACTTGCCAGCGCCCCCACCGCCAAGGTCGACGTCGCTCTGCGCAACAAGGCGCAGATCGACGGCCGTTTCCTCAACGTCACCAGCGCCAGCATCGACAGCGACAGCACCTGGCTGATGACCGGCGACAGCAACGTCGGCCACCTCGCGCTGGGCAGCACCGGCACCGTGGCACTGGGCAATGCCAGTACGTTCAACACCCTTACCGTCGACAGCTTCGATGGCACGGGCGGCACCCTGCTGTTCAACACCCAGCTGGGCGATGACAGCTCGGCGACCGACAAGCTGGTCATCAACGGCGACGCCAATGGCCAGGCCAACGTGCGCGTGCTCAATGCCGGCGGTGCCGGTGCGAAGACTGATCGCGGCATCGAGCTGATCGACATCGGCGGTGCGTCCAATGCGCAGTTCGATCTGGTCGGCCGCGCCGTGGGCGGGCAGTACGAGTATTTCCTGGTGAAGGACGCCAACGGCAACTGGTACCTGCGCTCGCAGACCGGCGCCGGCCCGGACCCGTGCGTGGTCGATCCCACCCTGCCCGAGTGCACGCCGATCGATCCGGTGGACCCGGTGGATCCGATCGATCCGATCGATCCGATTGATCCGCCGCCGCCGGTACTGCGCCCGGAAGCCGGCGCGTACCTGGCCAACCAGTCCGCGCTGGACCAGATGCTGCGCCACACCTGGCGCGACCGCCAGGGCGGCGCCGCTGCGACGGATGGCATTCGCGGCTGGGCCCGGGTGGACGCTACGCAGAGCAAGCTCGGTGCGGTGGATGACCAGCTGGACCTGCGCGTGGACCGCTCGCGCCTGCAGCTGGGTGCGGACGTTGGGGTGTTCGATGACGGCCGTGGCCGCGTGGGTGTGATGGGCACCGTTGCGCAGTCCAGCGCCACCTCGCGTTCGGACGTGACTGGTTTCAGCGCGCGCGGCAAGGTGGAAGGTGGCGCACTGGGCGTGTATGGCAACTGGGCCAACGACGCCATGTACGTGGATGCCAGCGTGCAGCGCGGCCAGTTCCGCAATCGCGTGCAGGGTGAAGGCCTGGCCGAGGAGCGCTACGACTCGGATATCTGGCAGTCGTCCGTGGAAGCCGGTTACCGCTTCGGCATCGGCCAGATCGGCAGCACGGCCCTGAGCCTTCAGCCGGAGCTGCAGCTGGTCTACACCGATGCGAAGACCGACGTGCATACCGAAACCAACGGCACCGTGGTGCGTGCAGCGGGCGACAGCGGCCTGTCCGGTCGTGCTGGCCTGCGCCTGCAGGGTGAAGGCCACTCGGCGGAGGGTGCCTCGGTCAGCCCGTATCTGGCGGCCAACTGGTACCGCGATGGTGCCGGTAATGGCATCGCCTTCGACGACGAAGTGCTGAAGGCCGGCATCCCGCGCAACCGCTATGAACTGAGCGCGGGTGCGCGCGTGGAATTCCGTTCCAGCTTCAGTGCGTGGGGCGGGTTCGGGGTGATGCGTGGTGACAGTGGCTACCGCGAAGCGACGGCGAATCTGAGCGTTGCCTACGAGTGGTGATGTAAACACGAACGGCGCCGGAGAGATCCGGCGCCGTTCTGCTTTCTGTCTTCTGTGGAGCCGAGCCAAACTTGGCTGCGATAAGGCTTGAATTCGGGTGCGGCCTGCAATGTGGTTACAGGACCGGTTAACGGCCCCCAACCTGGGCCCGAAGTGAGGACGCGTTTGCAACTAATTGCATGGGCCAGAAGCGTCACGGCGGCAATACTCCTCCCGTTCCTGGACGGGCCCCGCCTTCACAGACACTTCACTGAAGCCCGGCCTATATCTCGCAGCGCCCGCAACGGGGTGCAGCGCAGATCGGCCTTCCGTCCATACCCTTCTACCTCTAGTTGGAGACGACGATGAATCGCACCCTCAACGCTGCTGGCACCCGCTGCGAGCCTGCCAACCCGCCGGCTGCCCTGCTACTGCCGTTGGCAATTTCTGCACTGCTCGCATTTGCTTCCTCCGCCACGGCTGCCACTGTCTCGGTTCCCGCTGATGGCCAGGCAACGGTTGGACCTGGCAGTCCTCAGAATTCATACCTCATGAACACGGGGTCGACACTCACCGTACGGCCGGGGGGCATTACGGACTACATCCACGCACTCGGAACCAACGTCACTGTCGCCATCGAGGGGGGCACCGTCCAGGCATCAAGGGCCGGCGGCGCCATCCAATTGAATGGCGGAAGCCTTGCACTGGCGTCTTCGACTGTTCACAACGACATCGGATATGGTGCCCTCCTAACAGGGCCTACCAATACCACGGTTGCTGCCAGCAGCATCACCGGCACCATCGGGATAGATGCCCGAAGCGGCACGGGCACGGCCCGCATCGCAAATTCACGTATCACTGGCACGTCGGCAGCGGGCATGGATGGGCGGGGTCAACTGGAAATCACCGATGGCAGCTCAGTCACCGGCGCAACGCATGGCATTCGTGCGGTATTGGATCTGTCGGACAGCAACCCGAACATCATCATCGATGGCTCAACGGTGAAGGGAGAGACGGGCGCGGCCCTCCAGGTTCTATCAGTCAGTCCCTCTGTAGGGCAGGAGGCCTCTTTCATTGTCAGGAACGGCGCCAGCCTGGTGGGAGCCAATGGCAATCTGCTCGAAATCCGTCTCTCCGGCCCGGGTGACGTGGCCCACGCCCGCGCGCGCCTGACAGTTGAGTCCAGCACTCAGAACGGCAACGTGGTCGGCAGTGCTACGAATGCCGAGACCCATGTGATTCTGCAGGACCGTGGACGCATCAATGGCAGATTCACCGATGTCACCAGCGCCAGCATCGATGGAAACAGCGCTTGGATGTTGACTGGCGACAGCAATGTTGGGCAGCTCACGCTGGGTGCCAGCGGCACTGTGGCGCTTGGCGATGGTACTGCCTTCAACACCCTCACCGTGGATGGCTTCACCGGCAGCGGCGGCACACTGTCGTTCAACGCCGTGCTGGGCGATGACAGCTCGGCCACCGACAAGCTGGTCATCAACGGCGACGCCAATGGCCAGGCCAACGTGCGCGTGCTCAATGCCGGCGGTGCCGGTGCGAAGACCGACCGCGGCATCGAGCTGATCGACATCGGCGGTGCGTCCAATGCGCAGTTCGACCTGGTCGGCCGCGCCGTGGGCGGGCAGTACGAGTACTTCCTGGTGAAGGACGCCAACGGCAACTGGTACCTGCGCTCGCAGACCGGTGCCGGCCCGGACCCGTGCGTAGTCGATCCCACCCTGCCCGAGTGCACGCCGATCGATCCGGTGGACCCGGTGGATCCGCCGCCGCCGGTACTGCGCCCGGAAGCCGGCGCGTACCTGGCCAACCAGTTCGCGCTGGACCAGATGCTGCGCCACACCTGGCGCGACCGCCAGGGCGGCGCCGCTGCGACGGATGGCATTCGCGGCTGGGCCCGGGTGGACGCTACGCAGAGCAAGCTCGGTGCGGTGGATGACCAGCTGGACCTGCGCGTGGACCGCTCGCGCCTGCAGCTGGGGGCGGACGTTGGGGTGTTCGATGACGGCCGTGGCCGCGTGGGTGTGATGGGCACCGTTGCGCAGTCCAGCGCCACCTCGCGCTCGGACGTGACTGGTTTCAGCGCGCGCGGCAAGGTGGAAGGCGGCGCACTGGGCGTGTACGGCAACTGGAGCACCGATGCGCTGTATGTGGATGCCAGCGTGCAGCGTGGCCAGTTCCGCAACCGCGTGCAGGGCGAAGGCCTGGCTGAGGAACGCTACGACTCGGATATCTGGCAATCGTCCGTGGAAGCCGGTTACCGCTTCGGCATCGGCCAGATCGGCAGCACCGCGCTGAGCCTGCAGCCGGAACTGCAGCTGGTGTACACCGATGCAAAGACCGACGTGCACACCGAAACCAACGGCACCGTGGTGCGTGCAGCGGGCAACAGCGGCCTGTCCGGTCGTGCTGGCCTGCGCCTGCAGGGTGAATCGCGCTCTGCGGCGGGTGCCTCGGTCAGCCCGTATCTGGTGGCCAACTGGTACCGCGATGGTGCTGGTAACGGCATCGCCTTCGACGACGAAGTACTGAAGGCCGGCATCCCGCGCAACCGCTATGAACTGAGCGCGGGTGCGCGCGTGGACTTCCGTTCCGGCTTCAGTGCGTGGGGCGGGTTTGGCGTGATGCGCGGTGACAGTGGCTACCGCGAAGCGACGGCGAATCTGAGCGTCGCCTACACGTGGTGATGTAAACACGAACGGCGCCGGAGAGATCCGGCGCCGTTCTGCTTTCTGCTTTCTGTAGCGCCGAGCGTGCGCTCGGCGCTACAACAAATGTCGCAATTGGCACGCGCGGGCGTGCTCTACTTCGCCCAGCGCATGCGATACGCGTCTGCAACGTTTTCGAAATTGAAACTTTTCTGATTGGTATAGCAGCACCTGCGTGCACATCATGGCGCGCCACCGACAACGGGTGGCACGGGCTTGCAATCCCGTTTGGCAACTTTGTTGTTTACGCTTGCCTGTCGGCGTCGCTCTTTCCTTGTTGGGCGGCGTCGGCAGGCAATCCGTCCGTGCCCTATGGCGGGCGGTGCGTGGGGGTCTCGTACCCGCCGGCGTTTCGCAGAGTTGCCACCGGTATTGCAACCACGCACCGTCCGCCGCCCTCGCCCAGCGCGGGGGCGGCCCCTTGCTTCACACTCAAGGACGCCGCCATGACTTCTTCGCTCTATCCCTATCTGTTCGCCACACTGGGCGACGCCGTCGAACGCTTGCCGGATGATCTGGCCAAAGCACTGGAAACCACGTTGGGCAGCACAATGCGCGCCCACGCCGACGAAGGCATCACCCTGCTTGGCTGCCTGCAGCGCATCCGCCACGTGGACGCCGCCGATGGCCAGCCGTGGCCGGACAAAGGTCGCAAGTGCTTCGGCTTCGCGATGGCCCGCATCGACCGCGCCAATGCCGGGCTCACCCTGCTGCTGGAACTGCTGCACGCCATCGAACGCGTGCGCGTGGACGGCGATGCCGACCAGCAGGTGGGCGATGATGTGCGCGAAGGGTTGCTGCTGGCCTGCCGAGGGCTGGCCGAGTATGTGGATGTGCAGTTGCGGGTGGCGTAAGCAGGGCTGCTGCACGCGCCGGCCCTGCCCTTGGTAGCTGCCAACCTTGGTTGGCATGGCCGCAAGGCCATATGCAGGACGAGACGGCGTGCCAACCAAGGTTGGCACCTACCAGAGCAACACGGTAGCGCCGGGCCATGCCCGGCGTTCTCGTGTGTCAGGCGAAATGCTCGTATCCGCTCGGGCCGTCGTGGCCTTCGGTGTGCACGCCCTGCCCTTCCATGATGCGGCCGATGCGGGTGATCGGCACGTCCAGCGATTCGGCGACGTAGTGCAGCGCGTCGCGCTGGTCGGCGGCGGCGGTGAAGCACAGCTCGTAGTCGTCGCCGCCGTGCAGCGCGCAATCACGGGCGCCATCGCGGCCGAGCAGTTCGCGCAGTGCCGACGACATCGGCAATGCATCGGCGTCGACTTCGGCGCGTACGCCGCTGCGTGCGGCGATGTGGCCCAGGTCGGCCAGCAGGCCATCGGAGATGTCCACGGCGGCATGCGCGAATGCACGCAGCCGCAGGCCCAGGGTGACGCGCGGGGTGGGACGCAGCAGACGCAGGCGCAGGGTCTCGTAGTCCGCCAGCAAGGTGGCGGCAGTGACGTTCAATGCGCCCTGCTGCCACAGGCGCAGCGCACCGGCAGCATCGCCGAGGGTGCCGCTGACCCAGATGTCATCGCCAATCTGTGCGCGATCACGACGCAGCGCCTGGCCTCGTGACACCTGGCCCATCGCGGTAACCGACAGCGACAGGGGGCCACGCGTGGTGTCACCGCCGATCAGGGCGATGTCGTGCTGGTCGGCCAGCGCGAAGAAGCCATCGGCGAAGGCATCGATCCAGTCTTCGCTGGCTTCGGGCAGCGACAGCGCCAGCGTGCACCAGGCCGGGCGCGCGCCCATCGCGGCGAGGTCGGACAGGTTGACGGCCAGCGTCTTCCAGCCGATGTCGAACGCCGGGGTCTCGGCCGGGAAATGCACGCCGCTGTTGAGCGTGTCGGCGGTGACCACCAGTTGCTCGTTCGGGCGCGGCTGCAGCAGCGCGGCGTCATCGCCGATGCCGAGCACGATGTCGTCGCGCTCGACAGTGCGGGCGCGGATGCGGTCGATGAGGGCGAATTCGGCCAGGGACATGGGGCGCTCCCGCGTTTGTACGTGCCGCGCCGTGCGCGGTGGGCGGTAGTGCCGGCCGCTGGCCGGCAACCTCAGAATCCCTGCAGTTGCCGGCCAGCGGCCGGCGTTACCACAGGTGGGTCAGTGACCCGATTCGACCTTGCGCCATTCCACGGCGGCACGATCCAGCACGCCGTTGACGTAGGTGTGGCCATGTTCGGAACCGAAGCGCTTGGCCGATTCGATGGCTTCGTTGATCACCACGCGGTACGGCACGTCCAGGCGGTAACGCAGTTCGTAACCGGCCAGGCGCAGCACGGCGCGTTCGATCGCGTCCACTTCGTCGATGCCACGGTCCAGGTACGGGCCGAAGGCTTCGTCGATGTCGCGACGGTTGTCGAGCACGCCATGCACCAGCGCTTCGAAGTACGCCAGGTCGGCGATTTCGCGGGCCTGTTCGTGGGCGAACTGAGCGATCAGCGACTGGCCGTTGCCGCCGGAGATCTGCCAGGCATAGATGGCCTGCACGGCACGACGGCGCGCGCGCGAGCGCAGCACCGGATCGATGCCATCGCGGCGGACGGGTTTACCGGAGGGCTTGCCCTGGGTGTTCTTGTTCATGGCAGCTGCTCCAGAAGGTTGACCATTTCCAATGCGGCGAGCGCGACTTCCTCGCCCTTGTTGCCGTGGCTGCCGCCTGCGCGGGCCTCGGCATCTTCCACGCGCTCCACGGCCAGCACGCCGTTCAGCACCGGCACGCCGAAGTCCAGCTGCACGCGCATCAGGCCTTCGGCACAGCGGTCGGCCACGTGTTCGTAGTGGCGGGTGTCGCCACGGATCACGCAACCCAGGGTGAGGATGGCGGCGTGTTCGTGGGCGGCGGCCAGGCGCGCGGCGACCAGCGGCAGCTCCCAGGCACCCGGCACGCGGATCACGTCGATGTTGGCTTCGGCAATGCCGTTGCCGGCCAGGCTCTGGCGGGCGCCAGCAACCAGCACATCGGTGATGCGGGCGTTCCAGCGGCTGGCCAGGATGGCGAAGCGCGCCGATTCGGGAGTGCGAAGATCGCCTTCGTAGTGGCTCATATGCGGCTTGGGATTCGATTAAGGGGTAATTCTACCGTGGATGGGCCCCGGCCGTGGCTGGCGGGGGCCCGGGGCGTGCCGACCAACGGTCGGCACCCACCAGCTGCAGTGGGCCGCCCCTTTGTGGGTGCCGACCGTTGGTCGGCACACCGAGCGGGTTACGGGGTGACCGTCTCCACCACTTCAAGGCCGTACCCGGCCAGTCCGATCTGGCGGCGGGGCGTGCCCAGCACGCGCAGCTTGCCCAGGCCCAGGTCGGACAGGATCTGCGCACCGGCACCATTGCGGCGCCACTGGCCCACGTCCTTGTCCTTGCCCGGCACCACCGGCGCCGGCTGCTGGCGCAGGCGGGCCAACAGCGCTTCGCCGTCGCGCGGGGCCGACAGCACCACCATCACGCCACTGCCTTCCGCGGCGATCGCGCGCAGGGCATCGGTGGCCGCCACGCCGAAGTCATCGCGGCGCCAGTGCAGCAGGTCGGCCAGCGGGTTTTCCACCTGCACGCGCACCAGGGTGGGCGTGTCCGCATCCGGAGTGCCGCGGACCAGGGCGAAATGCAGGTCGTGGGCGATGCGGTCGCGGTAGGTGACCAGCTTGAACGGGCCGAACTCGGTATCGATATCACGCTCGTCCACGCGCTCGACGGTCTTTTCGGTGGCCAGGCGGTAGGCGATCAGGTCGGCGATGGAGCCCATCTTCAGGCCGTGCTCGCGGGCGAACACTTCCAGCTCCGGGCGGCGCGCCATGCTGCCGTCCGGGTTGAGGATCTCCACCAGCACGCCGGCCGGTTCCAGCCCGGCCAGCATGGCCAGGTCGACGCCGGCTTCGGTGTGGCCGGCGCGGGTCAGCACGCCACCGGGCTGGGCGATCAGCGGGAAGATGTGGCCCGGCTGGTGCAGGTCCGACGGCTTGGCATTGGGCTTCACTGCGGTGCGGATGGTGTGCGCGCGGTCGTGCGCCGAGATGCCGGTGGTCACGCCCTCGGCCGCTTCGATGCTGACGGTGAAGTTGGTCTGGAACTGCGCGGTATTGGCCTGCACCATCGGCGCCAGGCCGAGGTCGGCGGCACGGGTGCGGGTGAGCGGCAGGCACACCAGGCCGCGGCCATGGGTGACCATGAAGTTGATGTCGCTGGCCTTGACCAGCTCGGCGGCCATGATCAGGTCGCCTTCGTTCTCGCGGTCTTCGTCATCGACGATGACCACCATGCGGCCGAGGCGGATGTCTTCCAGGATGTCGGGAATGGGGGCGAAGTTCATGGGGTATCTCCCTGTGGGTGCTGACCGTTGGTCGGCACGGCATCTCCCTGTGGGTGCTGACCGTTGGTCGGCACGGTATCTCCCTGTGGGTGCTGACCGTTGGTCGGCACTCCGATCAACCGCTCGACATAACGAGCGATCAGGTCGATTTCCAGGTTCACCGCGCTGCCCACGCCGGTGGCGGAGAACGCGGTATTGACCACAGTGTGCGGGATCAGCGCCACTTCAAAGCCTTCCTCGTCCACTTCGTTGACGGTGAGGCTGACGCCGTCCACGCAGATCGAGCCCTTCTTGGCGATGTAGCGGCGCAGGGCGGCCGGCGCGGCGAAACGCCAGCGCTGGGCACGCGCATCTTCATGGATGGACAGGACCTGGCCGAGGCCGTCGACGTGGCCGCTGACCAGATGGCCGCCGAGGCGGTCGGTCGGGCGCATGGCACGCTCGAGGTTGATGACCGCACCTTCGGCCAGTTGGCCCAGCGTGGTCAGGCCCAGGGTCTCGGTGGACGCATCGGCCTGGAAGCTGCCGGCATCGAACGCGATGACGGTGAGGCAGACGCCGTTGATGGCGATGCTCTCGCCCATCTGCACGTTGTCGAACGGCAGGTTGCCGACGTTGAAGGTGAAGCGGACATCGCCGCCGATGGATTCGCGTGCGGCCAGACGGCCGACGCCTTCGATGATTCCAGTAAACAAGTAACGTTCTCCGCGAAAAGTGAGCGAAAAACGCCGCAAGGCAAACAGGCGGGCGCAGGGCCGCAAAGGCCCTGTGGCACCGTCTTCTTTCATCCGGACTATGACCGTCGGCTCCGGCATTGGACCGGATCTGCTGACCCCCGACGGCAAGGCCGGGGCGCTCGCGGGCTCGTGCTTGCGCACCTACCGCCGGTGGGGAATTGCACCCCGCCCTGAAGACGTTTGTGTACCGGCGAACCGGCCCGCCAAGTGTAACAGCCCGGGCTGAACGGGGCTGGATGCCCCCGGGGGTCGGATCCCTTTCCGCAGGAAAGGGCTTTGACCCCACCCGGACGCGTCCGAGCCTGTGACGGCCGTCGCTCGCATTTCGTAAAACTTTCATTAAAATCGGCGGTCGGACGACATGAGGTCGCCACGGACTGCCGCACAGGTGGGCCGCCAATGGACTGAAATTCACAGGAATTCCCATGCGCAAGATCCTGATCGTGGCCGCCCTGCTGGCCGCTGCCCCGTTCTCGGCCTCCGCCGACGCCCTGAGCTACACCTACGTCGAAGGCGGCTGGACCCAGGTCAAGACCGACGACGACGTGTTCAACGACCCGAAGGTTGATGGTGGCTATGTGCGCGGTTCGATCGCGCTGGCCGAGCAGGTGCACGTGTTCGGCGGCTGGAACTACGCCAGCAAGTCGTACGACTACGACTACGGCTCGATGAAGCTCAAGCTGAACCAGCCGGAGCTGGGCATCGGTTACCACATGCCCTTCAGCGACCGCGTGGACTACACCGCCGACATCGCCTGGGTCCGCCAGCAGGCTGAAATCACCGTCAAGGACGTGGACTACGGCCGCTTCAGCGTGAAGGACCACACCAACCTGGTGCGCGCCACCATGGGCCTGCGTGGCAAGCCTTCACGCATGACCGAAGCCTGGATCAAGGCCGGTTACATGGACGGCGGCAACGAATTCAAGGGCACCTGGGTCGGCACCGTCGGCGGCCAGATCAACTTCACCCGGACCTGGGGCCTGGTGGGCGAGATCTCCGGCTACCGCGACGTCACCCAGTACTCGGCCGGCGTGCGCGCCAGCTTCTGATTGCCCGATCCTCGTCGTGCGATCGAACGGGCTCCGCAAGGGGCCCGTTTTTTGTTGGCCGTCGCGCGCAATACGCTTGGCTGCGGCACGCCATCGAATGCAATGACAATTGCGCTAGGCTTGCCGCCCTCTGGAACAGGAACACCGTCATGAAGACCCCGATCCGCGGCCTGCTGGCCACCGCACTGCTGTGCGCCCCCTTGTTCGCCGCGGCCGCCCCGGCGCAGCTGACGCCCGAACAGACCTTCGATCTGTACGCACGCGCATTGCTGGAAGACGATGCCGCCGCTACGCGCACGCTCAACGATGCATTGAAACCGGCCTTCGACGGCCAGGACTCGGTAACGCCGGTGCCGGGCATGATGGCCCAGGCGCTGGCCGAGCCGTGGCAGACGGTGCTGGCCGTGGCTGGAGTGAAGGGCGATCCGGCAGCGGCGGAAGCGATGTACGCCAAGGCGCTGAAGGCCTCGCAGTGCCGTGCCACGCGCAGCACGGTAGAAGACAACGAATTCGTGGACGACCAGAAGATCGCCAAGGTCGATTTCAGCTGCCAGCTGGCCGACCTGGGCAGCGTACAGCCGTTGTTCCTGGCCAGCCTGACGGGTGAGGACAAGGCTCCGCGCGCGCGCTTCACCGAGGCCTATACCCAGGCCCTGCAGAGTGGCCCGCGCAAGGCCGTGACCGGCACCCTCACCCTGTACACCGCCAAGGACAAGGGCTACTGGTACAGCAGCAACTTCGACGATCTGGTGAGCCCGGTGCTGGACGCGCTGGCGCCGTTCGATGGCTGGATGCAGGAGGTTGAAGCAGCCAAGGCACCGAAGGTGACCGGCGTGCCGGCCTGCGACCTGCTGCTGCAGCAGCACCGCAGCTGCGTGGCGAAGATCGCACCGGACCAGATCAGCGGTGTGGATGCGATGACCGAAGAGTTGAAGGCCAAGACGCAGGTGATGTCGGCCGAGGAAATGACGCAGGAGTGCAAGGCACTGCGTCCGATGGCCGAGATGATGTGGACCGATGCGTGCGCGTGAGTTCACCGCGCTGAAGCGACTGGGGCTGGCTGCATTGCTGGCCCCGGTTGCGACACTGGCGGCACCACCTGCGCCGTCGCCCGGACACGCGTTCGAGCTGTACGCACAGGTGATCGTACACGGCGATGCCGCCGCCCAGGCCGAGCTGGGCCGCTATCTGGGTACAGCCAAGGGCCCGGCGATCGCGGCGGCGCTGGCGAGCGTAAGCCACCTGGAGCAGGCGCCTGAAATGGCCGATTGGCCGCAGGCCGCCGCGGCCCTGCGCAGGCGCCAGGCATCGGTGCGATGCAGTGTCGGCAGCGTGCATCATCCGCAGGCAGACACCGCCGATGTTGACTACCGTTGCCACCTGCCGGACCTGACGGCCCTGCTGCCCGTCTATCGGCAGCACCCGGTGCCATTCAACGGACCACATCCCCCACAGATGGCGAGCGAACTGGCGAGCGCGTATACGCAGATGATCGCGACGGCACCGGACCGGGAGAGGATCATCACCGTGTCCTTCGAGCGCGATCATGACGGCGGCGCTTGGCGCGTACAGAACCCCTCGCCACTGATGGGCGAACTGGCCGATGCGTTCCTGCCGTTCTTCGAGTGGAACGAGCACCCGCCTGGCGAGGATCGTTGAACTGAAAAAGGGGGCGGAGGGGATTACGGCGTTTTTGCCACAAACGACGTAATCCCCTCCGTCCCCTTCTTCATGGCCGCAGCAGCAACCGCAGATCCTCACCCACCTGGCGCTGGTCGACCACATGCAATCGACGCTGTTGGTCCATCACCTCGATGCCGAGCCCGGCCAACAGCGGACGGCCACTATCGCCCAGCAGGATGGGCGCCTGGTACATCAGCAACTCGTCCACCCAGCCACCACGCACCAGCGCGCCGGCCAGCGTTGCGCCGGCTTCGGTGTGCACTTCGTTGATGCCGTGCTCGGCGAGGAGTGCCAGTACCGCGCCCAGATCAAGGCGGCCGTGGCGGACAGCGACGCTGGCGAATGCTGCATCGGCGGCGTCGGGCGGGCTGACCATCGCATCGTGCAGGTACAGCGTCGGTGCTCCACCTTCGCGCACACGGCTGCATTCCAGTGAACGCAGGCGCGAATCCAATACCACGCGCAGTGGTGGCATCACGTCGACATCGGCCAGGCGCACGGTCAGCATCGGGTCGTCGGCGAGCACGGTGTCGGCGCCGGTGAGGATCGCGCCAGCGCGCGCGCGCCAGTGCTGCACATCTTCGCGAGCGGCGGGGCCGGTGATCCACTTCGAGCTGCCGTCGGCCATCGCGGTACGGCCATCGAGGCTGGCGGCCAGTTTCACCCGCAGCCACGGACGACCGCGCTCCACGCGCGACAGGAAGCCCTTGTTGAGTTCGCGCGCCTGCGCCGCCATCAAGCCCTCGGCGACCTCGATGCCGGCGTCGCGCAGCAGGTCGAAGCCACCGCCATCGACTTTCGGGAACGGGTCGCGCATTGCCGCGACCACGCGCGACACGCCGGCCTCGATCAGCGCCAGTGCGCACGGCGGCGTACGGCCGTAATGCGCGCAGGGTTCCAGGGTGACGTAGGCGGTGGCACCACGCGCTTCGGTGCCGGCTTCGCGCAGGGCGAACACTTCGGCATGCGGGCCGCCAGCGCGCTGGTGCCAGCCCTGCCCGACCACGCGCTCGCCATGGGCGATCACACAGCCAACCATCGGATTGGGACGGGTGGTATAGGCACCGCGCTCGGCCAGCCGCAATGCGGCAGCCATGTGCAGGTGGTCAAGGACGGTGAACGATAGGCTCATGCCGCCATGGTACCGCCGTCAGCACGATGCCAGCCAAGACCCAGTAGATCCACGCCATGCGTGGATGGGCAGCACGGCGCCAACCAAGGCCCAGTAGATCCACGCCATGCGTGGATGGGCAGTACGGCGCCAGCCAAGACCCAGTAGATCCACGCCATGCGTGGATGGGCAGCACGGCGCCAACCAAGACCCAGTAGATCCACGCCATGCGTGGATGGGCGGTACGGCGCCAACCAAGGTTGGCAGCTACCGATGCAAAGGCCGTCAGCCCTTCTTTTTCTTGGTCAGGGCAATCACATCGCCCAGCAGTTGCAGCTGCTCGGTGCTGGAAGGCAGGTCGCGTTCGAGCTTCTCGATTTCCTCGCGGAAATCGGCGACATCCTCAAAGCTGCGGTAGACCGAAGCAAAACGCACATAACCGACATGGTCAAGCTTGCGCAGTTCGTTCATCACGAACTCGCCGACTTTGATCGACGGCACCTCGCGTTCGCCGCTGATGCGCAGCTGATGCACCACTGCGCGCACCGCCGCCTCGATCTTCTCTTCCGGCACCGCACGCTTCTGCAGCGCGCGGTCAAAGCCGGCGCGGACCTTGCGGGCATCGAAGGCTTCGCGGGTGCCATCGCTCTTGACGATGGCCGGCAGCTTCAGTTCAACGGTTTCAAGCGTACTGAAGCGTTCGTTGCACGCCTCGCACTCACGCCGACGGCGAATCGTCGCGCCGTCTTCGGAGACGCGCGAGTCGATGACCCGTGTATCGGCATGCTGGCAGAAGGGGCAATGCATTGAACGCCTGGCTCAGGGAAATACCTGCTGCCACGGTCGTGGTAGCGTCGCAAAGGTACCTGAGAAGGGGTTTTGCAGCAAATGCAGGCGGCAATCAGCCTTGTCCGGCAAGGCCCGGAGCGCGACGCAGCCACACCAGATGCGCCGCTGGCACCAGCAGCGGCACGCCCAGTACCAGATAGCCCAGTACCTGCCAGGGGCTGCCGGCAAACAAGCTGAAAAGCACCACGCCGATCACCGCCAGCGCCGCCATGGCGCCCAGCGCCAAGCCGATCCAGGGAATACGGGCGGTGCGCCGCAGGCCATCGCGCCCTAGCCGCAGGTAGCGGATGCTGAGCCACAACCAGGCCAGCAAGCCGATCACACCCGCCAGCGCCCACAGCAACAGCACCGCGCCTTCGTCGCCGCGCATCAGGCCGTGGCGGGTCAGGAAGGTGTAGATGCCGAAGCCGGCGACGCCGCCACCGGCCACCAGTGCAGGCAACCCCAGCAGCAGGCATTGGGCGATGTACAGGCGTTTGTGCAGGCGCTCATCCATGCGTTCGAATCTCCTTGCTGGCTGCTTGCTTCACGTGCGTGGTCGCAGCCACCAGAGCATGCCGGCCGGAACCAGCAACGACGGTCCCATCAGCAGCAGACCGAAGCCTTCGCTGCCGTGGGTGATGCCCAGCCACATCCCTATACCCAACAGCGGCAGCGCAGCCAGCATGCCAAGCAGCAGCGCGCCCCACTGCGCCCGGCTGCGCGCATGCAGTGCGCTGCGCCCTGCAAACAAATATCCGCAACTGAGGTCCAGCCAGGCGATGCAACCGGCGAGTCCGGCCAGGCCCCACAGCAGCATCAATGCCTGCCCGGGCGGGTTGACGGTGCCGTCGGCAAGTGAAAGCACGCTTCCGGCCATGGCCAGTACCGCCATCGCCCCACCAAACAGCACGCTGGGTGCGCCCAACGGCACAGCCAAGGCTGCATAGAGATACCTGAGGCGGCGCTCATCCATGCGCGGGTACTCCGGTGCCGGGGTCAGAACCCTTCCCGCAGGGAAGGGCTCCGACCCCAGTGCCCGATCAACCGTAGACCGGGTACTTGCGGCACTGCGCGCTGACCGCATCACGCACGCGGGCGATCACGGCCTCATCGGCCGGGGCGTCGAGCACGTCGGCGATCCAGTTGGCCAGGTCCACGCAGTCCTGTTCCAGGTAACCGCGGGTGGTCACCGCCGGGGTGCCCAGGCGCAGGCCCGAGGTCACGAACGGCGAACGCGGGTCGTTCGGCACCGAGTTCTTGTTGACGGTGATATGGGCCTTGCCCAGCGCAGCTTCCGCGTCCTTGCCGGACACGTCCTTGCCGATCATGTCGACCAGCATCAGGTGGTTCTGGGTGCCGCCGGAGACGATCTTGTAGCCGCGTGCGATGAGCGTGTTGGCCATCGCCTGCGCGTTCTTCACCACCTGCTGCTGGTAGGTCTTGAAACCCGGCTCCAGCGCTTCCTTGAAGGCCACGGCCTTGCCGGCGATGACGTGCATCAGCGGACCGCCCTGGATGCCCGGGAACACGATCGACTGCAGCTTCTTGACCAGGTCTTCGTCGGCGCCCTTGGCGACGATGATGCCGCCGCGCGGGCCGCGCAGGGTCTTGTGGGTGGTCGAGGTGACCACGTGCGCATGTTCCAGCGGGCTCGGGTAGACGCCAGCAGCAACCAGGCCGGCGACGTGCGCCATGTCGACGAACAGGTAGGCACCCACCTTGTCGGCGATGGCGCGGAAGCGCGCCCAGTCGATCACCTGCGAGTAGGCCGAGAAACCGGCCACGACCATCTTCGGCTTGTGCTCCAGGGCCAGGCGCTCGACTTCGTCGTAATCGATCAGGCCCTGGTCGTTGACGCCGTACTGCACAGCGTTGAACAGCTTGCCCGAGGCGTTGACCTTGGCACCGTGGGTGAGGTGGCCGCCGTGGGCCAGGCTCATGCCGAGGATGGTGTCGCCCGGCTGCAGCAGCGCGAAGTACACGGCCTGGTTGGCCTGCGAACCGCTGTGCGGCTGCACGTTGGCGTAGTCGGCACCGAACAGCTGCTTGAGGCGGTCGATCGCCAGCTGTTCGGCGATGTCCACGTATTCGCAGCCACCGTAGTAGCGCTTGCCCGGGTAGCCTTCGGCGTACTTGTTGGTCAGCTGGCTGCCCTGGGCTTCCATCACCGCCGGGCTGGTGTAGTTCTCGCTGGCGATCAGCTCGACGTGGTCTTCCTGGCGCTGGGTTTCGGCGGCGATGGCCTTGGCCAGTTCGGGATCGTAGGTTTCGATGCGGACGTCACGCGGGAACATCGGTTACTCCAGGCAGGGAGGGAACAGCGGGGCCTGCGATTGTAAGCGGGCTGGAGGGCCCGGGCGACCGCAGCGGAAGGGGCTTGGGCATTGCGCTGTGGCATGATGTGCTGGCGCGCCTGCGTGTGTAATCCGCAGCGGTGTTGGGCAGCGACTCCATTCCCGGAATATCCGGAAGTGTGACCCGCTTCCTTGCAACTCTGAATTGTTTATATTAAGAAACCTAAAGCCCTCCCTTGCGCGGCCGATACGCCCTGTCCATACAGGGGAAAATCCGCGTGACCCATTCGCACCAAGCTTCGCCGGCAATGACGCTGGCACTGCGTCGCACTTCCGGCGCCTCCCGTACTCTTTCCACCAGCCTGCTGGCCCTGGCGATCGGCCTGGCCATGAGCGGCCCCACCACGGCGATTGCTGCGACGGTCACCGTGCGCGATCCGAGCCAGCTCGATGGCCACTGGTATGTGCCGGGTGCGTGGAGCAACGGCGATCCGAACCTGACTGTCGAGAACCACGCCTACATCGACAGCGTGACCCCGGTCGTGGTGGATGCGATCAGGGCTGATTCGTGGCGCGTGGACATCGGCCATGGCGGCAGCGGCGAGCTGTTCATCCAGAACGGCGGCGTGCTGGAAAGCACTGCCATCTTCATTGCGACGCTGGCCGGCTCGACCGGCAAGGTCACCGTGACCGGCGCCGGTTCGCAGTGGATCGGCAACAACAGCATCGGCGTCGGCCATGAAGGCAGCGGCTTCCTGGACGTGCTTGATGGCGGCCAGGTGATCAACGCCCAGGGCACGTGGGTGGCCTCGGAAATGGGCAGCAGTGGCGTGCTGACAGTGTCCGACAAGGATTCGCGCTTTGCCACCGACCAGATCCACGTGGGCGCGCAGGGCATGGGCACGGTGAACGTGCGTAACGGTGGCAGCTTCCAGACCGGCGTCGCCCGTCTGGGCAGCTACAGCAGCGTGGCCCGCGGCGAAGCCACGGTGACCGGCAAGGATTCGAGCTGGTTGAACAGCAGTGACCTGCTGATCGGCGTTTCCGGCACCGGCACGATGACCGTCGCCGACGGCGCCACGCTGACCGTGCAGGGCAGCACCCTTCTGGGCCAGCAGCGGCACACTCCGGGCGCGCCCGATGGCGTGCTGGTGCTGACCGGTGCGGGCACCACCGCCACCACCGGCTTCATCGCCGTGGGCCAGAACGCGGTGGCCGAACTGAATGTCTTCGACGGCGCCGCACTGACCGCAGGCAACGTGGGCGTGGGTGAGAGCACGCAGGGCGAAGGCAGCTTCCGCGTGGCCGACGCTGGCAGTTCGGCCAGCATGGGCCGCCTGACCGTCGGCAATCAGGGCAACGGCAGCGTGTCGGTGTATGACGGCGGTGCGCTGACGGTCAACGACGCGCTGGGCCTCGCCGGCGCCAGCGGCAGCCGTGGCTCGCTGACCATTGGTCCGCAGGGCACGTTGAACCTGGCCGGCGGCCTGATCTACCAGGGCGCCGGCACGGCCAACGTGCTGATTGCCGATGGCACCCTGCACCTGACCAGCAAGGCCTTCACCAGCAACGTTGAAATGGCGCTGGACGGTGTCGCCACGGTAGACACCGACCAGGTCGATGCGATGTTCAGCGGCCGCCTGACCGGCACCGGCGCACTGCGCAAGACCGGCAGCGGCACGCTGACCACCCATGCCAACAACAGCTACAGCGGCGGTACCCGCATTGAACAGGGCACCCTTGTGCTGGCTGGCAACGGTGCGATCCGTGGCGCGGTGGACGTGGCATCGGGCGCGACGCTGCAGCTGCAGCGCAATGGCCAGACCCTGTTCAACAACGTGCTGTCCGGCGCGGGCGATGTGGTCAAGCTGGATGCGGGCCTGCTGAGCCTGTCGGGCGACAGCAGCGGCTTCACCGGTACCACGCGCGTGCAGGCCGGCGCGCTTGACGTGCATGGCCGCCTGGGCGGCCTGGCCGACCTGGGCACTGGCACCGAGCTGAGCGGTGACGGCCAGCTGGGCAACGTCGTCATCCGCGACGGCGCCACCCTGGCACCGGGTTCGGCCACGGCCTTCGGCACGCTGTCGATGACCGGCAGCCTGCTGATGGAGAACGGCTCGCGTTACCTGGTGGATCTGGGCGCCGATGGCGCCGGCGACCGCGTGCAGGTGGGCGGCGGCGCAACGCTGCAGGGTGGCAATACGGTGGCCATCGCCAGCGAGGGTGACTGGCAGCCACGCACCCGCTACACCATCCTGAGCGCGACGCAGGGCGTGCAGGGCACGTTCTCCGGCGTGAGCAGCACGCTGGCCTTCCTGACCCCCACGCTGGACTACGACGCCAGCAACGTCTACCTGACCCTGGCCCGCAACGATATCGCCATGCCGGATATCGATCTGGCCTTCCCCGATGTGGTGGTGAACCCCAACCAGAAGGCGGTGGCCGGCGCGGTGGAAGCGCTGGGCAATGGCAACGCCGTGTATGAGGCGGTGGTACGGCTGGACCTGGCCGAGGTGGTGCCGGCCTTCGACAGCCTGAGCGGTGAGATCCATGCCGCGCACCGCGGCGCACTGCTGCAGAACCGCTTCCTGCACGAGGGCATCGACCGCCATCTGGACGGTCTCACGATGGGTGCCGAGATCGCCCCGGGCGTGCACGCCTGGATCGGCGGCAACGCCGGCCAGCGCCGCACCGATGCCGGCGCGGACAACACCGGCTTGCGTTCGTCGCAGCACGGCGTCATGGCCGGTGCCGGCTGGCGCCTGGGTGAATCGCTGGAAGTGGGCGTGGCCGCCGGCCAGCAGCAGCTGGTCAGCCGCCTGGCCCAGCGCGATGCACGCAGCGAGACCGACAGCACCGAGTACGGCGTGTACGGCCAGTACCGCTGGCAGGGCCTGAGCCTGCGTGCCGGTGTCAGCCGTGCCGACTACCGCACCGACAGCACGCGCACCGCAAAGGTCGGCACCCGCCTGGACGAAGGCCTGTCCGCCCGCGAGGACGCCACCGGCACGACCGCGTTCCTGCGTGCCGGCTGGACCTTCGGCGGCGCGCGCCTGCAGCTGACCCCGGAAATCGAAGTGGCCCAGGTGCGCCTGGAAAGCGACGGCAGCCAGGAACACGGCGGCCACAGTGCCCTGCGGTGGAACGGCGGCAGCGCACGTTACCGCACCGGCCTGGCTGCGCTGCGCGCGGACTGGGACATCAGCGGTGGCCAGCGTGATCGTGCGGCGCTGACCGCGCGCGTGGGCTGGCAGGTGGCGGGCGGCGATCGCCTGCCGCAGGTCGATGCACGCTTCGTGGAAGGCACGCAGGGTTTTGCGATCAGCGGTGCGCCGCTGGCCCGTCGCAGCGCGCTGGCCCAGTTCGGCGTGGCGGTGAGCCCGACCGACAACAGCCGCGTGGCGCTGCAGATGCAGGGCCGCCGTGGCGATGGCCAGCGCGATGTGGGGGCGCAGCTGGACTGGTCGGTGGCGTTCTGACCGGGAGGTTGGCCGGTTGAATGAAGAAGGGCGCCTTGTGGCGCCCTTCTTTTTTTCCGATCAGGTCAGAGCCCTTTCCGTTGGAAAGGGATCCGACCCCGGCGCTGCATCAACGGTTGTTGATGATGTAGTCGGCGATGATGCCGGTTGCCACGGCCACCAGCAGCATGTTGCCGCGGTCATCGCGGATCCAGTGGTGGCCGGACGGCGGGCGGCGCAGGTGGTAGCGCGGGTAATCGTTCACCACGTAGATCGGGCCGCGGTAGTAATCGCGGTAGCGGTGGCCGCGCTGCCAGCCATAGCCATAGCCGGGCCGGTAGCCCGGGCTGTAGACCACGCGCGGCGGCGGCGGCGCCGGGCGGTAGTAACCATGGTCGTAGCGGCGGTCGTGGCGGTAGTCACGGCGCGCTTCGCGGCGGTCGCGTTCCCAGTCGCGACGGTCGTGGCGCCACTCGCGGCGATCTTCGCGCCATTCACGGCGGTCGTGGTCGCGACCTCGGTGGTCGTTGTCGGCGAAGGCCGGGGCGATGGCGCCCAGCGCCAGTACAGAGGCCACGGCGCCGGCCATGAGTCGATGGATGTGCATGGGAGACCTCTGCTGGGGTGGGTGGTGAGCCCATATTGCGCATTCGATCTGAACGGTTTCCGGCTGGAAACGCTTCCCGCTGCGGGACTGTGACGGCCCATTCAGTCCTCGGCCAGCCCCGGGCGCTGCGGACGGCGCGGGGCGTAAGCGCTTCCGGCTATAATTGGGGGTATTCCATTCAGTCTGTGCCCGCTGCCGCAACGGGAAGTTCCCCGTGACGGACCGGGCGCAGGGTCGCGCCTACGGAGACCTCATGTCCTCGCAATACATCTACACCATGAACCGCGTGTCCAAGGTGGTCCCGCCCAAGCGGCAGATCATCAAGGACATCTCGCTGTCCTTCTTCCCGGGCGCGAAGATCGGCCTGCTGGGCCTGAACGGCGCCGGCAAGTCCACCGTGCTGAAGATCATGGCCGGCGTGGACACCGATTTCGAGGGCGAAGCCCGTCCGCAGGCCGGCATCAAGGTTGGCTACCTGGCGCAGGAACCGGAGCTGGACCCGACCAAGACCGTGCGTGAAGCGGTTGAAGAAGGCGTGGGCGAAGTGCTGCAGGCACAGGCTGCGCTGGACGCGGTCTACGCCGCCTATGCCGAAGAAGGCGCCGATTTCGACGCGCTGGCCAAGGAACAGGAGCGCCTGGAGGCGATCCTCGCCGCCGGCGATGCGCACACGCTGGAAAACCAGCTGGACGTGGCCGCCGATGCGCTGCGCCTGCCGCCGTGGGATGCCATCGTCGGCAAGCTGTCCGGTGGTGAAAAGCGCCGCGTGGCGCTGTGCCGCCTGCTGCTGCAGAAGCCGGACATGCTGCTGCTCGACGAACCGACCAACCACCTCGACGCCGAGTCGGTGGAATGGCTGGAACAGTTCCTGGCGCGCTACACCGGCACCGTCGTGGCGGTCACCCATGATCGTTACTTCCTGGACAACGCCGCCGAGTGGATCCTGGAACTGGACCGTGGCCGCGGCATTCCGTGGAAGGGCAACTACACCGACTGGCTGACCCAGAAGGATGAGCGCCTGAAGCAGGAAGACAACCAGGAAAAGGCTCGCCAGAAGGCGATCCAGAAGGAACTGGAGTGGTCGCGCCAGAACGCCAAGGGCGGCCGCACCAAGGGCAAGGCCCGTCTGGCCCGCCTGGAAGAGCTGCAGTCGGTCGATTACCAGAAGCGCAACGAGACCAATGAAATCTTCATCCCGCCGGGCGAGCGCCTGGGCCAGGCGGTGATGGAATTCAAGAACGTCTCCAAGAAGTTCGGCGACCGCCTGCTGTTCGACAACCTGAACTTCCTGGTGCCCTCGGGCGCCATCGTCGGCATCATCGGCCCCAACGGTGCCGGTAAGTCGACCCTGTTCAAGATGATCACCGGCCAGGAAAAGCCGGACACCGGCGAGATCGTGGTCGGCCCGACCGTGCAGCTGTCCTACGTGGACCAGAGCCGCGACGCGCTGGAAGGCAACCACAGCGTGTTCCAGGAAATCGCGGGCGGCCTGGACATCCTCAACATCAACGGCATCGAGATCCAGTCGCGCGCCTACATCGGCCGCTTCAACTTCAAGGGCCAGGACCAGCAGAAGATGGTCGGTTCGCTGTCCGGTGGTGAGCGTGGCCGCCTGCACATGGCCAAGACCCTGCTGCAGGGTGGCAACGTGCTGCTGCTCGACGAACCGTCCAACGATCTGGACATCGAAACCCTGCGTGCGCTGGAAGATGCGCTGCTGGAGTTCCCGGGCAACACCTTCGTCATTTCGCATGACCGCTGGTTCCTGGATCGCATCGCGACCCACATCCTGGCGTTCGAAGGCGATTCGCACGTGGAGTTCTTCCAGGGCAACTACCGCGAGTACGAAGAAGACAAGCGCCGCCGCATGGGCGACGACGCTGCGCCGAAGCGCCTGCGCTTCAAGGCGCTGAAGTAAGCAAGAACGAAAGGCCGCGCTCGCGCGGCCTTTCGCCTTTCATGGGCCGCAATCGATTCTAGTTGTCGCTTTTGACCCTTTCGCGGCGCGCTTCAACGCCACCCGGCTGAAGCCTGCACGTGTAAAGCAGTGTTGATTCCTTGTCGCACACGGCATCATCCGTACTTTGCAACTCGTTGTATGTTCCCGGCCCAACGCTTCGGTTTTCCTACGCACCCGATTCATCCCCCTCGTAGGAAAACACCATGAAAGCACTGATCTCCACCACGGCAGCGCTGCTGCTGTCGGGCACTGCCGCAGCCGCGCCGGCGAACTGGGAAGGCATCTACCTGGGTGCCCATGCCAGCCATGGCGAAGGCCACAGCCAGGACCGCAGCAACGCCAATGCCTCTGAAAAAAGCATCCGTGGCTTTGCTGGCGGGCTGCAGGCCGGCCGCAACTGGCAGTTCGACAACAATGTGGTTGCCGGGATCGAAGGCACCCTTTCCTTCGGCAACATCACCCAGCAGTGGAAGGACCGCGACAACCACCAGTACAGCCCTTACTACGGCAAGGATGCGGTGACCCGTTCGGGCGCAGTCAACCTGACGCTGGGTTACGCGGCGGGCCAGTGGCTGCCGTGCGTCAGCGCCGGCGTGAGCGTGGCCCGCCAGGAGTTTTCGCTGGGCTGCGACAAGTCGCTGGTGGAGGCCACCAACGGCTGCCGCGTGGCCGAATTTGAAACCCACGCGTCCCATGTATCCACCGGCGCGAACGTCGGCGCGGGCGTGCTGTACCGCTTCAGCGACCAGCTTTCGGCGGGTGCGGAGTACCGTTACACCCATCTGGGCTCCAGCCCGGTTTACCTGGAAGATCCCAACTACCCGGCTGCGGCGCGACGCAGCTTCCATACCAACTACAGCAGCGTTACGCTGAAGTTGAACTACCACTTCTAACCGCCTGGCGACGCACCCGCCGGTCCTTCGGGCGGCAGGGCGTGCAGGTACGAGAGATCTGCGATGTCCCTGTTCGAACGCCTGTTCCAGCTGCAGCAGCACGGCACCACCGTGCGCACCGAACTGCTGGCCGGTGTCACCACCTTCCTGACGATGTCCTACATCGTCTTCGTCAATCCCGAGATCCTGGGCACCACCGGCATGGATGCTGGGGCGGTGTTCGTGGCCACCTGCCTGGCCGCGGCGCTGGGCTCGGTGGTGATGGCGCTGGCGGCCAACTTCCCGGTGGGCATGGCCCCGGGCATGGGCTTGAATGCGTTCTTCGCCTTCACCGTGGTCGGCGCTGCCGGCCTGCCCTGGCAGCAGGCGCTGGCGGCGGTGTTCATTTCCGGCCTGGTGTTCCTGGTGCTGTCGCTGACCGGCGTGCGCGCGTGGCTGGTGTCGGGCATCCCGGCGTCGTTGCGGTCGGCGATCGTGGCCGGCATCGGCCTGTTCCTGGCCATCATCGCGCTGCAGAAATCCGGCGTGATCATCGGCAACGAGGACACGCTGGTCGCGCTGGGCCCGCTCAATACCGCGCCACCGCTGTTGGCACTGGGCGGCTTCCTGCTGATCGCGATCCTGGAGGCGCGGCGTGTGCGCGGTGCGATCCTGATCGGCATCCTGGCGGTGACCGCGGCCGGCTGGGCGTTGGGCGATCTGCAGTACCACGGGCTGGTGTCGTTGCCGCCGAGCCTGGCGCCGACCTTCCTGCAGCTGGACCTGCCCGGCCTGCTGCACCACAACGGCGGCGCGCCGATCGCGGTGCTGCTGCAGGTGGTGCTGGTGTTCGTGCTGGTGGAAGTGTTCGATGCCACCGGCACGTTGTATGGCGTGGTCGGCCGTGCCGGCCTGCTGAAACTGCCGGGTGCGCAGAAGCGGTTCGGCCGCGCGCTGCTGGCCGACAGCACGGCGATCGTGGCCGGCTCGCTGCTGGGCACCAGCAGTACCACCGCCTTCGCCGAAAGCGCCTCGGGCGTACAGGTGGGTGGCCGTACCGGTTTGACCGCACTGGTGGTCGCTGCGTTGTTCCTGGCCGCGCTGTTGTTCTCGCCGCTGGCGGCGATGGTGCCCGGCTATGCCACCGCGCCGGCGCTGCTGTTCGTGGCCGGACTGATGCTGCGCGAACTGGTGGAAGTGGACTGGAGCGACCTGACCGAATCCGTACCCGCCGCGCTGTGCGCGCTGGCGATGCCGTTCACCTATTCCATCGCCAACGGCCTGGCGTTCGGCTTCATTGCCTATGCCGCGCTGAAGGCCGGCACCGGCCGCTGGCGCGAGGTGCACCCGGCGGTGTGGCTGGTGGCGGTGCTGTTCGTGCTGCGTTACGCGCTGGAGTGATCCGGCGAGCGCATGTTCATCATGCATGGCCCGGTTCACCCGTTGCCAACGGTGCTCTGGGATGATGACGGCATGTCCACGCCTCCCCTGCCTCCCGATCCGTCTTCGCCGCTGCGCCGGCGCCTGCTGCGCGCCGCCCTGCTGGCGCCCGTTGCGGCGGCATTGACCACCCTGCCCGGCTGTTCGCTGCCGGAACAGGTGGACGGCACCTTCCTGCAGCCGTGGCGCAGCCACCTGCAGTGGCGCATGGCCGATTGGCAGCGCTCGCTGCAACTGGCGCGCAGGCTCGGCTGCAGGCAGCTGGTGCTGCAATGGAGCGGCATCGTCGGTGGCGCCGAGGGTGATTGGCAGCTACCCGATGCCAGTGTGCGCATGCTGTTCACCGCAGCCTCGGAAGCCGGTATCGCCGTTCGCGTCGGCCTGCCGTTCCAGCAACGCTGGTGGCAGGCCATCGGCGGAGACGACGCCGCACTGCAGGCCTTCTTCGCCGACAGCCTGGCGCAGGCGCGGGCCTGGCTGGCACAGGCACCCTGGTCGCGCGTGCAGGCATTCAATGGCTGGTACATCCCCTACGAACTGGAGCAGTACCACTGGGCCGATCCTGCCCGTCAACAATGGCTGGCGCAGTGGCTGCACGGCATCGCCCAGGCGGCGGTCGAGCGTGGTGGCGACTGCGCGGTTTCCTGCTATTTCAGCCGTCTGCAGACCCAGGGCGACCTGGTGACCTTGTGGGATGCCGTTCTCGCCCAGGCCGCGGTCAGGCCCATGGTGCAGGACGGCGTGGGTGTTGCCGGCGCCGGCAACGTACAGCAGCTGCAGCCGCTGCTGCAGCATCTGCGCACGCGCGGCGTGGCCTTCGATGCCATCGTCGAGCTGTTCCGCGAGCTGCCCGGCGAGAACAACGATGGCACCCAGTTCAAGGGCGAAACCGCTGATGCCGCACGTATCGAGCGGCAGCTGGCCTGGGCGCGCGACAGCGGCGCCGAACACGTGCTGGTATATGCGCTGGACCCTTGGCTGTCGCAGGACACGCTGGAAGCGGCCGCCTTGCGCAAGCGCTGGGGAATCTGACCCCGGTACCGACCCGCAAAAAGCGTTACAGCGTGCGGCCGATGATGTCGCGCAGGATCTCGCTGGTGCCACCGAAAATCCGCAGTGCACGCGCGTCGGCCCAGGCACGCCCTATGCCATATTCGTTGCTGTATCCGTAGCCGCCGTGCAGCTGCAACAGGTCGTCCAGCACCTTGCCTTGGACTTCGGTGGCGTTGAGCTTGGCCATCGCCGCGCGGGTGGGATCCAGTTGCCCACTGATCTGCTCGCCCAGGCACTGGTCGAGGAAGCTGCGCAGCATCGCCAGCTGTGCCGTGGCCGAGGCCAGCACGAAGCGCGTGTTCTGGTGATCAATCAGCAGCCGACCGAAGGCCTTGCGTTGCCGCACGTAGGCCACCGTCTCAGCCAGCATGCCTTCGGCCGAGGCGGCCGCGCGCAACGCGATGGCCAGCCGTTCGGACGCCAGGTGTTCTTCCAGGTAACCGAAGCCGCACCGTTCCTCGCCCAGCAGGTGATCGGCCGGCAGGAACACGTCTTCGAAGAACAGTTCGGTGGTGTCCTGCGCATGCTGGCCGATCTTGGCCATCGGCGCACCGCGGCTGACACCGGCAGCGGCCAGGTCCACGCAGAACAACGTCAGGCCGCCGGCTCCGAGTTCCGGGGCGACAGTGGCCACCACCACGGCGACGTCGGCATTGCTGCCATTGGTGATCCAGGTCTTCTGCCCGTTCAATCGATAGCCGCCGTCCACTACGTCGGCACGGGTGCGGATCGTCTTCAGGTCACTGCCGGCGCTGGGCTCGGTCATCGCGATCGCACCGATCGCTTCACCCCGTGCCATCTTCGGCAACCAGGCATCGCGCACGGCTGGCGTGGCGTACTGCATCAGGTAGGGCGCGACCATGTCCGAGTGGATCGAGAAGCCGATGCCCAGATAGTTGGCGCGTGCCAGTTCTTCGATCACGCAGGCGGCATGACCGTAGTCGCCTCCCATGCCGTACGGCTCGGGCAGCTGGCAGTTCAGCAGGCCGGCCTCGCCGGCCGCGCGCCACAGCGCGCGTGGCGTGATGCCATCGCGCTCCCATTGCGCGTAGCCGGGCGCGATCTGTGCGTCGATGAAGCGACGGACCTGGTCGCGGAACAGTGCGTGGTCCTCGCGGAATACCGGCCGGTCTGCCATCGGATCAGCGGCCCACCGCGTCGGTGCCACTGAGCTGGCCCTGCAGCACCGGTGCGTTGGCGGTACCGGTCAGGAACAGGCTGTAGTGATCGCCGGGCTGCAGCGCGGGAAGTTCGAGTGCGGGACTGTCCTTGCCACCGCAACCGGCCACCAGCCGCGCCTTGACCGGATTGATGCCACGCGCGGCGCTGCGGCCGGCGGCAACCGCCGGGAACACCACTGCGCCCTTGTCGGCCATGGCCAGCTTGCCCTGGGGGCAATTGGCGGCAAGGTTGTAGAAGCGGATCTCGGCCTTGAGGGCGTCGCTGCTGCCACCACCGTCTTCGAGCACGTTGAAGGGCTTGGCCGCTGCGCCGGCATCCAGCACCAGGGTGGTGAAACTGCCGGCGGCCACCGCTGGCTGCGTGCGCGACTTGCCGGCCACGCGCACGCTGAACGGCTTGCCGCCTTCAACGATCGCATAACGGGTAGCGCGTGTTGCCGGCCCGACGTTCTGGTCGGCGCCATTGCCGATACCGGCCTTGAGCACCGTGCTGCCCGGGTTGAGCACGCGCACGAAGGCAGAGCCAGCGGGCGGGCGCGCGGCATACAACTGGGCCAGGCGCCCTTCCGGTGCGCCTTGGGCGAAGGCTGCGCACGGCGACAGCAGCAGCGCGGTGGCGACCAGCGATTTCAGGACAGTGTTCATGCGGGTTTCTCCGTCGTGCGGAGCGTGCGCGCCAGGATCTGGTAGCGCTGCTCCAGTTGCTTGCGATCCACCTTGTTGCTGATCGTCTGCGGCAGGGCATCCACGGCGAACAGCTCGGAAGGAATCATATAGGGCGGCATGTAACGTTCGAGCAGGCCCTTCCAATCCGCCAGGTCCGCTGGCGGACGCTGCAGTGGGCCGGTCTGTGGCTGGGTGGTTTCGACAAAGCCGATCATCCGCACCAGGCTGCCATCGGGTCGCCGCAGTACCACGGCGGCACCCGCGACCACGCCAGGCAGGCGGGCCAGGCCGACATCGACCTCGGCCAGTTCAATGCGGTAGCCATTGAGCTTGATCTGGTCGTCGCGGCGGCCACGGAAGTAGAACCGGCCCTGCGCGTCGACATCACCCAGATCACCACTGCGGTACGCGCGCTTGCCGTTGTGTTCGAACAACACGCCGGCATCCAGGTCCGGGCGCTCGAGATAACCCCGCATCACATGGTCGCCGGCCATGCAGATCTCACCGTCATCGAGGAACACCTCGGCATAGGGCTTGCCGATGCCGATCGGGAACGGGTTGGGTGCCGCCGCACGCAGGGCCGGATCGATCTCCACCCATGTGGTGGAACAGGTCGCTTCGGTTGGCCCGTAGGAATTGATGATGCGTACCTGCGGGAAACGCGCCCACAGTTCTTCAGCCACGCGCGGTGTGAGCGACTCGGCACCGAACACGAACACCTGCAGGTCGGGCAGGTGCGCGGCGTCGAAACGCGGATTGAGCATCTGCTGGCGCACGAACGAGGGCGTGGATGCCCATACGGCCACGCGCGAATCGCGCAGATGGTCGACGAAATGCTCGCTGCTGGCGATCACCTCGCGCGGGCACAGCACGCAGCAGCCCCCAAGGCCCAGCGCGCCACACAGGTCGAACAGCGAGAAGTCGAAACTGAAGAGCATCTGGTTCATGAACGCCGGCGCCGGGCCCAGCGCCAGGCAGTCGCGGATCCAGCCGGTGAACAGGGCAACACTGTCGCGGCCGATCTGCACGCCCTTGGGGTCGCCAGTGCTGCCGGAGGTGAACATGATGTAGGCCAGGTCCGGCACCGCCAGCGCACGTGGCGCATCGGCACCGGGCAGGAACGCATCGAGGGCCGCATCGTAGATCGCACGCGCATGCACCAGCGTGGTGATGCGCTGCAGGCGCGCTGGCGGGTTGATGGTGTCCACCGGTACGTAGGTCACGCCCAGGCAGAGGCAGCCGAGCATGGCCACCACGAAGGCCGATTCCTTGTGCCCGGAGATCACCAATGCGTCACCGTGCACCAGGCCGGCAGCACGCGCACGGTCGATCCACTGCTGGGTGGCACGATGCAGCCCGGCCCAGTCAAGTACCCCATCGGCCGCATGCAGGGCGGGAGCCTGCGTGGCGACATCCAGGTCGGCGAATCGGCATTGGTCGAAATCGAAGTACATCGTGCTACCTCCGGTGCCCGCAGGCGATCAGCGGGGGCCGTGCTCGGCCACGTAGTCGGCCAGCACCTGCACCGAATCAACCAGGGCATCGATTTCATCCACCGGCAGGGTGACGCCAAGGCGGTCCTTGACCTCGACCATCAGCTGCACCTTGGACATCGAATCGAAGAACGATTCCATGTACTCGTCCGGCTGCACGCGGGTACCAATCACCGCCTCGACGATGTCGATGAGCTGGTTCTGGATTGTCTGCTTGTCCATGTTGGAATCCACCTTGTCAGAACTGGAAGTAAAGGAAACGGGTTTCTTTGTGCAGGTTCAGCAGGCACAGCGACAGCAGCACCAGCATCACCAGCAGCCAGGCCCAGTTGGGCTGCCAGCGCATCCACGCGCGCGGCGCCGGGCTGGGCTTGGCCAGCGCGGGAGAGTACACGCCCATGATCTGGTGCGCGTTCGGTGCCAGCCAGACAATGGCCAGTGCCAGCAGGATGTACAGCAGCTGCAGGTGATGGCCCAGCAGCAGGCGCACACCATCGGCCAGGCCCATGCCCGCGACATGGCCCAGGTTCTCCATGCTTTCCCAACCGCGCACGCCGAACATGCCCTGCACCAGCTGCCACGCATCGTGCACGCCATCGGCGCGGAAGAACGCTTGCGCCACCAGCACCGCGCCGAAGGTCAGCAGCAGGTAGCCGGCGTGCTGGAACGGATTGAGTTTTCGCATCGCGGCCGGCTTGCGACCGCCGACAAAGACCCGCCACGCGTGGTTGATGACCAGGTAGCCGGCATGCAGCAGGCCGAAGATCAGGAACTGCATGCCGGCACCATGCCAGATGCCGGCCAGGCCCATCGCCCATACGGTGGGCAGCACGATCATCGAGAAGAAGCCGCCAGCCGATGCCACTGCGGTAGGGCCGGTGGCACGGCCATGGCGGGTGCGCCAACGGGTCACGGCCATCGCTACCGGGTAGTACAGGTAGGCGGTGATGTAACGGGTGAGCGTCATGTGCCAGCGCGCCCAGAAGTCGATGATGCTGGTGGCCTTGTACGGCGAATTGAAGTTCAGCGGGAAGCGGATGCCGAACATGCGGGCCAGGCCCAGCGCCATGTCCGAATAACCGGAAAAATCGAAGTACAGCTGCAGCGCATAGCTGAGCGCGGTGGCCCACGCGCCCCAGAACTGCACATCACCTGTGGAGGCGAAACCGGCATCGGCATACGGGGCGATGCTGTCGGCGAGCAGGACCTTCTTGGCCAGGCCGATGACGAACAGCATGCCGCCAATGGACAGGTTCTCGGCCTGGAAACGATAGGTCTCGCGCTTGCTGAACTGCGGCATCATCTCCTTGTGGTGCAGGATCGGGCCGGCAATCAGGTGCGGGAAGAAGGTCACGAACAGGACATAGCTGAGCGGGCTGCGATCGTTGACCACGCCGGCACGACAGTCCAGCAGGTAGCCGATCTGGGTGAAGGTGAAGAAGGAAATGCCCAGCGGCAGGATCAGCGTGTCCATCGGGCCGACGTTGAAGCCGATGTCGTGGACGAAGTTCACCATTGCCGCGAAGTACTTGTAATGCACCAGCAGCAGGATGTCGGCGGCCACGCCCAGCGCGGTGGCCAGCAGCTGCAACCGGGGACGCTTGGCCAGCGACAGGATCACCAGGCTGACCAGGTAGTTGAAGATGATCGAGCCGGCCAGCAGGATCACGAACTGCGGATTCCACCAGCCGTAGAACACGATCGAGGCCACGCACAGCCACAGCGCGGCCAGCCGGGGCCGCAACGCGCCCAGCAGGTAGTGCACGCCCAGCGCGATCGGCAGGAAAATCAGCAGGAACAGGAAAGAGTTGAACAGCATGGTCGGTCGGCGCTCAGTCGATACCGGCCAATGCCTTCTGCTCGCCTTCGGTCAGCGGCAGGGACAGGGCCATTTCGGAAAATTCCCAGATCACCAGTTTCACGGTGGGTGGCCACGTCGGCTGCTGCGGCAGCGCCGCCAGCAGTGCGCCGGAAAACTGGCCGCCGTCCATGCTCTGGTTCCACACTTCGCGCCCCAGGCCATGGCCCAGGCGTTCTGCGAACAGGCTGCGGCGGCCGTTGGAGCTGCCCAGCAGCAGCACCTCCACCGGCGGGGTGTCGTCCAGCAGTCCACCGCTGCGCAGCGGCGCGATGACCTGCTCCGGCTCCAGGTCCAACGGCGGCCGCCATGATGGCGGCGCGTGTTCCAGGCCTGCCAGCACGATCAGGTCGCCCATGCGTGGCTTGGGCGTGCCCGGCGCTCCGACCTCGAATGCCTGGCTGCCCTGCCCGCCCAGCAACGGCAGCGCCACCGCGCTCACTGCGTCGGCGGCACGCTGCGCGCCGATGCGGTTCATGTGCACGTCGGTGCGGAAGAACACCGGCGCGTCCTGCCCGGACAACACCGGCAGCAGATCGACACTGGGGACCTTCGCCGCCGCCAGCGCCTGCCGCCACTGCCCGTAGCGCGCACGCATCGGTTCGGAATAGCGCAGGCCACAGGTGTGCGCCTGCTCGATGCGCGACTTGTCCGGCACCACCACCACCAGCAGCTTCGCGCCGGTGGCCTGCAACTGCTGCGACCAGTGCTGCATCAGGCGCACGCGATCGTTGAATACCTTGGCACCGGCACCCGGCTGCGGACGCAGGCCATCGCGGTAGAACAGCCAGCCCGGGCACCCCAGCGCCACCTGCTCGCCAAGATCGCCCAGCAGGCGATAGCGCACGGCCGCCCCCAGCAGGTCGCCCTGGGCCTGGATCGGCAGCCGCAGGGCCTGGTTGATCGCCTGCCCGGCTTCGCCATCTGCCCAGCGCGAGGGCAGCAGTTTCTCGGCCGGCAGCCTGGCGTTGGCCAGCATCCAGGCACCGGCGCAGACGCCGATCAGCAGCAATGCCGATACCACCACGGCGGTCAGCCGATGGGCACGCGGTGGGGCAGCAGGTGGCAGGGGCGCGGGCGCCCCGGGACGGGCATTCATCGGATCACTGCCCCAGCGCCTTGTGCAGGCGCGCCTTCCATTGCTCTGGGGTCATGATCGAGGCGTTGTCCCATTGGCCACGTGCATCCGGGCCCTGCGGGTAGGACGGTTCGAACATCTGCCAGACCAGCACCTGCGGCTTGTTCTGCTTGAACCCGGGTGATTCCAGGTATTCCAGCAGCATCACCCAGTGGCCGACGTTGCCGGGCTTCCAGTTCACCGATACCGGGCGGTCGATCAGGTTGGACAGCTTCTGCGGGAAACCGAAGTACGGCTGCACCATGCTGTGGCCGGTCACGTGCACCGGCGCCGGTGCATCGTCCAGCAGCGACTGCTGTTCTGCCTGGCGGCGTACGGTGAAGGTGTCGCGGCCGATCGCCCTGCGCTGTTCATCGGTCAGGAACAGCTCGGCCAGATCGCCGAAGCGGCGTTCCTTGATCTCGCTGCCCAGCGGCATGCCGCTGCCGGCCTGCCCGGCCAGGGTCGGTACCTGCTCTTTCACCTTCGCGGCGACGGCAGCGGCCACGGCGTCGGCGGCCGGCTGGGTCCAGTGCTGGTCGCTGCGATAGAACACCTCCTGGCCGCCCTGCTTGACCTGCCGCATCGCCTGCAACGCATCGACAGCGGGCACGTGCGCATTGACCAACCCCTCCAGTTCCAACGCGTAGCGGCCACGCACCGCATCGCCCAGCCGCTTGCCATCGGGCAGCTTGTCTTCATAGAACAGGGCCTTGTCCGGCAGCACCAGCACCTGCAGCTTGACCCCGGCGGCGGCCAGCGCGCGCTGTGCCTCGGCGATCAGCGCCGTGTTGCGGGCGACGGCGGCACCATCGACGTCGGTCAGGCTGCCCCAGGCTGGGAACAGCCAGCCATCCTTGCCGGTCAGCACGATGGACGAGTCCTGGTTGGCCGCGGCAACGGGCGCGGCAGGTGCCTGCGCCTGCAGGGGACCGGCGGCGGCCAGCGCGCACACGGCGGCCAGCAGCAGGCGCGGTCTACGCGCGGACGGTACGCGCAGCGTTGCAGAGAAAACTGATTTCATCGGCAGATCCTTCATGCAGCATCAGTAGTAAAGGGTGGCAGTGGCGAACAGTCCCTTGGCCCGCTGGGTATCGCCGCCGCCGATGGCGAAGCGGTAAGACACCGACAGGTCCAGGTAGGAGCGCGCCGCGTTGTAGTGGTCTTCGCGGAACCAGTAACGGACGCCGACGCCAGGACCGGCCCCGAGCGACCAGCTGCGCTGGGTGTCGGACAGGTTGAACGACTGCGGCCCGATGCCGGGATAGTCGATGCCGCGCACCCGCGAGCGCTGGTCCTGCCAGTCCGCGCCCAGCACCAGGTACGGGGTGACCAGCCAGCGGGTCTGGTCGGCACCGAAGCGATAGTTGCGCCCGGCGCGAAGTTCGGCTGCGGCAAAGGCCTGCTGGCGACGCAGGCGACCATTGGATTCGCTTACGCGCTGGGACGGGGCACCGTTGGCATCGAGCGCATCGACGGTGAAGTGGGCGCGGTTGTCATCCCAGCTCAGGCCGGCCTGGGCATAGCCGCTGACGGTCCACCACTGGCTGACGTCGGTGCGCACGCCGGTGCCGTTGTAGAACCCGTAGGTGGCGTAGGTCATCCAGCCACCGGCGCTGTCGTTGAGCCGGTAACGGGCCAGCAGGTTGGCCTGCAGCGGGCGTTCGGATTCGATCTGGATCTGGCAGCGGATGGCGGCGGAGTCGGCGTAGATGCCGCCGCGCCGAGTCGCGCTGCCGAGGAACTGGCGGCGTTCCAGGCCGACGCTGAGGCCGGTCTGGCCGAAGGCATAGCGCACGCCGAACGAACCGACGGTGGACGGCCAGCCGGCGATCGAACGCGAACGGCTGAGGCGCTCGGCGCGTTCACGGTTGTCCGGCGTCGCCTGCCCGGTGCAGGGGTCGGTGAACAGCAACGATTCGAACGTACCGCCTTCGTCGTACAAGGTATTGGCGATACGTGCGTAGGCTTCCAGCGTGCCGTGCTGGTTGTTGGTGGCCTGCGGCCGCCAGAAGGCTTCCAGGGTGCTGAACACCGAAGCGCCGGGCGTGCTGATCGATGCCCCGCCCAGGTTGGTGGCCGCCTGGCGCGACCCGCGGTAGCCGGCCGAAGCGGTCACGCCCCAGTCGCGCGAGTAGCCGGCGATGGCGCTGCGCGTGTTGTAGCGCTGCGCCTTGTCCAGTGGCAGCTGGCCGGCGTCGGCAGCGTCGATCGCGCCGCGCAGCAGGGTCACGGCCTGGCGGTGATCGCCGCTGGCGGCACTGGCATAGGCCTGGTCCATCATCACCGTCCTGGGCGCCTTGCCGGTGGCCTCGGCGGCTTGGAAGTCAGCCAGCGCCAGCGCCGGCTCGCGCGCGGCCTGATTGAGGTAGCCACGCTGCATCAGCAGGCCCGCATCATCAGGGTGGGTGGCCAGCGCGCTGTCCAGGCGCTGGCGCGCCTCGCCCTGCTGGCTGCGGTTGCCGGCGGCCAGGGTCGTGGTCAGCAGCCCCTGCAAGGTCGCACTGTCCGGAGTTTCCTGCACGGCCTGGCGCGCTTCGCTGATGGCCTGCTGGTAATCCTGCCGGCCATAGGCCGCATAGGCGCGCTGTGCCGGGCCGCCTTCGCCCTGCAGATCGGCGGGCATCAGTTCGCACTGGGTGCCGTAAGGCGTATCGCGGCACTGCTGGAACGGCGCCGGATAGGACTGCAGCGTCAGGGTCTGGCCGGCGCGTGCGCCACGGATCGCCTTTTCGCGCTGGGTCACCGCCTCGCGGATGCCCTGGCGTGAGGACGCCTCTACGTCGTCCAGGGGATCGGCCTGCAGCGGCGCCAGCAGCGCGGTGGCACGGCTGCGATCGCCGGCAGCCACTGCGGCGTCCACCGCCAGCAGGCGCACGTTGCGGCGCTGCTGGTCATCGAGCCAGTCCTGCTGCAGGGCCGCGTCGAAATCGGCGTTGGCCTGTGCAGTGTTGCCCTGGCGCTGGCGCAGATAGGCCCGCATCACCAGGGCAACGGTATCGTCGGCATCGTTGTCCAGGGCCTGGTCGGCGGTGCGCTCGGCTTCTGCCAGCTGCCCATCGAGCAACTGCGTGGTCATCAGCAGCAGGCGGTGCGAGGCGACGTCAGGCGCACGTGCCACCGCTTCGCGGGCGAACCCGACGGCGGCCCGGAAATCCTGCGATATCAGCGCCTGGTAGCCCTCCTGTGCCGGTTTCACCGCACGCTGGCGGCCCAATGCCACGCGCTTGGCGCGCAGATCGGCCACATTCGGTGCGCCCAGCTGCAGTGCGGTAGCCGCCGCAGCGTCGGCCTGCTCCAACTGCTGCTGCGCTTCCAGCGAGGCGACCCACAGCATCGCCCACGCACCCTGCTGCGGCTGCTGGCGGAACGCCTGTTCGGCCTTGCTGGCGGCCACCGCCATCTGGTCGTTGTTGTAGGCGGTATAGGCTTCGGTCGCGATGGCGAATGCCTGCTGGTAAGCGCGCTCAGCCGGTGTCTGTCGTGCCGCCGGCACGGCGCGGGTACCACCGCCGCTGCCGGCAGCGGCTGCCGGCGCGGTGGCCAGGCCCGGCAATGCCGGATCCTTCAGGCCCGCATCCAGCGCACGCCGCGCCTGCTGGCGTGCCTCATCACTGCGACCGAGCTTCTGCAGCGAATAGATCTGCAGCAACCGCAGGCGCACCACGTCCGGGCGCAGCCGCGACGCTTCGCCGGCCTGTCGCAGGGCCGTGTTGTAATCGCCACGCTCGTAGGCGGCGAACGCCTGCTCGGCCATGCGGTAGGCGGGCCCGGACAGCGGCAATGGCACGTCGGCCTGCGCGTATGCCGGAGCAGCGGCCGCCAGGGCGACGGCGATGAAGGTGGACAGCAGCGAGGTCTTCATACCGTTTCAACTCCGGGAGGCGGCGACTGCAGCATCGCCGCGCGGCGGCGTTGTTCTTCCATTGCCTGGGCGATGGCGTCTTCGGTGGCGATGCCCCGCTTGACCAGGTAGTCGCCGATGCGTCCATCACGCTGGGGCTTGTACTCATCCAGTGCGATCTCGAAGTGGGCGTGGTCGATCAGGCGCATTTCCACCAGCAGGTCGCCCAGCAACGGCACGGTATCGATGCGCCACAGCTCGGCACCACTGATCATGCGCAGGCCGGCGTTGATCTCGCTTTCGCGGGCAATGCTCTGCTCGACCTGGGTGTTGCCGGTTTCCTGCTTCAACAGTTCCAGCGCGGCCTCCGACAACGGATTGGCCACAGCCAGGCGCAGGGTGCCCTCCTGCACCGGGGGCAGCGGCAGCATGCGCCACTGCACGCAGGCATCGACGCTGACCGGGAATCCGCCCCGGGCCAGGTAATCGACGTCGATGACCGCACGCTGCATATCGCCCTGGAAGGCAATCGCCTCGGCCAGCGTTTCGTCATCCAGCCAGCCCTGCGACAACAGGATCCGGCCCAAGGGCTGCTGGCGTCCGCCCTGCTGTTGCTGCAGGGCCTGTTCAAGGCGCTCGGGCTCGATGGCCTGCCAGGTGGTCAACAGTTCACCCAGGCGCTTGCGGGTCTGCACCAGTGCCGCAGCATCGGGGAAATCATGCATGGTCTTGTCCCAGACCATGCGCTTGCCGAAGAACAGATACGCCAGGAACATCCGCCATGCGCGCGCGGTGGCCATGAAATTGACCATGTTGCCGACCACCATGCGGGGGATCGACATCAACGCGTGTTCCCAGCCATACAGCCGGTTGACGAAGTAGAAGCGCTGCAGCACGCGGGTGGCCAGGGCAGCGGTGGTCAGCAACGCCACGTTCATCTGCCAGCTGCCCGCCTGGAACACGCTGGGGTACTGCAGCTTCCACACACCGGTCACCTTCAGCAGCCAGAACAGCAGCAGCTGCAGGAAGATGAGGTAGGCGATGATGCTGACAAAGGAGGTGATGATGCCCTTGCGGTCGCGCGCCAGCAGGTACTTGGTCGCCAGCGAGCCGCGCCAGCCCAGCGTTTCCCAGCTCTGCAGGCCGATCCCCAGTACCCAGCGCGCCTTCTGCCGGTAGGACGCACGGAAGTTGTCGGGAAAATACTCGCGTACGCACAGCGCCATCTGCTGGGTGCGCTCACGCACCGGCCCCCAGCCGAACCAGGACGGTCGCCGCACCAGGAACTGCACCGGGAAGCGGGCGAAGATCGAGTGCATTCCCATCGCCGCCAACCGTGCGCCGACGTCATAGTCTTCGGTCAGGCTGTCTGTATTGAACGGCTGGTTGCCGGTGGCCTCGCTCAGCGCCAGCAGCGCACGTCGCGAGAAACAGGTGCCCACGCCTGCCGACGGCACCATGCCGGACACGCTCTCGCGGACCACCAGGTCCTTTGCATGCCATTCGGCGAACTCGTCCATGTACACGCCCGCCACCAGTTCGTACCACTCGCGGTCCAGCGAGGTCACCGGCAACTGGATCATGTCCTTGCGTGGCAGCAGGTAGTTGAAGAAACGCAGTTCCATCGGGTGCAGCACGTCTTCACTGTCGTGCAGGATGACGCCAGCGAACTCCATGTCGTGGCGCTTTTCGTAGTCGAAGATCGACAGGATCAACCAGTTCAGGCAATCGGCCTTGCTGGTGGGGCCGTCATGCGGCACTTCCACGCGGCGCAGGCGCTTGTAGCGTCGGCGCATGCGCTCGACTTCATCGATGGTCTGCTGGTCGTTGGGATAGGTCCCGACGAACACGATGTACTCGCGATAGTCGAGCACATCGATCATGTTCTCCACCATCTGCGCGATGACGTCGTATTCCATCCACGCCGGCACCATGATCGCCAGCGGCTGTTCCGGGCGCTGCAGCAGGTCCTGCTGGGTCAGCGGCTTGTACTCACGGCGCTTCTTGACCGTCAGCGTGCGCCAGCTTTCGCGGACCCAGTACCAGATATCGATGAACAGGTCATCGAGGCTGGAAATCAGGATCAGCACGGCCACCGCCGCTGCCACTGTCTCCAGGGCAGCGTAGTAGTTGGCCAGCTGGATGTTCCAGAACAGACCGTCCACGTCCGGTCAGTGCCCGACGTTGGCGGACTTGCGGCGACGGCGGACCTGGGTAATGCGGGCAGCGGCCAGTGCGAACACCACCACGCCGACCAGCAGCAGCAGCCACACCATGTGCTGTTCCCACTTCGACTGCGGATTGCCCTCCTGGGCGATACGCGAACCATAGGGGTCCTGGCTGTCGAAATCGCGGACGACGTCGCTGCCATCGATCACCGCCAGGTCACCCCGCAGCAACCGGAACGGCGCAGCCAGCACCGGTCCCTCGGTGCCCAGGTCGCTATACAGCACACCGATCTGCCCGCCTGCCGAGGCGACCTGTACGGCGGCCGCCCGCTGCAGGCCGCTCAGGTCGAGCAGCGGCTGCGGCTTGCCGGCAATCACCAGCTGGCCGTTCTTCAGGCCCGCCAGGGAGACGCCGGACGGCGCCAGGGCGAAGGCAAGGTAAGGCCTGGTCGGGCTGATCGCCGCGCCCGCATCCACTACCTTGAGGCTGGCCGCTTCCGGCGATGCACCCACCGCGCTGGCAATGGCGATGACCTTGGCCAGCGAGGACGGTGCATCCTGCAGCCAGGTAGCCGGCACGAACACTTCATTGGCATGCGCCAGCTGGCTGGCCGCGCCGATGAAGTCTGCGCCAAGCGTGCGCTTGGCCAGCTTCAGGTGGCTGCTGGGGAGGATCGACACCGGGAACGCAGTGGCCGGATCGTGGCAGTAGGGCCGCGCCGGCTGTCGCAGGAAGCTGACCCGCACTTCATTGCGGGCCGACAGCGCGTAGGTGGGTACCTTGGCAACCAGCCGCTGCGGTTTGCCATCGGCCGACAGCACCTTGGCCCCGAGCAGGTAGTCGTTGAAGTAGATCGTCGCAACCGCGCCCTGCCCGGCGGCATTGGGTGCAGCCGATACATCCAGCACCACTTCTTCCGGCAACCGGCCGTCGGCCGACAATGCACCCAGTTCAAAGGTGGCGCTGCGATCACCACGAGTGACGATGTCCTGCGTACCGGCGATGTTGCCCAGCCGGCTCAGCAGCACCCGGTCCCCTTCCATCACCGGCGCGACCGCCTGCGTGACCTGCAGCGAACGTCCCAGCGCATAGTTGCGCCATTGCTCGGACAACAACCCTGCCACCTTGCCACCGGCCGCCGGGTCGACCACCAGGGTCGGCCGTCCGGCGACAGTGGTGACGCTCACCGAGGCATTTGCCACCGGCTTTTCCAATGCCGCCATGTCGGCCACCCGCCAGGCGCTGAACGCGCTGGCGGCATCGGCGCCGCTGGCCCCGACCTGCACGGCCAGCGCATCCAGTGCAGCGCGTACGCCATTGCGCAGCGCATCGCTGCCGATCATCACATCGGCGGCGAGCGGGCCGCTGTCACGCAGCGACAACAGCGCGCCGACTTCGGCCAGATCCCTGATCGCGTGCGCGCGCTCACCGGCCGCCAGCGCCGCATAGGCAGGCACGCCCTGCAGGCTGGCGGGAATGCTGATGCCGGTCAGGTCCACGCTGTCGCCGACCTTGGGCAGCGCGACCACGTCCACCTGCTTGCCACCGGTCTGCAGCGCAGCACCGATGCGCCACGCCGCATCGTAGGTCGATGCCTGCAGCGCCTTGCCCTCCACCAGCAGGCGCACGCGCGGCGGCAGTGCGCCCCAGGCCTTGGCCACGGTGTCCACCGCACGTCCATCGAAGCGATAGCTGAAGCGCGAATCCGGCGACAGCCGCAGCACGTTGGCTGGCGCGCTCTGGTCCGCGCAGCGGTAGTCGGAAACGATCGACCACCAGCCCACGCCGACGCGGACGAAGCCGTTCTCGCGAGGCTCGCCGTCAATGGCCAGCAGTTGGCTGGCGTCGCCCTGCGCATCGGTGATCGAACGTGCCGCCATCGGATCGCCATCGACCGACCACAGCCCGGACGTGCGCCCGGCATGGCCACGCACATAGCGGCCATCCAGCTGCAGCTGCGCATCGCGGGTCGGCACGCCCACAGGTACGGGCAGGTAGACCTCGCGCTGGCTCTCCTGCCCGCTGAGCACCAGCGGCTGGCGGAAGCCGAGCTGGCGAAGTGTCATCTGCCGGCTTACCGTGCTGTCCCCGGTCCATTCGGTGAACTGGCCGGCGGCGCTGTCGGCAGCGCCAGCGGCAGCGGAGCTCGCCAGGGCCAGCACGGAGGAAACAACGAGGAAGCTACGTCGGCCGGTCTGGGTCATGGCGTCACTTCTTGTAGAGGGGTGGGAACAGGGCCGGCACTGCGGTGGCCGGTAGCAAATTCGGGCAGTGGATGTCCGCGCAGGGCGGCGACGATGCGCGCACTGGCTCGGCCATCACCGTAAGGACTGGCGTCGGGGTCGAAACGGGTTGCATGTGATGGTTGTTGCAACGCGGCGTTGACGGCATCGACGATCCGCGTCGGCGCCGTGCCGACCAGCTTCACCACCCCGGCATCGACCGCCTCCGGGCGCTCGGTTACATCGCGCATCACCAGCACCGGCTTGCCCAGCGCTGGCGCTTCTTCCTGCACACCGCCGGAGTCGGTAAGGATCACGTCGGCGCGTTGCATCAGGCGCACGAAGCTGAGGTAATCCTGCGGCGGCACCAGGTGCACGTTGCCCAGATGGCCCAGCTCGGCATTCACCGGGCCCTGCACGTTGGGGTTGAGGTGCACCGGATAGAGCACCTGCAGGTCTTCGCGCTGGGCCAGCTCGGCCAGTGCGCGGCAGATGTCCAGGAAGCCCTGGCCAAAGCTCTCGCGGCGATGGCCGGTGACCAGCAGCAGGCGACGCTCGGGATCAAGCATCTGGAAGGGCGCATCGGCGCGGGCGCGCAGTGCCGGGTCGCGATCGAGCTGCTGTACGGTCTGCTGCAGGGCGTCGATGACGGTGTTTCCGGTCACCAGGAGCCTGCCGCCGAGGTGTTCGCGTTCCAGGTTGGCGCGGGAACTTGGTGTGGGGGCAAACAGGAAATCAGAGACGACATCGATGACGCGGCGATTCATCTCTTCCGGCCACGGCCGGCTGATGTCGCCGGTACGCAGGCCCGCTTCGACGTGTCCCACCGGAATGCGGTGATGGAAGGCAGCGACCGCAGCGGTCATCGCCGTGGTGGTATCACCGTGGACCAGCACACGATCGGGTCGCACCTGCGCATACAACGCATCCAGGCGCTCGAACAGCTTGGCGCACAGGCCGTTGAGGGTCTGGTTGGGAACCATCACATCAAGATCGTGATCGGCGGTGATCTCGAACAGCGACATCACCTGGTCCAGCATCGCCCGATGCTGGCCTGTGGTGCAGACGATGGATTCGATATCCGGCGCCTCACCCAGCGCCTTTACCAGCGGCCCCATCTTGATTGCTTCAGGACGGGTACCGAACACAGAAAGAACCTTCACCGCAGAACTCCCTCAAGACCTGCAAACATCCTGTACGCGGATCGTAAGCGATCTCGTGAAGTTCGGCCACGTAAATGTGATGCACATCACAAAGGTGCACAGCAAGCTGGATGCAGCAACCTGACGCGCAGCGTCACTATGTGACGCTGCGATCCGTTTCAGGGGGCAATTCGAACACCTGCCGCAGGTAGGACAGGTAGCCCGGGTCGTCGCACATGCTCTTGCCCGGCGAGTCACTGAGCTTGGCCACCGGCTGGCCATTGCAGCGGACCATCTTGATGACGATGTTCAGCGGGGTCGGCCCCAGATCGTTGGTCAGGTGGGTGCCCACGCCGAACGCCACCTGGCAGCGGCCACGGAAGTAGTCGTACAGGCGCATCACCTTGGTGATGTCGAGCCCATCGCTGAACACCAGCACCTTGCTGCGCGGGTCGACGCGGCGCAGCTGGAAGTGGGCCAGCATGCGGTCGCCCCAGTCGAACGGGTCGCCGGAATCGTGGCGCACGCCGTCGAACAGCTTGCAGAAATACATGTCGAAGTCGCGCAGGAACGCATCCAGCCCGACCACGTCGGACAGGGCGATGCCAAGGTCGCCGCGGTACTCGCGCGCCCACGACTCCAGCGCCGCCACCTGCGAATCGCGCAGGCGCGGGCCCAGTGCCTGGAACGCCTGCAGGTACTCGTGGGCCATGGTGCCGTGCGGCGTCATGCCGTACAGGCGCGCGAAGTGCACGTTGCTGGTGCCGACCAGCTGCGGGCCCAGCGCATCGCGCAGCAGCGGCAGCAGGCGGGCATGCCAATCGCGCGAGTAGCGGCGGCGGCTGCCATAGTCGGCGATGCGGCACTGCTCGAAGCCAGGGGTATCGCGCAGCAGCGCGGCCTTGGCCTGCAGGCGGCGTTCGCCTTCGGCGAAATCGGCCGTGGTGGTGTTGCGGAACCACACTTCGTTGATGATCGCCAGCAGCGGCACTTCGAACAGGATCGTGTGCAGCCACGGACCGGTGATGTCCAGTTCGATCTCGCCGGGCACCGTCTTCGACGCGCGCAGCTGGATGTACTTGCGGTCCAGGTGGAACAGGCCGAGGAAGTCGGCGAAATCGGGCTTCACGAAGCGCAGGCCACGCATGTAATCCAGCTCTTCATTGCTGAAGCGCAGGCTGCACAGGTGGTCGATCTCCTCATCGATCTGGTCGATGTAGCGGGCCAGTTCGATACCGGGGGTGCGGCATTTGAAACGGTACTGAACCTGCGCGCCGGGGTGCTGGTGCAGCACCGCCTGCATCATGGTGAACTTGTACAGGTCGGTGTCGAGCAGGGACTGGATGATAGGCATGGGGGAATTATGCGCCCGTTCGGGTGAACCGGGGTCCGTGGTGGAGGTGGCGCCCTCACGCGCTCTGCAGTCGATTCACGCCATGTGTGGATGATCCTGTGGCAGCGCGTTACAGCGACCTGCGCAGCAACCTCGGCACCTGCACCAGTGCATGGGCCCAGATCGCCCCCCACACCGCCACCCGCACCGGCAACGACCGCTGCGGCGCTTCGAACTTGCTGAAATAGCGCCATAGCCCGCGATGCTTGTGCCATTCAACGAAGAACGGGCGCGAGCGGCTGGACACCCCGCGCACGTGGGTCACCTTCAGGTCGTTGGCGATGGCAACCACGCCACCGGCCTCACGCACGCGGCGGCACAGGTCGAGGTCTTCGGCGTGCAGCCGGTAGCCGGCATCCCAGCCGCCGATGCGATCAAACAGGGCACGGGGCATCAGCAGCAGCGCACCGGACAACGCCGGCACCTGCTGCAACGGCTGCGCCGGGTCGCGGGCAATGGCCAACCGCGCGCCACGACCGGGTGAGCGCAGCATGGCAAGGAAGTCCGGATCACGGCGCCGCACCGCGTCATCGGGCTGCCCGTGTTCGTCCACCTGCTCCACCCCCAGCAGACTGTCGCCCACCGCATTGGCGCGGTCACGCAATGCGGAGAGCGTATCCACTTCGACCATCAGGTCGGGATTGATGAAGGCCAGCCACGGGCTGCGAGAATCGGCAACGCCCTGGTTGTTGGCCGCAGCGAAACCGGGATTGTCCGGGTTGGCGATGAAACGTACACGCGGATCGTGGCTGGCGTGGCGCTGCACGACTTCCAGGGTGTCATCCAGCGAACCATTGTCGACCACCCGGATCTCGGCCACGTCCTGCGCCTGGCGCAGCCGCGACAGGCAGGCCTCGATGGTGCTGCCGCTCTGGTAGGTGACGACGATGGCGGCAATGGCAGAATTCAAACAGGCGGCTCCAACGGTGATGGCGGGACGAACAGGTCGCCCTGCCCGCGCGGCATTATCGCCTGCTGCAAGGCGTGCTGCAGGTCCTGGCGCAGCGTGTGCAGCGGGTCGTGCATCAGGAAGTCAGCCAGCCGCGGCACCCACCCCGGCCAGCGCGCGGCCAGTGCTTCCAGATCGCCGTCGCGGCTGGGCGCTTCACTGGCACGGCTGACGAAGGCGTTTTCGCACAACACGTTGCGCCAGCCGAGACCAGCCATGCGCAGGCTCAGATCGACCAGCGCCGCGTTCCAGCCCAGGTAGCTTTCTGCATCCAGGCCACCGGCGCGCCGCCGTGCATTGGCGCGCACCAGCACGGCGTGGGTGACCGCCGAAGGGAGTTCAGGATGCAGGCTCGGCAGTGCGGCGCAGACATGGGCCAACAGCGCCGGGTCGCCCGGTTCGGGGTTGAGCTCGCCCAGCCGCGGCCATGCCGCGGTTTCGCCCACGTTGCACCATGGCGTGGCCGTGGCAATGGCCGCGTCGCGCGCAAACGTGGCCTGCAGCTGCTGCAGCCATCCCGGTGCGGGAACGCTGTCCGGGGCCAGCACCGCCACGTCCAGGCCATCGCAGGCACGCAGCATTTCGTCCAGGTGGGCAACCTCGCCGAGTGGCCTGGCGCGGCGGGTGTATTCGGCCTGCAACGGCGTATGGGCCAGCCAGTGTTCAACCACCGCCTGTGCACGTGGCCCGGCCTGCGCGTCATCGGCCAGCCAGATCGATGTCCCCGCTGCGGTACCGGCATCAAGCGCGGCCAGGCAGCGGTCAAGTACCGCGTCGTCCACGCCCAGCGGCAACAACACGATCGCCCCCATCCCGCCTCCGTGGTTGTCGGTGGCCACAGCGTAGCATCGGGTGGGTGTCGGCCGGGTTGCACCCGGCACCCGCAGAGGCCGCAGCAACAGCAACGGCAACGGCAAAAGCTGACTTCCTGGGAATGGCGGGGTGGGTCCGGTGGCGGGGGACGCCGTGA